>NZ_JAKJIB010000489.1 GCF_021864505.1 Falsiroseomonas oryziterrae
GACGGCTGGCGCTGCGGCGGGCGCGGCGCCAGCCTGGGCGACATGGCGCAGCAGGTCGCGCAGCGTCGCGAAGCCGGCGATCTCCTCCTCCGACAGCCGCACGCCGAGCCGGCTTTCCAGCTCCAGCGCCACGCCGACCCAGGCCAGGCTGTCCATGCCGAGGTCGAGGCCGGGATGCGCGTCCAGCGACGGCTCGGGCGCCGACGGATCGCGGGCGCGCAGGATCGCCCAGGCCTCCTTCGCGCCGGGTGCCGCGAGCAGGGCGAGGTCCTCCGGCGAATGTGCGGCGGCTTCGCGCGGCGCGGCGCCGCTGCGCAACTCCTCGTAGAGCGTGGGCAGCCGGAAGCGCTGGATCTTGCCGAGGCGCGTGCGCGGCAGCGGCTCGCGCGCCACGACGAAGCCCGCGAGGCGCTGGAAGGACGGCACCTCATTCGCGGCCTCGGCCAGCGCGACGCGCAGCGCGTCTTCCACCGTCCTGGCATTCGGCGCGCGGATCGCGGTGGTGTCGGGCAGCACCACGGCGACCAGCGCGCCGGCGCGCTCGAGCACCGCGATCTCCTTCACCGGCCCGCGGGTGTAGTGGCGCTCCAGCGGCTCGGGGAAGACGTTCTTGCCGCCGCCGAGGACGATCATCTCCTTCAGCCGGCCGGTGACGAAGACGAAGCCGTCGGCGTCGAGATGGCCAAGGTCGCCGCTGCGGAACCAGCCATCCGGCGTGAAGGCGGCGGCATTGGCGTCGGGGTTGTCGCGGTAGCCGGCGAAGACGTTGCGGCCGCGCAGCTGGATCTCGCCCTCCGCGCCGGGCGGCAGGGGCCTCGTGGTGTCGGGGGCGACGATGCGGATCGCGCTGCCCGCGGCGACGGGTTGGCCTTCGCTGCCGATGCGCTGGCGGGTCGGCACGTTGCCGGTGAAGAGGGATGCTGTCTCCGCCAGGCCGTAGCCGTTGAGCAGGCGCCAGCCCAGCGCCTCCAGCTTCCAACTCGCCTCCTCCTCAAGCCGCGCACCGCCCGACACCATGAGCTTCAGCTCGGGCGCGAGCTGCGCGTGCAGGCTGGCGAAGAGGCGGCGGCCTAGGAACACATCGCGCCGCCGCGCCGCGCGCGACAGCCGCAGCATCGCCGCGAAGGCCGTGCGCGCGGCCGCACCACGCGCGGCGACGCGGCCTTCGAGACCGGCGACGAGCGCGGTGTAGAGCCGCGGCACGCCGACCATCACCGTCGCGCGCGTGCCCTTCAGCGCGGCGACGAGGCCGGGGCCGGTCACCGTCTCGGGGAAGGCGACCGCACTGCCCGCCGCGATCGGCGACATGAGCCCGACGAGGAAGGGATAGACATGGTGCAGCGGCAGCGGGACCAGCATGCGGTCCGCCTCGCCGATCAGCCCCTGGGCGAGGATGCCGTGCAGGTTGGCGTTGAGGTTCGCATGCGTCAGCGCGAAGCCCTTCGGCGCGCCCGTGGTGCCGGAGGTGTAGACCAGCATCGCCGGCGCATCGGGTGCCGGCTCCGGCGGCGGCGCGCCGGCGCTCTCTGCCATCAGCGCGCGCCAGCCTTCGGCGCCGGCGTCGTCCTCGAGCAGCACGAGGGTGAACCCCGTGGCGAGGCCCTGCGTGCGCAGCGCCTCGGCATGGGCGCGGCTCGCCAGCACGCGCGTGCAGCCGGCGTTGCGCAGTATGGCGACCGCCTCCGCTTCCGGCGCGAGGTCGTCCACGGCGACGGCCAGCGCGCCTGCCGCGCCCAGGCCGAGCCGCGCCGCGACCCAGCGCGGCGAGTTCGGCGCGTAGAGGCCGATCGGCTCTTCAGCGGAGAGCCCGGCGTTGCGCAGCCCGGCGGCGAAGCGGAACCCGTCCTCGGCCAGCGCGCCGCCCGCCCAGGGACGGGCGCTGTCGCCCTCCATGGTGAAGAGCGCCGGCAGGTCGCCGCGCGCGGCCAGGGCGCCGAGCAGCGAGGCCGGCGTCCACAGCGTCTCGCCCGTGTCGGGCCGCCGCTGCATGTTCATGGGCGTCTCCCGCATCGCCTTCGAACCCGATGCATATCGGGACGAACGGGGCGGACGTCCATGCCTGCGCGGTCAGCGCCGCGGCTTGCGGGCCCGGTGCGGCGGGGCGTCGCCGCGCCGGGGTG
>NZ_JAKJIB010000049.1 GCF_021864505.1 Falsiroseomonas oryziterrae
CCCCGGCCTGCTGCGCGTCGCGGCGGGCCGCGGCCATGCCATCGCGACGGAGGTCTGGGCGCTGCCGCCCGAGGGCTTCGCCCGCTTCGTCGCCGCGATCCCGCCGCCGCTCTGCATCGGCACGCTCCGCCTCGAGGACGGCAGCACGCCCAAGGGCTTCCTCGTCGAGCCCGAGGGCCTCGCCGACGCCGAAGAGATCAGCCGCTTCGGCGGCTGGCGCGCCTTCCTCGCCTCGCTGACCCCGACCCCCGCCTGATCCGCCACAGGGAGACCGCATGATGATCCGCCGCCGCCACCTCCTCGCCGGGACGACCGCGCTGCTTGCCGCCCCGCATGTCGCCAACGCCCAGGCGCCACGCACCGTGAAGATGGGCTCGCTGCGCCTCATCCATTCGATGACGCCGCATTTCTACGAGCGCTTCCTGCCGCCCAACCTGCGCGTCGAGATCACCACCTTCGACAGCCCGACCGACGGCAAGAACGCCGTCGTCACCCGCAGCGTCGATTTCGGCGGCTTCGGCATCGCCGCGGCCATCCTGGGCGCCGCGGCCGGCGAGCCCGTCGTCGTCGCCGGCGCCTTCTGCAACCGCGGCATGGGCGTGGTCAGCCGCGCCGGCTCCGACATCCGCGACATCGCCGGGCTGCGCGGCCGCCGCGTCGGCATCTGGCCGGGCTCGACGCAGGAGGTCTTCATCCTGGAGCGCCTGCGCCAAACCGGCATGACCATCCGTGACATCACCAGCGTCCGCGTGCCCTTCGGCGAGATGCACGCGATGCTCGCGCGCGGCGACATCGACGCCTATGTCGGCGCCGAGCCGGGCCCAGGCCTGTCGATCTCTTCAGGCGTCGGCCAGCTGGTGGAATACCCCTACGGCACCGCGATGGGCGGCCTCAACATGATCTGGGCGACCAGCGAGGCCGTGGCGGCGCAGGATCCGGCGCTGGTCCGCGCCATGCTCGGCGTGCACCGCCGCGCCAGCGAATACATGATGGCCAACCCGCGCGAGGTCGCCGACGCCACGGTGCGCATCCTGGGCGCGCCGCGCGCGGCGGTGGAGCACGCGCTCGCCGCCGGCAACGTCGAATACATCTGGCGCCTCGACGAGACGGTGATGACGCAGGCCCGCACCTATGGCCAGCACATGCAGGAGCTCCGGCAGATCCGACAGCAGCCGAACTGGTCGACCTTCCTGAACCCGCGCTTCTCCAACGAGGTCGCGACGTCCTGATGAGCGACCTGACGGCGAGCGGCACGGTCGCCGCACCGGCGGCGGGGACGGGCGGGGCGAAGCTCCTCGCCCGCGCCCGGCCGGCGCTGCTGGCGCTGATCGTGCCGGCGCTGCTGCTGCTCTTCTGGCACCTGGCGGTGAAGGCGGGGATGACCCGCCTGATCCCCTCGCCGGCCGAGGTGGCGGAATACATGGTGGATTTCGCGGTGGGGGGCATCTGGGACGATGCCTTCTCCGCCACGCTCCACCTGCACCTGCTCGCGTCGATGCAGCGCGTCTATGGCGGCTTCGCGCTCGCGGCGCTGGTCGCGGTACCGATGGGGCTCCTGATCGGGCGCATCCCGCTGATCGCCCAGCTCTTCGACCCCTTCCTCCAGCTGATGCGGCCGATCCCCGTCACCGCCTGGCTGCCGCTGTCGATGATCCTCTTCGGCCTCGGTCCGCGATCGGCCTTCTTCCTGGTCTTCCTCGGCGCCTTCTACCCGATCCTGCTCAACACGGTGTTCGGCGTCCGCAGCGTCGAGCCGCGGCTGTTCGAGGCTGCTTCGATGCTCGGCTGCCGCGGCAACGCGCAGTTCTTCAAGGTGGTGCTGCCGGCCGCCCTGCCCTCCATCTTCACCGGCCTGCGCCTGGGACTGGGGCTGGCCTGGTTCGTCATCGTGGTAGGCGAGATGACCGGCGTGCCGCAGGGCCTCGGCGCCGTCATCATGGATGGCCGCACGCTGAGCCGCACCGAACTCGTGATCTGCGGGATGATCGTGATCGGCATCGCCGGCTTCGTCTCCGACCGCCTCGTCGTGATGCTCATGAACCGCCTGCTGCGCTGGAGCCCGATGCACCGTGGCTGAGCTGCCGATCCTCGACATCCAGGGCGTGGGCAAGACCTACACGCTGAACGACGCGCGCATCGAGGCGCTGCGCGACGCGAACCTGACGGTCCGCAAGGGCGAGTTCGTCTGCCTGATCGGCGCCTCGGGCTGCGGCAAATCCACCCTGCTGCGGATCGTCGCGGGCTTCGAGGCGCCGACCGCGGGCAGCGCGCTGATGTGGAGCAAGCCGATCACCGAACCCGGCCCCGACCGCGGCATGGTCTTCCAGGATTATGGCCTGTTTCCCTGGCTGACGGTGCGCGAGAACATCGGATTCGGGCCGGCGAGCCGCGGCCTCGGCAGGGACGCGACGCGCGACATCGTGGAACGCTTCGTCGCGCTCGTCGGCCTGACGCGCTTCGCGGACGCCTATCCGCACCAGCTCTCGGGCGGGATGAAGCAGCGGGTCGCGATCGCGCGCGTGCTGGCCAACGACGCCGAGATCGTGCTGATGGACGAGCCCTTCGGCGCGCTGGACGCCATGACGCGCGAGCGCCTGCAGGACGAGCTGCTCGACCTGTGGCAGCGCACCGGCCTCACGGTCCTGTTCGTCACGCATTCGATCGAGGAGGCGATCTTCCTCGCCGACCGCGTCGTGGTGATGGAGCCCGGCCCGGGGCGCATCGCCAGCGAGCACCGCATCGACCTGCCCCGCCCGCGCGACGTCGCCTCCCCGGAGTTCAACGACGTCCGCCGCGACCTCTCCGCACGGCTGCACAGCCACCACGCCAAGAAGGCGGCGTGATGCGCCCCGAGGAACGGCTCCGCTACACCGCCGCGGTGGACCGGCCGCGGATCGAGTTACCGGACGCCAAGACGCTCGCCGTCTGGCCCGTGGTGAATGTCGAGAACTGGCTGATCGACAACCCGATGCCGCGCCAGGTGCTCTCGCCGCCGACGGGCGTGACCATGCTGCCGGACGTGCCGAACTGGGCCTGGCACGAATACGGGATGCGGGTCGGCTTCTGGCGCTTTGCCGAACTCTTCGCACGCCTCGGCATCCGGCCGACCCTCAGCGTCAACGGTTCGGTCTGCACCGCCTATCCGCGCGTCGCCGGCGCCGCCCGCGATGCGGGGTGGGAATTCATGGGCCACGGCTTCGTGCAGGTGCCGACGCACAAGGTCACCGATCAGCGCGACATGGTCTTCCGCACCGTCGAGACGATCCGCAGCTTCACCGGCGAGCCCGTCGAGGGCTGGCTCGGCCCCGGCCTGACCGAGACGCTGGAGACGCCCGACCTGCTGGCCGAAGCCGGCATCCGCTACATCGCCGACTTCGTGGTGGACGACCGCCCGGCGCGGCTCGCCACCGCGCATGGCGAGGTGCTGACCATGCCCTACAGCGTCGAGCTGAACGACATCCCGCTCAGCATGATCCAGCACCACGGCTCGGACGAATTGCGCATCCGCGCGCTGCGCCAGGCCGACCGGCTGATCGCGGAAGCCGCCTCGCCAGGCCCGCTCGGCGGCGCCAAGGTGATGTGCATCGCGATCCACCCCTACATCACCGGCGTGCCGCATCGCATCGCGGCGCTGGAGGCGCTGATGGAGGACCTCGCGGCGCGGCCGGAGGTCGTCTTCATGCAGGGGCGCGAGCTTCGCGCCTGGTACCTGGCGTCAGGCGACCCGAGCTAGCGCCTTCGCCGCGAGCGCCACGCAGCGCTCGAACACCTCCAGGCTGTCGAAGGGCAGGTCGCGCCCGCCCTCCGGCAGCAGGATCGGGTGGCCGCCCGTCTCCACCGCGCCCGGGATCATCAGGTTGTCCGGCAGGCCGAAGCCGCCCACCGTCAGCCCCGGCATCGGATCCGGCATCCGCGCCAGCAGCGCGGCGCTGCGCGCGGCGAAGGGCGTCGCGGTGTTCGAATAGCCGAAGATCGGCCTGCCGCGGCCGAGGAACCAGCCGAGCTCGACCAGCGTGCCCGCATCTGCGGAGGCGCCGCGGAACGGCGTGAGGTTCGCGATGACGAGGTCGGCGCGTTCCATCATCGCGACATCCTTGGCGAAGATCGTGCGCCAGGCTTCCTCCTCGCCCATCGCGGCGAGGCTCGCCACGTCCTCGTTCAGCGGCGGCAGGGCGGTGATGCCATGCGCGGCGCAGATCGCGGATTTCCGGGCGGCATGGGCCGGCGCATCGGGCAGGAAGACGTCGGGTCCGGCGAGGTAGGCGAGCATGCCCCACCTGACCACCGGCCGGGCAGGCTGCGCAAGCGGGCGGCAGCCCGCGGCGGCGCGGCGCGCGTCCCACGCACGGAGCCCCCTCGACGGGACGCGCCTGCCTGCCAATCTGCGGCGGATGAGGAATGTCCGTTGAAGCCCGCGCCCTTCGACTGGCACACGCCGGGCAGCATCGAGGAGGCGCTGGCGCTCAAGGCCCGCTTCGGGGAGGAGGCGCGCTTCCTCGCCGGCGGGCAGAGCCTGGTACCCGCGATGAATTTCCGGGTGGCGCAGCCGGCCGTGCTGGTGGACCTGAACCGCGTCGTCGGGCTCGATGCGATCCTGGCCGAGGCCGACGGCACGCTCAGCATCGGCGCCATGGCGCGCAACGCGCGGGTGGAGCGCGATGCGACGGCGGGCAACCATCCGATCCTGGCCGAGGCGCTGCACGAGGTCGCGCATCCGCAGATCCGCAACCGCGGCACGCTGGGCGGCAACCTCTCCCACGCCGACCCGGCCTCCGAGATGCCGGCGGTGATGCTGGCGCTCGATGCGCGCTTCGTGCTGCGCAGCGCGCGCGGCGCGCGCGACATGCCGGCGGCGTCCTTCTTCCTTGCCCCGCTCACCACCGCTCTGGAGCCGGACGAGATGCTGGCGGAGATCCGCATCCCGGCCCTGCCCCGCGGCGCCGGCACCGCCTTCCTGGAGGTCGCGCGGCGGCGCGGCGACTACGCGATGATGGGCGTGGCGGCGATGGTCGCGCGGGACGCAGACGGCGTCTGCACGGCGGCACGCCTCGCCTTCTGCAGCGCCGGCCCGACGCCGATGCTCGCGCCGCGCGCTAGCGCCGCGCTGGTCGGCACGCGGCTCACGGAGGCGGACATCGCCGCCGCCGCCGACCTGGCGCGGCAGGAGGTCGAGCCGATGGGTAGCGTGCAGGCGAGCCCCGCGTACCAGCGCCACCTCGCCGGCGTCGTCGCCGCGCGGGCGCTGCGCCTAGCCTGGGAGCGCGCGGCATGAGCCGGATCCCCGTCACCGTCACCGTCAACGGCGTCGCGCACCGGCGCGAGGTAGAGCCGCGGCTGCTGCTGTCGGACTTCCTGCGCCACGAGCTCGGCCTGACCGGCACGCATGTCGGCTGCGAGCACGGCGTGTGCGGCGCCTGCACCATCCGCCTCGACGGCGCGCCGGTCCGTTCCTGCCTGATCTTCGCCGTGCAGGCGGATGGCCATGCCATCGCGACGGTGGAGGGCCTGGCGCCGACGCGCGGCACGCTCTCCGTCCTGCAGCAGGCCTTCCAGGACGCGCATGGGCTTCAATGCGGCTACTGCACGCCGGGCATCCTGATGACGGTCTCCGCCTTCCTCGAGGAGACGCCCGACCCGAGCGAGGAGGAGGTGCGCCACGCGCTCTCCGGCAATCTCTGCCGTTGCACCGGCTACCAGCACATCGTGGATGCCGTGCTGCTCGCCGCGCGCCGCCTGCGGGAGGCCCGGTGATGGAGACGCGCCACATCGGCCGGCCGCTGACCCGCAACGAGGATCCGCGGCTGCTGACCGGCCGCGCGCTCTTCGTGGACGATGTCGAGCTGCCAGGGATGCTCCACGCCGCCTTCCTGCGCAGCCCGCACGCGCATGCGGAGATCCGCGCCGTGGACACCGCGGCGGCGAAGGCCCGCGCAGGCGTCCTCGCGGTCATCACGGCGGACGACCTCGGCGAATACTGGAAGCCCGGTCCGTTGCTCGTCCCGCCGCCGCCCATCGCCGGCATGACCTTCCGCCAGCGCTGCCAGGTGCCGCTGGCCAAGGGCGTGGTGCGCCATCTCGGCGAGCCGATCGTGATGGTCGTGGCCGAAAGCCGCTACGTCGCGGAGGACGCGCTGGGCGACATTGTCGTCGATTACGCGCCCCTGCCCGTGGTCGGCGATCTCGAGGCCGCCGTCGCCCCGGCTTCGCCGCGCGTGCATCCCGACCTGCCCGACAACATCGCCGCCGAGGTGGTGCAGCGGAAGGGCGACTACGCCGCCGCGCGCGCCCGGGCCGCGCATGTGATCCGCCGCCGCTTCCTCTACGACCGCGGCGCCTCCATCCCGATGGAGACGCGCGGCATCGTCGCCGCCTGGGACGGCAAGGCGGATCGCCTGACGGTGTGGGACACGACCCAGGCGCCCGTCGTCATCCGCAACGGCCTCGCCGCCATGCTCGGGCTGTCAGAACGGCAGGTCCGCGTCATCGCGCCCTTCATCGGCGGCGGCTTCGGGCCGAAGATGATGATGTTCTATCCGGAGGAAGTGCTGGTCCCCTGGATCGCGCTGCGACTCGAGCGCCCGGTGAAGTGGATCGAGGACCGGCTGGAGCATTTCACCGCCACCACCCACGAACGCGGCCAGATCCACGAGGCCGAGATCGCGCTCGACGCGGAGGGCCGCGTGCTCGGTGTGCGCGACGAGTTCCTGATGGATACCGGCGCCTACAATCCCTACGGGCTGACGGTGCCGCTCAACAGCCAGTGCACGCTGCTGAACTGCTACGACATCGCGGCCTATGAATCCCGCTTCCGCGCGGTCTACACCAACCGCACCCTCGTCACGCCCTATCGCGGCGCCGGCCGCCAGCACGGCGTCTTCGTGATGGAGCGGCTGATGGACGCCGCGGCACGGGTCGTCGGCCTCGACCGCATCGAGATCCGGCGGCGGAACCTGATCCCGCCCGACCGCTTCCCCTACCGCAACGAGATCATCTTCCAGGACTTCGCGCCGCTCACCTATGACAGCGGCAACTATGCGCCGATCCTCGGCAAGGCGCTCGACGCCATCGGCTACGACCGCTTCGTGGCGGAGGAACAGCCGAAGGCGCGCGCGGAGGGCCGCCATCTCGGCCTCGGCCTCGTCATGTATGTCGAGGGTACCGGCATTGGCCCCTACGAGGGCGCCAAGGTGCGCGTGCAGTCGAGCGGCAAGGTCACGCTCGCGACCGGCATCGGCACCCAGGGCCAGGGCCATTTCACCGCCTTCGCGCAGGTCGTCGCCGAACAGCTCGGCGTGGATCCGCGCGACGTGGAGGTGACGACCGGCGACACCGACCAGTTCGACTGGGGCGTCGGCACCTTCGCCAGCCGCGGCGCCGTGGTCGCCGGTGCCGCGACGCATGGCGCCGCCACCGCGGTGCGCGCCAAAATCCTCAAGGCCGCCGCCGAGCATTTCGAATGCGCCGAGGCCGATCTGGTGCTGGAGGAAGGCAAGGTCTCGATCGCCGGCGTGCCGGAACGTCACATCACCCTCGGCGCGCTCGCGCAGCTGGCGAACCCGCTGCGCGGCGCGGTGAAGCCGGGCACGGAACCCGGGCTGGAAGCGACCAGCTATTTCGGCCCAGAGATGGGCGCGACCGCCGCCGGCGCGCATGCGATGGTGATCGAGCTCGACGCGGAGACGATGCGCCCGACCATCCTGCGCTATGTGGTGGTGCATGACTGCGGCACGGTACTGAACCCGCTGATCCTCGCCGGCCAGGTGCAGGGCGGCGTCGCGCAGGGCATCGGCAACGCCTTCTTCGAGCAGCTCGCCTGGACCGAGGACGGGCAGCTGCTGAACGCCTCGCTCGCCGACTACTTGATCCCGACGGCGCTCGACGTGCCGCGCATGGAGGTGCTGCACACCGAGACGCCCTCTCCGCTCAACCCGCTCGGCACCAAGGGTGCGGGCGAAGGCGGCGCGATCCCGGTCGGCGCGCTCTTCGCACAAGCGATCGAGGACGCGCTCGACCTGCCCGCGCGCGGCATCGAGGTCACTGAGATCCCCCTCTCCCCGTCACGCCTGTGGGAGATCGCGCATGGCGACGGCTGACGACCGCTTCGGCGCCTTCCTGCCCGCGACAGGCCCGCTGCCGGAGCCCGCGGCGGATGGCCCGCTCGCCGGCCTGAGCTTCGCGGTGAAGGACCTGATCGACCTGGCCGGCTGGGTCACGCGTGCCGGCAATCCCGACTGGGCCGACCGCCCGCCCGCCGCGCGCCATGCCGAAGTGGTGGCACGATTGCTCGCCGCCGGTGCGCGCTGCGTCGGCAAGACGCATACGGACGAGCTCTCCCGCGGCATCTTCGGCGAGACGAGCCAGGAGGGCGCGCCGGTCAATCCGCGCGCCCCGGATCGCGTGCCGGGCGGCTCCTCCTCCGGCTCCGCCGTCGCCGTGGCGGCAGGTCTCTCGGACCTCGCTCTCGGCACCGACACGGGCGGCTCGGTGCGCGCGCCGGCGAGCTTCTGCGGCATCCACGGCATCCGCCCGACGCATGGCCGCGTGTCGCTCGACGGCGTGCTCGGCCAGGCGCCGAGCTTCGACACGCTGGGCTGGTTCGCGCGCGACGCCGCCACGCTGCGCCGCGCCGGCGCAGTGCTGCTCGACCCCGCGCCGGCCGTGGAGCGGCCACAACGCCTGGTCTTCGCGACCGACATCGCCGCGCTGGCCGATCCCGCCGCGGCATCCGCCACGCAGGCAGCGCTGCCCGCGCTCGAGCGCCTGCTCGGCCGCGCCGAGCACCGCGCCTTTTGTGCCGAGCCGCCGGTCGGCGGGTGGTTCGCGCAGCAGGGGGCGCTGCAGCAGCGCGAGGCCTGGGAGAGCTTCGAGGCCTGGATCGATGCCCGCAATCCGCGCTTCACCTGGGAGGTCGCGCTCAACTTCCTCGCCGGCCGCGACCGTTCGGCGGAGGAGGTCGCGCAGGCCGCCGGTTTCCGCGCCGTGCTGCGCGCGCGGGTGGAAGAGCTGTTCGACGGCGGCCGCAGCGTCGTCGCCTATCCGGCAACGCCGTTCGCCGCCCCGCTGCGCGGCCAGCCCCGCAGCGTGATGTGGCCGCTGCGCAACCGCGTCACGCGCATCACCGCGATCGGCGGCCTTCTCGGCGCGCCGGTGCTCGTGCTGCCGCTGGCCGAGGTCGGGGGGTTGCCCCTCGGCCTCGCGCTGATGGGCATGCCAGGCAGCGACGAGGCGCTGCTGGATCTCGCCGCGGCGCCGTGACGGGCGGGGCGCCGGCGGCGGGACTGCCGAAGCTGCCCGCCCCGCAGGCCTCAGCCCCGTGCCGCATGGCCGCGGGTCAGCGACCGGTCAGTGCCCGCCGCCCAGCACCAGGGTCTTGAAGGGCAGCAACGCCACCTGGATGCGCAGCAGGATGGCGTGCACCAGGCCGACTGCATCGACCGCGTGCAGCCCAAGGCGCCGCATCGCGCCGACACCCGGCTGCTGCAGCGCCTCGTGGTTCGAGGTGTAGGCGTTGGCGATGCAGCTGCTGCCGGGCACGACGTCGTCCAGCCCGCCTTCGAAGAGCGGCTCCAGAACCGCGAGGACGGTGCCAGGCTGGCGGAACTGCTGCAGGTCGATGAGCTGGTCGGTGCTGCGCACCTGACCGGTCGCGATGAAGCCCTGCACATTCGTCACGACCATCGGAATGACGCGCCAGGGCAGCGACGCGCAGGTCGCCTCCGCCAGCATGCCGGGACGCATGACCTGAGCCTCGATCTGGCCGAAGCCGGCCGCGAGCACCGGGCGCAGCAGGCCGTGGTCCTCCGGCAGCAGGACGCCGGCCGGGCGCAGCATCGGGTTCACGATGTCGCCCGGCTGGAGGAGGAACTGCTCGACACGCCCGGTCACGCCGGCGCGGACCACCGTCTTTGCAAGCTCGGCTTCCGCCTGGGCGAGCGCGGCCTCGGCGCTCGCGCGCTGGGCAGGCAGCTGCTCGTTGAGGCGGGCCTCCACCGCGGCCCTCGCAGCCTCGGCCGCGGCCACGCCCGCCTGCCTCGAGCGTACCAGCACCCCGAGCCGCTCCGCCTCGCGCCGCGCCACGACGTCGCGCTGGGCGAGTTCCGACTTCGTCTCGAACTCGTCGATCGCCTGCTGCAGGTTCCATTGCGCTTCGAGCACGCGCGCCTCGGACTGCAGCAGGTCGGCACGCGCCGCGACGACGGCGGCGTCCACCTCCGCGACCCCCCGCCGCGCCGTCTCCACCGCGGTGCGCTGCGTCGCGTCGTCCAGGCGGAACAGCGGCTGGCCCGCCTCCACGCGCTCGCTGCCGCGGACATAGACCTCGGCAACACGGCCGACCCCCTCGGAGAGGACCGGCACGCTGCGGTAGACGGCGCTGACATAGGTCGAGGACGGATGGAAGTAGAAGACCAGCGTGATCAGGCTGATCGTCAGGATCAGGCAGCCGACGATGCCCCAGCGCAGCTCGAACCAGACGGAGAACAGCGTGATCTCGCGGCCGATCCGCTTGCCCTGCGCGTAGCGCCGGAACAGGTAGTCGGGCAGGATGGTCAGCATCGAGCAGACGATCAGTTCGAGCATCGGTCAGGCCTCGTGATGCTCGGCGACGCGGGTGCGCGCTCGCTCAGGCACGGCATCCGGCGGCGTAGGACCCTGGGGGTGTTCGGCGGCGTGGAACGGGCCCGTCGCGGCGTTCTCCGCCGTGTCGCCGCCGCCCGGTGGCAGGCCCGCCATGCGCTCCGTCGAGCCGGCGATGCGCCGCATCGGCCCGGTGAAGTCCGGGATGTCGATCAGGGCGAGCAGCAGGCCGGCGACCCAGAAGGCGTGGATGTGGGTGAACAGTGCCAGCAGGCCGAGCACGGCGACGATCTCGAACTGCAGCTTGTGGCCGCGATGCGCCATCCGCTCCGGCAGCGTGTGCAGGCGGAGGAAGATCAGGCCGAAGGCCACCACTGCCACGATCAGGAAGATCCCGGTGCCGACGAGCAGCGGATCGGAGCCGTCCGGCCCCGGGATGAAGAAGGGCAGATGATGCGGTGCAGCTGGGTGTATCGCGACGGTCAAGAAGATGTCCCTTCGGCCCGATGCCGCGACGCCGCGGCGAAGTCAGACGGTGTCGCCTCCCCCACGGGAACCAGGCTCCGGCACGGAGGATAGCACCGACCCCGGGTCACGCGTCATTCCTCCTCCGGGCGCTTCCAGGTAAGGATGAAGCCGACATCGCCGGGCATGCCGCCGGGCCAGTCCAGGATCTCCGCCTTCAGCTGGAAGCCGCGCGGCGCCAGCTCCTTCTCGAAGAAGTCGTGGGCGCGCTTGGGGAAGCCCTCGAGCTTCGTATGCCACTCCGGATCGCGGTTGGTGATGGCGCGCCCCTGGTCGGGCAGCCAGTCGGAGGGGAACTGCAGGACCAGCGCCTGCTTCTCGCCGCGGTCGATCTGCTTCGCGACGAGGGTGGCGATGCGATCCAGCGCCTCGGGCTTCACCTCGCGCTCCTCGAAGCTCGCCTTCAGCTTCTCGCGCTCGGCCTTCTGCGCGGCCTCATAGGCCCGAAGCTCCGCCGCGGCTGCTTCCTTCTTCTCCTTGATGAAGTTGCGCACCGCGTCGGCGCTGAATTCCTTGCCGAAAATGCTCATGACAGGTGTCCCGTCCGCTCTTGGTGTTGGTGTTCGTGCTGGTGATGGTAGCGCCGTTGCAGTTGCCGCCGGGATGGCTAGGCCAGGATGTGGTAGCCGCCGTCGATGTAGAGCGTCTCGCCGGTCATCGCGGCGCCGTAGTCGCAGGCGAGGAAGACGCAGGCCGCGCCGACCTCCTCGATCGTCACCAGCCGCCGCGCCGGCGCCCGCGACGAGACGCGCTCCATCAGGTCGTCGAAATCCTTGATGCCGGACGCCGCCCGCGTGGCCAGCGGCCCCGGGCTGACGGCGTGCACGCGGATGCCCTTCGGGCCGAGCTCGGTCGCGACGTAGCGCACGGCGGATTCCAGCGCCGCCTTCACCGGGCCCATGATGCCGTAGTTGTCCACGACCTCGTTGGCGCCGAGATAGGACATGGTCAGCATCGTGCCGCCGTCCTTCATCAGCGGCTCCGCGCGGCGCGCCAGGTCGAGGAAGGACCAGCAGGAAACATCCATCGCGGTCAGGAAGCCGTCGCGCGGGCAATCCACCACGCGTCCCTGAAGGGCCTCCTTCGGCGCGAAGGCGATGGAGTGGACAAGGATGTCGAGGCGCCCCCACTCCTTGCTGATCGCCTCGAACAGGGCGTCCACCTGGGCCGGGTCGCGGACCTCGAGCGGCAGGAACAGCGGCGCGCCGACCTGCTGCGCCAGCGGCTCGACATGCTGCCTCGCACGCTCGTTCAGATAGGTCATCGCGATCTCGGCGCCGGCCTTGCGCATGGCGGCGGCGCATCCCCAGGCGATCGAGCGGTCATTGGCGACGCCGACGACCAGCGCCTTCTTGCCGGTCAGGACGGGCGGCAGGCGATCGGGTTGTGTCATCGAAGCTCCTCAGCCGAGGACCGCCCGCGTATGGCGGGCAATCATCAGGTTCTCGTCGGTTGGGATCACATAGCCGGCGACGCGACTGCCCGCGGCCGTGATGCGCGGCCCGCGCGCCGCGTTGGCCGCGTGGTCGAGTTCGACGCCCATCCAGCCGCAGGCCTCGCAGACCGCCTGGCGGATCGCCGCCGCGTTCTCGCCGACGCCCGCCGTGAAGACGAGGCCGTCGAGCCCGCCCAGCGCGGCGGCCAGCGAGGCGACGTTGCGCGCGACCTGGTGGACGAAGACCTCGATCGCGAAGCGCGCGCGCGGCACGTCGCTCGCCAGCAGGTCGCGGAAGTCGGACGAGACGCCGGACAGGCCCAGCATGCCGGACTTCCGGTACAGCAGCGCCTCCACTGCCTTGGCGTCCATGCCTTCCGCCGTCATCAGGTGCAGCACGACGGCGGGGTCGAGCTGCCCGCAGCGTGTGCCCATCGGCAGCCCGTCGAGCGCCGAGAACCCCATCGTCGTCGCCATGCTGCGCCCGGCCTTCATGGCGCAGAGCGAGGCGCCGTTGCCGAGATGCGCCACCACCACGCGCCCCCCCGCGATCTCCGGCGCCGCCTGCGGCAGGACCGAGGCGATGTACTCGTAGGACAGGCCGTGGAAGCCGTAGCGGCGGATGCCGCGCTCGGCCATCTCCCAGGGCAGCGCGAAGACCTGCGCGACCTCGGGGATGGTGCGATGGAAGCCGGTGTCGAAGCAGGCAACCTGCGGCAGAGACGGATTGCGCTCCATCGTCGCGCGGATCGGCGAGAGGTTGTGCGGCTGGTGCAGGGGCGCGAGCGGGACGAAGGCCGCAAGCTCGTCCAGCAGCGCCGCCGTCACGCGCTGCGGCGCGGCGTGGTTCGGCCCGCCATGCACCACGCGGTGGCCGATAGCGGCGAGCCTGCGGCCGGCGAGCCAGTCCTGCAGCCAGGGCATCAGCGCCACCAGCGCCTCCGCGGGCGTGGTCGGCGGTACGGCGGAAAGATCGGGCGGCGGCAGCGCCTCGCCGGCACCGGTCTTCGCCTTCGCCGCGGGCCGCACGCCGATGCCGTCCACCTGGCCGTTCAGCAGGCAGGCGTCGCCCTGGTAAATCGAGAATTTCAGCGAGGAGGAGCCGGCATTGACGACGCCGATCAGGTCTTCGCTCAAGCTGCCTTCTCCTTCGCCGCCGCCAGCAGCCGCGCCAGCGCGATGGAGGCGAGGCGCGAAGCCACGCTGTCGGCCCGGCTGGTCAGGATGATCGGCACCTTCGCGCCGAGCACGATGCCCGCGCTGTCCGCGCCGGCCAGGTAGCTCAGCTGCTTCGCCACCATGTTCCCGGCCTCGAGGTCCGGGACGACCAGGATGTCGGCGTCGCCCGCGACCGGCGAGACGATCTTCTTGATCTGCGCCGCGGCACGGCTGATCGCGTTGTCGAAGGCGAGCGGCCCGTCGAGCAGCGCGCCGGTGATCTGGCCGCGATCCGCCATCTTGCACAGCAAGGCGGCGTCCAGCGTGCCCGGGATCTTCGGGTTCACCGTCTCCACCGCCGAGAGGATCGCGACCTTCGGCTGCGGATTGCCGAGCGCGCGGAGCATGTCCACCGCGTTCTGCACGATGTCCACCTTGGTCGTCAGGTCGGGGGCGATGTTGATGGCGGCGTCGGTGACGAAGAGCGCCTTGGGGTAGGACGGCACGTCCATCGCGAAGACATGGCTGATGCGCCGGGCGGTCCGCAGCCCGCCCTCGCGCGAGACGACCGCGCTCATCAGTTCGTCGGTGTGCAGGCTGCCCTTCATCAGGGCCTCCGCAGCACCTGCCCGGCAGAGCTTCACGGCGGCCACCGCGGCCTCGACGGGTGTCGCGGCGTCCACCACCTCGGCACCCTGCAGCGAGACGCCTGCGGCGGCGGCGGCCTTCTCGATCTCGCCGCGCGGCCCGACCAGGATCGGCCGCAGCGCCCCGTCGCGCATCGCCTGCAGCGGCCCGAGAAGGCTGTCGCGGTCGCAGGGCCAGGCCACCGCGGCGGTGAGCGTCGGCGCGCGGGCCGCACTCTCCATCAGGCGCTCCAGGTGGCGGTGCGTGTGGAGGATGATGTCGGGCCGCGTCTCCGGCCGCAGCGTCACCGTCTCTTCCGGTAGCCGCACCAGGACGCTGCCCTCGGCCAGGCGCCCACGGGCGCAGTCCACGGTCAGCACGACCTTCGCCGTGTCCTCCGCGGGTCGCGAGGCCAGCGTGCCGGAGACGAGGACCGTGTCGCCGACGGCCGGGTCCATGACGAAGCGGATCTCCTGCGACAGCATCTCGCTGCCCGGGCCCGGCATGCGGCGGGCCAGGAAATCCAGGATGATGCCGTGCATCAGCAGCGCGAGCGCCGCGTCCGGCAGCTTCGCCGGCTCGGCGTTCGGCGTCCCGAACAGCGCCGCGACGACGTCGAAGCCGCGTTGCTGCAGCACATGCTCGCTCGTCGCCGACATCCCTGGCGCGGCGTCGCGCCGCGACAGTCCGATCAGGGGAGCGATCTCGTCCCGGCTACTCAAGGCGCCTCTCCTCAACTCTCGCGGTCGCATCCGGCGCTGCCGGCGCTCTTGCGCGCCGGCGGCGCACCAGCGTTGCGACCATCCCTACCCTCACGTCCAGCCGTCCCGCATTGATTTCTCGCAATTGCGAAGCCTGGCCGGACGCGATCGTCCCCCGGCACGTTCCGGCCGAGCCGCGCCGTCGCGACGACGTGCCGCGTCGCGACTTCCGGAGGATGGGCTGCGCCCTGGGTCATGTCCTCCGCCCCTCCGCCTCGCGGAGGACGGTCTCGATCGTCGCGGTGCGCGAGATGCCGCCGACGAGGTCGGCGAAGCCGTCGCGCCGGAGCAGGTCGCGGATCCGGCCGCGCGCGCCCGCGATCGCGAAGCCGATGCCCTGCTCCGCAAGGCTCGCGACGAGCTTGCGCAGCATCGCAAGCGCCGACAGATCCATGTGCGGCGCAGCCGAGAGGTCGCAGACCACGAGCCGGATGGAACCGTGCGGCTGGGCCGCGAGCCGCGCCAGGACCGCGTCCTGCACGTTCTCCGCGTTGACGTAGAGCAGCGAGCCCTCGGGGCGGAAGGCCAGAATCCCGGGGATGGGCTCGTTCTCCGGATGGCGCATCAGGTCGCCGTAGCGCGTCGTCCCAGGGATGCGGCCTAGGAAGGCGACATGCGGACGGCTCGCACGGATGAGCATCATCAGGACCGAGGCAAGCGCCGCCAGCAGGATGCCCTGCAGGATGCCGAGCAGCAGCACGCCGACCAGCGCCACGGCGGCGGCCGCGAAATCCATGCGACTCAGGCGCCAGAGCCGCGCGAGCTCGGGGATGTTGATCAGCCCCGCCACCGCCGTCAGCACCACCGCCGCCAGCGTCGCCTTCGGCAGGTCGGCGAGCAGCCCGGTGAGGAACACCAGGCAGACGCCAAGGGTGGCGGAGGCGACGACCAGCGTCAGCGGCGTCCGGGAGCCCGCCTTCTCGGCCACGGCGGATTGCGAGAGCCCGCCGGCGACGGGATAGCCGTGGCCCAGCCCGGCAAGGAGGTTCGCCGCTCCGATGCCGAGGAATTCCTGCCGCGGGTTCAGCGCGTAGCCGTGCTTCTCCGCGAAGCTGCGCGCCGCCGAGACGCCCTCGATATAGGCGAGCAGCAGGCAGCCGGCAGCGAGCGGCACGATGCCCTCGACGTCCGAGATGCGAAGCGACGGGAGCCCCAGCTCGGGAAGACCGGCGGGAATCGGGCCGGTGACCACGACGCCATGCCCGGCGAGGCCGAACAGGCTCGCCGCGACGATGGACAGCACCACGACCCCGAGCGCGATCGGGCGGCCCGGCAATGCCCTGCCGCCCGCGACCAGCAGCGCCAGACCGGCGAGGCCGACACCGAGCGTCGCCATGCTGAGCCCCGGCAACTGGCCGGCCAGCCTGACCAGGCGCTCGATCGTGTTGTGCCCGCCGCCGGCGACGCCGAACAGCGCGGGCAGCTGCGTCACCGCGATGGTGATGCCGGCTCCCGCCTTGAAGCCGACGAGGATGCTGTCGCTGATCAGCTTGACCAGGACGCTCAGCCGCAGCGCCCAGGAAATCAGGCAGAGAACCGCCACGGTGAACGCCGCGAGGCTCGCGATCGCGAGGTATCGCGCCGCGTCCCCCCCGGCCATGGCGCCGACATTCGCCGCGACCATCAGCGAGATCGCCGAGGTCGGACCGATGGCGAGATGGCGGGAGGAGCCGAGCAGCGCGTAGCCGAGGCCGCCCAGCATGTATCCGTAGACACCCACCTGTGGCGGCAGGCCGGCGAGCGTCGCGTAGGCCAGCGCCACCGGCAGGGCGTAGGCGGCGAGGGTCACCCCCGCCACGACGTCCCCGCGCAGCCACGCCGCGGAATAGCCGCGCAGCCATCCGAGCGGCGGGAAGAAGGCAGCGACGCCTCCCCTGTCCCGCCGCGAGCCATCGGGCCGCTCGGCGGACATCACGCCCGCCACCCGGCTGGCCCGATGCCGGTCGAGGGTCGCGCCGGCCTCGGCATGCGCATCGGTTCCCTCTCTCGCGCGCCCGACGTCAGGCTTCCGAACGGATCTCGATGCGACCGGCGCGCACCGCGGCGACCATGGCCTCGTGGTCGCGCTCGGCCTGGTCGGCATAGGCGGCGGCGAAATCGGCCATCGCGTCCTCGAAGGCCTCGCCGTCGCCCATGTAGGCGCTGAGCAGCACCGGATCGCCCGACCGGCAATGCGCGCGCGCCAGCGCCATGCCCGTGTAGCGGGCGTAGACCTTGCTGCCGGAGGGGATCGCGACCTCGATCTGCGGCTTGACCTTCACGTCGTTCAGCTGCCGGACATAGAGGTTCGGATGCCCCTTGCCGGCGCCGGTGAGCCAGCCGAGGAACATGTCGCTCGCCCCCTGCATCAGCCGCTGGCCGCGCACCACGCGCTCGCCGGGATGCGCCACCGGATTGGCGCCCGCATAGGGCTCGAGCACCGACCGCCGCGCCTCCTTCACCTGCAGGAACAGCGGATCGCCGGAGCCCGACATCAGCAGCACCATGGCGCAGAGCGTGCCAACGCTGCCCACCCCCACGACCTTCATCGCGACGTCCACCAGCCGGTAGCGGTCGAGCAGCGTGGCCACCGACGGCATGACCGATTCCCTGTACCGACGGAAGGATTCGGCGATGTCGTCGCGGAAGTGGCGGCCGCGCTCGTCATCGACGTGATAGATCAGTGGCGGCTGGTCGCGGATGCGCGGCTCCGGCCGGCTGCGCAGGGCGAGCTTCTCGAATTCGAGCGCGTGGCTCGACGCCTCCGTTCCCTCGCGGATCTTCCTCTCGAGCTTCTTCTGCAGCGCGGCGTTGCCGGTTGCCTCAAGCAAGTCCTCGAGGTCGAAGCTGTCGTACCAGGCCTCGAGGATCGGCATCTCCGCATAGCGCGCCATACGCTTGCGGTAGGCGCGCGCGGCGCGCCACGCGCATTCCCGCGTGTCGTCGAGCGAGAAGTTCCGGTAGCGGCCGAGCAGCACGAAGCTCGCGACCAGCCGCTTGACGTCCCATTCCCAGGGCGCGGGTGAGGTCTCGTCGAAATCGTTGATGTCGAAGACGATGCGCCGTTCCGGCGTCGCGAAGCCGCCGAAGTTCACCGCATGGCAGTCGCCGCAGGCCTGGAGCTGGACGCCGGTCGAGGGCGTGCGCGACAGGTCCGCCGCCATGATCCCCGCCGAGCCGCGATAGAAGGCGAAGGGGTTGGCCAGCATGCGCGCATATCGGATGGGGACGAGGTGCTCGATGCGGCCCTGGCTGCTCTCGATCAGCAGGTCGATAGGGTCGTGCTGGCGCTGCGCCGCGCGCCAGGCGGCGTGGGCCCTCAGCGGCGTCCGCTTCGCGAGT
>NZ_JAKJIB010000490.1 GCF_021864505.1 Falsiroseomonas oryziterrae
CGGCGTGGCCCGGAAGCGCGCGCGCACCACGACGCCGCGCGCCGGCAGCGCCGCCTTGCGATAGGCGAAGGCGAAGTCGGCGGCGGAGAGGCGCAGCAGCCCCTGCGGCGTCGCCACCTCCGCCCAGTCCAGGATGTCCTTTACCTCGGTCCCATAGGCCCCGGCATTCATCGCGACGGCGCCGCCCACCGTTCCCGGGATGCCGCAGAGGAATTCGAGCCCGCCAAGCGAGGCCGCCGCCGCGTGTTCCGCAACCGTCGCGTCGAGCGCCGCCGCGCCGGCGGCGATGCCGTCCGTCTCGACCTCGATCGCGCCGAAGGCGCGGCCCGCGAGGCGCAGCACCACGCCGCGCACGCCGCCGTCGCGCACGATCAGGTTCGAGGCTGCGCCGATCACCGTCAGCGGCACGGACTCGGGCAGGTCGCGCAGCAGCAGCAGCAGGTCGTCGATGTCCGCCGGGCGCACCAGCCATTCGGCCGGCCCGCCGACTCGGAACCAGGTGACCGGCGCGAGCGGGGCGGCGGCCTGGACCCGGCCGCGCAGCGGCGGGAGCGCGGCGTGTTCTGCCATGCCCGCCCTCACTTGCTGCCGCCCACGATGCGCGGCCGCGTGCGCGACTGCAGAGCCGTCAGCTGCTCCGGCAGCGCATGCGCCCAGCTCGTGATGTTGCCGGCGCCGAGGCAGACCACGTAGTCGCCGGGCCGCGCGATGGCATTGACCATTTCCGCCAGGCTGTCCGGCCCCGGCAGCGGCACGACCGAGCGATGGCCGCGCGCGCGCAGCCCTTCCACCAGCCCGTCGCGGTCGATCCCAGGCATCGGCTGCTCGCCGGCGGAATAGACGTCGGCGACGATCACCGTCCCCGCGTCGTTCATGCAGGTGCAGAATTCCTCGAAGAGCGAGGCGAGGCGGCTGTAGCGGTGCGGCTGCACCACCGCGATCACGTCGCGTGCGCCGGCCTGGCGGGCGGCCTTCAGCACCGCCGCGATCTCCACCGGATGGTGGCCGTAATCGTCGATCACGGTGATGCCGCCGGCCTCGCCGGTGCGGGTGAAGCGGCGCTTCACGCCCTTGAAGCCGGCGAGCGCGGTGCGGATGGTCTGCTCGTCCACGTCCATCTCGAGCGCGATGGCGATGGCCGCGAGCGAGTTCTGCACGTTGTGGTGGCCGAGCATCGGCAGGCGCATCGGCTTGAGGTTGCGGCTGCGCCCCGTCGCGCGGTCGCGCACCGCGACCTCGAAGGTGGCGCCCATGCGGTCGGTGATGACGCGGTCGGCGCGGACATCGGCCTGCGGCGAGAAGCCATAGGTAATGATGCGGCGGTCCGACAGGCGCGGGATCATCGCCTGCACCTCCGGATGGTCGGCGCAGAGCACGGCGAAGCCGTAGAAGGGGATGTTGCCGACGAACTGCGCGTAGCCCTCGCGCATCGCCTCGCCCGTACCCCAATGGTCCAGGTGCTCCGGGTCCATGTTGGTGACCACGGCGACCACGGCGGGCAGCTTCAGGAAGGAGCCGTCGGATTCGTCGGCCTCCACCACCATCCAGTCGCCGGCGCCGAGGCGTGTGTTCGTGCCGTAGGCGTTGATGATGCCGCCGTTGATGACGGTGGGATCGAGCCGCGCGGCCTCCAGCACCGCGGCGACGAGGCTCGTCGTGGTGGTCTTGCCGTGCGTGCCGCCGATCGCGACCGACCACTTCAGGCGCATTAGCTCGGCCAGCATCTCCGCCCGCCGCACCACGGGGATCAGCCGCGCGCGCGCGGCCTGGACCTCGGGGTTGTCCTTCTTCACCGCGGTGGAGACAACGACGACCTGCGCGGCGCCGAGATTGGCGGCGTCGTGTCCGACCGCGACCGGGATGCCGGCCTCGCGAAGGCGGGCGACGTTGTAGCCCTCGGCGATGTCGCTGCCCTGCACCTGGTAGCCGAGGTTGTGCAGCACCTCGGCGATACCGGACATGCCGATGCCGCCGATGCCGACGAAGTGGATGGGGCCGATGGAGAGCGGCAGGGCGCGCATCTAGCGGGACTCCACGGGCGCGTCCGCGCGCATCAGGGCCAGGACGAGATCGGCGAGGCGCCGCGCCGCGTCCGGCCGCGCCTCGCGCGCCGCCG
>NZ_JAKJIB010000491.1 GCF_021864505.1 Falsiroseomonas oryziterrae
CTGGTCGCGGGCGCGCTCGCCGTGCCCGTCGCGCTCGGCTTCGGGCTGCTCGCCGCGCGCGGGCTGCAGCACCGCCTGCGCCGCGCGACGGAGGCCGCCGACGGCGTCATGCAGGGCGACCTCGCGCGCCGCCTGCCGGTGATGGGCAGCGACGACGAGTTCGACCGCCTGGCCGGAACGGTGAATGCGCTGCTCGCGCGGCTCGAGGCGGTGATCGAGGGCATGCGCCAGGTCACCGTGGACGTCGCGCATGACCTGCGCGGGCCGTTGTCGCGGCTGCGCCAGCGGCTGGAGGCCGCGCTCGACCGTCCACGCGACGCGACGGCGGACACCGCGGAGCTGGAGGCCGCGCTGGCCGAGCTCGACACCGTGCTGTCCACCTTCACCGCGCTGCTGCGCATCGCGCAGCTCGAAGCCGGTCCTGCGCTGACGCGCGAGGCGCCCGTCGTGGATCTCTCGGCGCTCGTGACGACGCTGGCGGAGGCCTATGGCGTGGTCGCGGAGGAAGCCGGCAAGTCGCTGGCGGTGGAGGTCGCACCGGACCAGCGCGTGCGGGGCGATGCGGCGCTGCTGCGGCAGATGCTGGCGAACCTGCTCGACAATGCGATGGCGCATGGCGGGGCGCGGCTGCGCGTCGTGCTGCGCGCCGGCCCGGTGCTGGAGGTGAGCGATGACGGCCCCGGCATCCCGGCGGAGGAGCGCGAGCGTGTGCTGCGCCGCTTCTACCGCCTGGATCGCAGCCGCGGCACGCCCGGCAGCGGCCTCGGCCTCGCCCTCGTCGCCGCCGTCGCGAAGCTGCATGGCACCGCGCCCATGCTGTCCGACGCCGCGCCCGGCCTCCGCGTCACAGTGGACCTGCGCGGCGCACAGGCGTGAAAGAAGTGCTGGCGACCCGGCACCGCCGGGCCGAGGCCGCGAATGCGGCCCGCGCACAATGAGGCAGTGCCGCAGGGTGCGCCTGTGGCCTGCGCGCAAGCCAAGCGCGCGGACGCGCGCGCCGGCGTTTGAGGCGCCCGAATACTGAAACTCATTTCAGCTTCGGGTTCCGGACCTTTCAGCGACGCATCGCCATCCTCTGCCCCACGCGCTTCCGCGCAGCGGGAGCACAGGAGAGCGAGATGACCACGACCCCGACCGCCACCCCGATCCGCAGCCGCGCGCGTGCCGCGCTGCTCGGGATCCTGCTCGGCACCACCGCGCTGACCGGCTTCGCCGTCGCGCAGGCCGTACCCGACACGGCCGCCCCGGCCGTGACACTCACCCGCGCTGCGCCCGCCGCCGGCTTCGCCGATCTGGTGAAGGCCGTGCGTCCCGCGGTCGTGACCGTCGTCGCCACCGACATCGCGGCCCGCGCCGGCATGCCGAACATGCGCCCGGGGCGCGAGCGCGGCGCGCGCAGCATGGGCTCGGGCTTCGTCATCGACGCCGGCGGGTTCATCGTCACCAACAACCATGTGGTCGAAGGCGCGCAGCGCCTGACCGTGAAGCTCGACGACGGGCGCGAGATGCCGGCGCGCCTCGTCGGCCGCGACCCGCGCACCGACATCGCATTGCTGAAGGTGGAAGCCGGCGCGCCGCTGCCCTTCGTGCGGCTCGGCGACAGCAGCAAGGCGGAGGTCGGCGACTGGGTGGTCGCGATGGGCAACCCCTTCGGCCTGAGCGGCACCGTCACCACCGGCGTCGTCTCGGCGACCGGGCGCGACATCGGCGCCGGCCCCTATGACGACTTCATCCAGGTGGACGCGCCGATCAACCAGGGTAATTCCGGCGGTCCGCTCTTTGCGCAGGACGGCACGGTGATCGGCGTCAACACCGCGATCTTCAGCCCGACGGGCGGGTCGGTCGGCATCGGCTTCGCGGTGCCGTCGAACTTGGTGAGCCGCGTGGTCGCGGACCTGCGCAGCACGGGCACGGTGGAGCGCGGCTTCCTCGGCGTCTCCACCCAGGCGGTGGACAATGCCATGGCGTCGGCGCTGAAGCTCGGCGAGACCCGCGGCGCGCTGGTCGCCGGCGTGGAGCGCGACGGCCCGGCGGCGAAGGCGGGGCTGCGCCCCGGCGACGTGGTGACGGCGGTGGCCGGGCAGCCAGTGCGCAACCCGCGCGACCTGGCGCGCG
>NZ_JAKJIB010000492.1 GCF_021864505.1 Falsiroseomonas oryziterrae
ACGACCGCCGCAAGCTGCATGTGGAGCTGACGCCGGCCGGCCTCGCGCTGCGCGAGGCCCTGCTGCCGGAGGCGCGCGCCGTCATCGCCGCCGCGACGCGCGGCCTGACGCGGGAGGAGGCGGCGACGCTGCTCGTCCTGCTCCGCCGCGCCCGCGCCAACCTCGGCGACTGACCCCGCCGCAGGCCTCGCCATGACGGTCTCGCCCGCCCCTGCGGCGCGGCCGTTCAGCCGGCGACGGGCGCGAGCATCGTGCGGTTCCGACCCGCGGTCTTCGCGGCATAGAGCGCGCCGTCCGCCCGCGCCACGAAGGCTTCCGCCGTCTCGCCCTCGATCAGCACCGCGACGCCGCCCGAGACGGTCACGGTGCCGATCCGCTCGCCCGAGCTGCGCAGCACGAAGGCGCGGTCGGCCATCGCGCAGCGCACGCGCTCGCAGACCCGCAGCGCCGCCTCCGCCGTCATGTCCGGCAGCAGCACGGCGAACTCCTCGCCGCCGTAGCGCGCCGGCCGGTCCTCGGCGCGCAGCGCGTCGCGCAACCGCGCGGCGACGGCGCGCAGCACCGCGTCGCCCACCTGATGGCCCCAGGTGTCGTTGACCTGCTTGAAGTGGTCCACGTCGAGCAGCACGAGCGCCAGGGGCCGCGCCGACCGGCGCCGGTCGCGCAGCAGGTCCGCCAGGTCGCGCTCGAAGGCGCGGCGGTTGCCGAGGCCGGTCAGCGCATCGGTCAGCGCCGCGCGGTGGGTTTCGCCAAGCTCCCGCCGCAGCTCGGCCAGCCGCATCTCCGTCTCGCCGAGGCGCAGCGATACCTGCGCGGTCTGCACCGCGAGGTGCCGGGTAAGCGCGAGCAGCCCGGCGGCGAAGTCGCGCAGGTCCGGCTCGTCCAGCGCGCCAAGCCGCCCGGTCGCATCGCCGAGCAACCGCTCGAAGCTCGCCACCTGCCCGCCCGCGCGGCCGGTCAGTTCCAGCAGGTCGGCCGCCGCCGCTTCCAGCCGCGGCCCGGGATCCTTCGCCGGGCGGCCGGCGACGAAGACCGCGTGCAGCTCGTCGAGCAGCGCCGCGCTCGGCGTGCCGCCGCCGGCCCACGCCGCATCGAGCCGTGATCGCAGCAGCGGGTCGCCGCCGCTGAAATAGGCGTAGAGGACTGCGAGCCGCGCCGGCTCGGGCGCCAAGCCGGCCCGCGCCAGCGCATCGAGCGCGGCGAGGACGGCATCACGCGGGTTGGATCGGATGGTGGTGTCGGGCATGGCGGGGGGTCCTCGGCATGTCCCTAAGCGCGGAGGGTGAACGCTTCGTGCTGCGCGGCCGGAATCGCGGCGGTGGAAGCGGTCTCGATCCGCCGGAAACGATCCGTTCATCGCGAGCCACGAAAACAAGACCGGGCCGCCGTCGCGATCGGATGTGCCGAGCAGGGGATCGTCGCATGACACGAAAGTTCCAGGATCTGCCGAACGCCAGGCCGCTTGCCTGGCAGGGCGTCGAGCGCCGCGCCCATCCGCGCCACCGCATCTCGCTCCCCGCGCGCTTCGTGCCGGAATCCGGGGCGCCGCTGGCGACGGAGGTGGTCGACATCTCGGCCGGCGGCCTCCGCCTCGCCAGTTGCGGCGCCATCCGGCCCGGGTCGCGCGGCGTCGTCTCGGTGGAGGGGCTGCTCGGCCCGCTGCCTTGCACGGTCATGGGCACCGAGGGCGGCGCGCTGCGCCTTCGCTTCGACGCGCTGGAGGCGCTCGGCACGACCTTCCTGGAACGCCTCGCCGCGCTGCCGCCCGCGCCGTGAGGCCAGGCCGCTACTCCTCCGCCCCGGCGTCCTGCGGACAGGCCGCGGCGCGGCGCTGCAGCCACGCACTGCGCAGCACCGCATAGGCGTCGAGCGAGGTCGCCTCCACCCGCTGCAGCGCGTCGTGCAGGCGGTCATAGGCCAGGAAGGCATCGCCGCCCTGCCAGGCGCCGACCGGCGCCGCGCCGAGGCCCGCCGCCATCGCCGCGGACAGTCCCAGCGCCGCCGTCGCGTCGCGCAGCGAGGTCGGCCCGAGCAGCGGCAGCACGAGATAGGGTCCGCTCGGGACGCCCCAGGCGCAGGCGGCGTCGCCGGGCGTTACCATGCGCCGGGCGTAGC
>NZ_JAKJIB010000493.1 GCF_021864505.1 Falsiroseomonas oryziterrae
CGGCAGCAGCACCGCAAGCGCCAGATGCGCGCCGGCGCCGCCGAGCGACGCCCCTGCGAACCAGCGCCGCAACGGCAGCCAGGCCGGCAGCACCTCCCGCTCCAGCAGCGCGCGCGCCTCGGCGATCAGCCGCTCGGCGCCCGGACGGACCACCAGCGTGCGCAGCTCCGGCAGCGGCTCCGGCGCGGGCACGTGCCAGGCCGGCAGGGCGGCGCCCTGTGCAAGCAGGAACCAGTGGAACGCATAGGGCGGCAGCGTCAGCACGTAGGGCAGCGGCCCGACCGGCGGGAAGGGCGTGCCGCCCAACATCTCGACCGGCACGCGACCCGCGAGCTCCGACAGGTCGAGCTCCACCGCCTGCGCCGCGCGGGAGAGGTTGAAGACACAGAGCGCGACCTCGCCCTCGTATTCGCGCAGATAGGCGAGCACCTTGCGGTTGCCGGGGTAGAGCAGCCGCAGCGTGCCGCGGCCGAAGGCGCGGGTGCGCTTGCGCAGCGCGAGCATGCGGCGGGTCCAGTTCAGCAGGCTGGTGGAGTCGCGGAGCTGCGTCTCCACGTTCACCGACTGGAAGCCGTAGAGCGGGTCCTGGATCGGCGGCAGCACCAGCGCCGCGGGATCGGCACGCGAGAAGCCGCCATTGCGGTCGGGCGACCACTGCATCGGCGTGCGCACCCCGTCGCGGTCGCGCAGATACACGTTGTCGCCCATGCCGATCTCGTCGCCGTAGTAGATCACCGGCGTGCCGGGCATCGACAGCAGCAGCCCGTTCATCAGCTCGATCCGTCGCCGGTCGCGCTCCATCAGGGGTGCCAGGCGCCGGCGGATGCCGAGATTCAGGCGCGCCCGGCTGTCCGCGGCATAGGTGGACCAGAGCGCGTCGCGCTCCGCATCCGTCACCATCTCGAGCGTCAGCTCGTCGTGGTTGCGCAGGAACACCGCCCATTGGCAGCCCTCCGGCAGCTCGGGCGTCTGGCGCAGGATGTCGGTGACGGGGAAGCGGTCCTCCTGCGCCACCGCCATGTACATCCGCGGCATGAGCGGGAAGTGGAAGCACATGTGGCACTCGTCGCCCTCGCCGAAATAGGCGCGGACGTCCTCGGGCCAGAGATTGGCTTCCGCCAGCAGCATGCGGCCGGGATGGCGGCGCTCGAGCTCGGCGCGCAGCCGCTTCAGGATGGCATGCGTCTCGGGCAGGTTGTCGTTCGACGTGCCCTCGCGCTCCACGAGGTAGGAGACCGCGTCGAGCCGGAAGCCGTCCACGCCGAGATCGGCCCAGAAGCGCATGACGCGCAGCATGGCGGCGAGCACGCGCGGGTTGTCGAAGTTGAGGTCGGGCTGGTGGGCGTAGAAGCGATGCCAGTAGTACTGGCCGGCCACGGGGTCCCAGGTCCAGTTCGACGGCTCGATGTCGCAGAACACCACGCGGGTGCCGGCGTAGCGCCGGTCGTCGTCGGACCAGACGTAGAAATCGCGCTGCCAGGATCCTTTCGGTGCGAGCCGGGCGCGCTGGAACCAGGGATGGTCGCTGCTGGTGTGGTTCAGCACGAGCTCCGTGATCACCTTCATGCCGCGCGCATGGGCCGCGTCCACGAAGCGGCGGACATCGGCGAGCTTGCCGTAGTCGGGATGGACGCCCGTGTAGTCGGCGATGTCGTAGCCGTCGTCGCGCCGCGGCGAGGGGTAGAAGGGCAGCAGCCAGATCGCGTCCACGCCGAGGCTGGCGATGTAGTCGAGCTTGCCGATCAGCCCGGCGAAGTCGCCGACGCCGTCGTCATTGGCGTCCATGAAGGATTTCGGGTGAAGCTGGTAGATGACGGCGTCGCGCCACCAGAGCGGCTCCCGCACGAACTCGCTCTCGCGCCGCCTGCGTCGCTCGTCCCCGGCCATCCCGTGCTCCTTCCGTTGCCGGCATCCTTCCTAGCGGTGAACGACGCGGCGGGCGTCCGGGCCGGCGGTCACGGATCGGGGAGGCAAGGCGGAGGACCCTCCCAGGGGAGCGCGCGCGCCAGCAGGATCGGCCGCGTCGGCGGCCGCGCGCGGCGCGCAACCGACGCGCAAGCGCGACATGCCTGAGGCGCGCAAGCGTCACGCCG
>NZ_JAKJIB010000494.1 GCF_021864505.1 Falsiroseomonas oryziterrae
GATGCCGGCCTCGAGCAGCCCGGCGCGCGCGGCGTCGCGCAGGGCGGCGAAGGCGGCCTCGCGCTGCGTCGCCTTCAGCTTCTTCGAATCGTCGAGCAGCCGGGCCAAGGCGTCGGGCGGCGGGGCGAGGAACAGCACGGCCGCCGCCAGCACGGGCCCGGCGAGCGGGCCGCGGCCGGCCTCGTCCAGCCCGGCGACCCTGCCGCCATGCTCCGATTCGAGGCGGTAGTCCGGCATGCGCCCTGGATAGCCGGGTGGCGGCAACCTGTCGCGCCGGGACCGCGTTGCCGCCGCGCGACACGGAGGACACGGCATGAACCCGGGAAAGCTGGCGCTGGCCGCGGAGGGCGTGCCGGCGGTGCCCTTCGCCATCCCCGGCGCGACCGGCGCGTTCCGCATCCAGCTGCTGAACCAGGACGCCGCGGCCGGGGTGGTGACCTCGATCATCCACCTGCCGCCAGGCGGCCGCATCCCGGCGCATCGCCACAGCGCGGGGTCGGAGATGCATTACGTGCTGGAGGGCGCGTTGATCGAGGGCGGGCGCGAATTCGGCCCCGGCAGTTTCCTGACGCACGGCGCCGGCCAGGTGCACGGCCCGCATGAGAGCCGGGGCGGGGCGAAGGTGCTGACCGTCCAGTCCTGGCAGTCGCGCGATGGCGACTACGATTTCGAGCCCGTCGAGGAGACGGAAGGCGCGCCGACCGCGGCAGGCTCGCGCGCCGACGCCGGCGAGATGCGGCCGTTGGACCAGCAGGCCCAGACCGAGGCCCGGCGGGACGAGGGCAAGCCGGAAGCGCGGGGATACTCCTGACGGGGTTCGGGCCTCCCCCCCCCCCGACCCTCCCCTGAACGGGGGAGGGAGAAGGGCGGTCAGCCTGGCTTGCGCCCCCAGATGGCGAAGACACGGTGCGGGATGCGCAGCGGCTCCTCCGGGAAGCGTGCATTCAGCAGCGCTGCGAGTTCGGCGTCGAAGCGCTCGACCGCGTCGTCGGCCAGCGTGCCGGCCACGCCGGCGGAGGCGCGGATGCGGCCGCGCCAGGCCTCGCGCGGATAGACCGCTTCGTGGTCGAAGCCGGCGAAGGCGATCTCGCCGAGGCCCGCGAGCCGCAGGTCGTCGGCCCAGGCCGGGTAGAAGCCGCTGCCGCGGCCCATGCGCCAGCGCGGATTGTGCGCCTCGATGAGGAACTCGGTCGCATGCGCGACGGTGCCGGGATGCGGCAGCCAGTCGTGATGGCAGATCAGCAGCGCGCCACCGGGCTTCAGCACGCGCCGCGCCTCGGCGGCGGCGAGCGCGCGGTCGAACCAGTGCCAGCATTGCGCGGCGACGACGAGGTCAAAGCCGTCGTCGGGCTGGCCGCTGCGCTCGGCGAAGCCTTCCTCGAAGCGGGCCGCGAGGCCTTCCTCCGCCGCGAGGCGCCGCGCCTCGACGATCTGGCCTGGCGCGACGTCGAGGCCGAGCACATCCGCGCCGCGCGCGGCGAGTGCGCGCGCCACGACGCCCGTGCCGGTACCGAGATCGAGCACGCGCATGCCCGGCGCGAAGAGGCCATGGTCCGCGATCATCTCGAAGAAGCGCGGCGGGAAGCCCTGGCGGTGGCGCGCATAGTCTGCGCTGGTGGCGGACCAGTCGGGATTGGTCATCGGGCTCGCTCCCGGATCACGCGCAGGTCGGCGGCGGTGTCCACGTCGCGCAGGGTCCGAAGCAGCGCGGTGCGCCGGCCCGCGAAATTCGCCAGCGTGTCGGCCAGCGCGTGCTCGCTGGACCAGCGCACGCGGGCGAAGGGCTTTGCCGGGCGGCGCGGGCCGAAGCCGACCAGCCAGTAGCCGCCATCCTCGGACGGGCCGAACACCGCATCCGCGCGGCCGAGTGCGCGGAATGCGTTCGCAAGGTCGCTGCGCGCGAGATGCGGGATGTCGCTGCCGACCAGAACCGCGCGCCGGTGCCATCCGAGCGCGCGTGCCATCCGCGCGCCGAGGTCGCCCCTGCCCTGCGCCCGCCGCGGCACGTCACGCGGCCAGCGCGAGCTGGCGTGGTCCGGCGTGACGGCGAGCACCGTGCGCCAGCGCCGATCCCGCGCG
>NZ_JAKJIB010000495.1 GCF_021864505.1 Falsiroseomonas oryziterrae
CGGGCGGCGAGGCGCTGCACGCCGCGCTGCGGCGGCTGGCCGAGCGCAAGCCGGTGGTCGCGACGATGGGCGGCACCGCGGCCTCGGCCGGCTACATGGTGGCGCTGCCGGCCGCCCGCGTCTTCGCGCGCGAGGCGACGGTGACGGGCTCGATCGGCGTGCTGCTGCAGTCGGTGGACGCGTCGGAACTGCTCGGCCGGCTCGGCGTGCGCGGCCAGTCCCTGGTCTCCGGCCGCTTCAAGGACGAACTCAGTCCCTTCCGCCCGCTGTCCGAAGAGGGGCGCGCCGAGCTGATGCGCGTGGTGCGCGACCTGCACGAGCAGTTCGTCGCCAAGGTGGCTGCGGGGCGCGACATGCCGGCCGAGCGCGTGCGCGAGCTGGCCGATGGGCGGGTCTTCACGGGGCGGGAGGCAGTCGGCCTCGGCCTGGTAGATGCGATCGGCGGCGAGCCGGAGGCGCGGGCGTGGCTGGCGGAGGCGCGGTCGGTCCCGGCCAATCTCCCCGTCCGGGACATCGAGACCCGGAGCTTCGCCGAGCGCAACCTGCGCGCCGCGGTGGGCGCGCTGGCGGAGGCGCTGGTCACGGAATGGCTCGTCGTTGACCGCGTGCGCGCGCTTTGGCAGCCTGCCGCCCGTTAAACGAGGGGACGGCAGGCCGTCATGACGCGATCGGAGCTGATCGCCCAGCTGGCGCAGGCCAACCCGCATCTGCGCCAGCCCGATGTGGAGCTGATCGTCTCCACCATCTTCGACGAGATCACCGGGGCGCTGGCCCGCGGCGACCGGGTGGAGCTGCGCGGCTTCGGCGCCTTCTCCACCAAGAAGCGCGACCCGCGCACCGGACGGAACCCGCGTACCGGGACGGCGGTGGCGGTGTCGGCGAAGTCGGTGCCCTACTTCAAGCCGGGCAAGGAGCTGCGGGAGCGCGTGAATGGCGGCCCGCTGCAGGTCGCGGCCCGCAAGCCGCGCGTGGCCGCGCCCGCCTAGATTTCCCCGCGAAGCCGCTGCGCGTCTTCGCGGGGACCCCGGATTGGCGCGCGTCCTGCGATGATGGCGCATCCTGCCCTGGCAAAGCCAAGGCAGGGCAGCGGGGGGCGGCCAGCGGGCGGGGCGCGCGGGGTTGTCCGGGTTGCGGCTTCCGGTCGCGGCCGGGCGGGCGTAAGCCTGGGGGCCGAAGGACCGCTCACGATCCGCGAGGATGCCGATGCGCTGGCTGATGTTCGTTCCGCTCCTGATCCTGCTCGCGCTGTTCGCGCTGTCCAACACGCAGGATGTCGAGATCCGGCTCTGGCCCTTCGACATCGCCTGGGTGTCGTCGCTCGGGATCGCGGTGCTGATCCTCTGCGCGGGGGCCTTCATGGTCGGCGCGCTGCTCGTCTGGGGCGCGACGCTGCCGATGCGGCGGCGCGCGGCGAAGATGGAGCAGGCGGCGAAGCTGCTCGAAGGCGAACTCGCCGCCATCCGCGCGCGGGAGGAAGCGGCGCGCCGCGCCGCCGACATGGGCCGCGTGCCGGACACCGAGGTCGTGCCAGCCCTCGGCGGGCGCCGCTGATCGTGCGGCGCTGCGGTCTCTGCGTCGCGCTCGACGCGCCCGACCTCGCCACCGCCGAAGGCTGGGCGCGCAGCGTCGTGCCGCAGGCCGGGCTGCTGAAGGTCGGGCTCGAGCTGTTCTCCGCCGAAGGCGGGGCGGCGGTGCGGCGCATCGCGGCGCATGGCCCGGTCTTCCTCGACCTCAAGCTGCACGACATCCCGAACACCGTGGCAGGCGCGGTACGGTCGCTGGCGCCGTTGCGGCCGGCCTTCCTGACCATCCACGCCGCCGGCGGGGCCGCGATGGTGGCCGCGGCGCGCGAGGCGGCGGAACGGATGGGCGAGGGCCGGATGCGCATCCTGGCCGTCACCGTGCTGACCAGCCTCGACGCGGCCGCATTGGCCGAGACGGGGGTGGCCGGTGGGCCGGTGCAGCAGGTGCTGCGGCTCGGGCGCCTCGCCGTCGCCGCCGGCGCCGATGGCCTGGTCTGCTCCCCGCGGGAGGTGGCGCCGCTGCGCGATGCGCTCGGCGAGGGGCC
>NZ_JAKJIB010000496.1 GCF_021864505.1 Falsiroseomonas oryziterrae
GCGACGCGGCGGCGCTGCGCATTGCGCTGGCGGGCGCGACGCAGGTGGTGAACTGCGCCCACGCGCGCCACGCGCCGGCGGTGCTGGCGGCCGCGCCGGCCGACGCCTCCTTCGTGTTCCTGGGCTCGACGCGCCGCTTCTCGCGCTGGCCGGACGACCACGGCGACGGGGTGCGGGCGGGCGAGGCGGCGTTCCTCGGCGCCGGACGGCCCGGCGTGATGCTGCACCCGACGATGATCTATGGCGCCCAGGGGGAGGACAACGTGCAGCGCCTGGCTGCGCTGCTGAAGCGCATCCCGCTCGCGCCGCTGCCGGGCGGCGGGCGCGCGCTGGTGCAGCCGATCCACCAGGATGATCTCACCGCCTGCATCCTCGCCGCGCTGGCGCGCGACTGGCCCCGGCCCGAGGCGGTCGTGGTGGCGGGGCCGGAGGCCCTGCCCTATCGCGACTTCCTCGCCGCCGTGGCGCGCGCGGCCGGGCTGCGGCCGCCGCCCATCGTGCCGATCCCGGGCGCGCTGCTGATGGCGGCCGCGCCGCTGACGCGGATCGTGCCGAAGCTGCCGACCATCCGCCCGGCCGAGGTCCGCCGCCTGCTGGAGGACAAGGCCTTCGACGTCGGGCCGATGCGCGAGCGGCTCGGCGTGGTCGGTCGGCCCCTGGAACAAGGGCTCGCGCAGACCTTCGCGGCTTGACCGCCCCCGCGCCGCCGACCATTCAAGCCGACGATCCCGAAAGGCCAGACGTCATGCCCGTCATCAACCGCATCGCCGAATTCCATCCCGAGATGACCGCCTGGCGGCGCGATTTCCACGAGAACCCGGAGATCGGCTTCGAGGAGGTCCGCACCTCCGGCATCGTCGCCGCGAAGCTGCGCGAGTTCGGCTGCGACGAGGTGCACACCGGCATCGCGAAGACCGGCGTGGTCGGCGTGATCCGGGGGAACGGCGCGAGCGGGCGCGCCATCGGCTTCCGCGCCGACATGGACGCGCTGCCGATCGAGGAGCAGACCGGCCTGCCCTACGCGTCCAAGGTGCCGGGGAAGATGCATGCCTGCGGCCATGACGGGCACACGACCATGCTGCTGGGCGCGGCGAAATACCTGGCGGAGACGCGCAACTTCGACGGCACCATCTACCTGGTCTTCCAGCCGGCGGAGGAGAATCTCGCGGGCGGCGAGGTGATGGTGAAGGAAGGGCTGTTCGACCGCTTCCCGATGGACCGCATCTTCGGCATGCACAACTGGCCCGGCGCGCCGGCCGGCACCTTCCTGCACGCGCCGGGCCCGGTGATGGCGGCGGTGGCGAACCTGGAGGCGACGATCACCGGCACGGGCGCGCATGGCGCGATGCCGCACAACGGGGTGGACCCGATCCTGGCGGCGGCGCATGTCGTCACCGCGCTGCAGAGCGTGGTGGCGCGCAACGTCAACCCGCTCGAGGCGGGCGTGATCACCATCGGGCACTTCACCGGCGGCCACACCTTCAACGTGATCCCGGAGAGCGTGAAGCTGCAGGGCACGGCGCGCTGGTTCCTGCCCGAGGTCGGCGACCTGCTGGAGCGCCGCTTCCACGAGATCGTCACCGGCATCGCGGCGGCCATGGGCTGCACCGCGACGGCGAGCTTCACGCGGAGCTACCCGGCGACGGTGAACGAGGCGGAGAGCACCGAGCTCGCCGCGCGCGCCGCACGCGTGGTGGTGGGCGAGGCGCGCACGCGCCCCTTGCCGCAGCCGACCATGGGCGGCGAGGATTTCGCCTTCATGCTGAACGAGAAGGCCGGCGCCTACCTGTTCCTGGGCGGCGGCCGCGGCGAGGGCGAGGCGATGGTCCACCACCCGAAATACGACTTCAACGACGAGATCCTGCCGGTCGGCGCGAGCTGGTTCGCGACGCTGGCCGAGCAGCTGATGCCGCGGGGGCAGTGATGCGCGCGGCGATCCTCCTGGCGGCCATGCTGGCCGCGTCGCCGGCCCTGGCGCAACAGCAGCCGCGCCCGGCCCCTGCCCCCGCGCAGCCCGCGCCGCTGCCGGCCGCGCAGGCGGCACCGG
>NZ_JAKJIB010000497.1 GCF_021864505.1 Falsiroseomonas oryziterrae
GCGCCGGCTCGTGGGGCCCGATGGCCGTGTCGCGGCGCGCGGCCATGGCCGCGCGGGCCGGACGGGATTAAGGAAGCGCCGGGCCGGCGACCGCCGGCCGGAGCAGCGCCCGCATGGACCGCATGACGGAACACGCCCCGCACGCGCCGCCTGGCTCGCCCGATCCGTCCCGGATCGAGCGGCTCTGCATCGAGCGCGGGCTGAAAATGACCGGCCAGCGTCGGCTGATCGCGCGCGTCCTGTCGGAGGCCGAAGACCACCCGGACGTCGAGGAATTGTACCGCCGCGCCAGCGCGCTCGACCAGCGCATCTCGGTGGCGACCGTGTACCGGACGGTGCGACTGCTGGAGGAGAAGGGGATCGTCGAACGCCGCGACTTCGGCGGCGGGCGGGCGCGCTTCGACCCTACGGATCGCGGCCATCATCACCATCTGATCGACGTGGACACCGGCAAGGTCATCGAGTTCGAGGACCCGGAGTTCGAGCGCGTGGCGCGCGCGATCGCGGAGCGGCTCGGCTTCGGCCTGATCGGCCAGCGGCTGGAGCTGTTCGGCCGCAGGGCCGAGGCCGCGGCGAAGTCGGGGCGGAAGCCCAAGTGATGTCCCGCGCCGGGCGACCCGCATGAGCGACGCGGCCAGCGACGCGCCGTTCGAGGAGATCCGCGCCGGCAATCTCGGCCTGCGGCTCGCCGATGGCGCGGCGGAGATGGATGCCGCGCAGGCGCTGCGGTTCCGCGTCTTCTACGAGGAGATGGGCGCGCAGGCCGATGCCGCGACCGCCGCCTCGCGGCGCGACGCCGACGCCTTCGACGCGGTCGCCGACCACCTGCTGGTGCTGGACCACGACCTGGGCGACGGGCCGGAGGCGGTCGTCGGCACCTATCGGCTGATCCGCCGGCCGGCCGCGGCGAAGCTCGGGCGCTTCTATTCAGAGAGCGAGTACGACATCTCCATGCTCGCGGCCTATCCGGGCGAGGTGATGGAGCTCGGGCGGTCCTGCGTGGCCGCGCCCTATCGCAGCCGCGGCACGCTGCAGCTGCTGTGGCGCGGCATCGCGGCCTATGTCTTCCGCCACCGCATCGAGCTGATGTTCGGCTGCGCGTCGCTGCCGGGGACGGACCTGGATGCGCTGGCGCCGCAGCTGTCCTACCTGCATGCGCATCACCTGGCGCCGCCGGCGCTACGCGCGCGCGCGCTGCCGGAGCGCTACGTGGCGATGGACCGCGTGCCGCTCGACGCCGCGGCGGCGAAGGCGGCACTCATGGAGCTGCCGCCGCTGATCAAGGGCTACCTGCGGCTCGGCGGCTTCGTCGGCGACGGCGCGGTGATCGACGCGCAGTTCAACACCACCGATGTCTGCGTCGTGGTGAAGACCGAGCTGGTGACGGAGAAGTACTACCGCCACTACGAACGCACGGCGGGGCCGGGGCGCGAGGAGTAGCCGCGCCCGGCGCCCGCGGCGCGATCAGTGGGTCTGCAGCAGCGGCCGCGCAGGGCTTGCGAGCTGCACCGCGGGCGGTGACCAGCGTCCGTCGATCGCCTGCGCGTCCGGGCCGTAGAGCCGCAGCGTCAGGTTGAACGGACCGGCCGGCGCGGGCAGCCAGTTGGCGCGCCGGTCCGCGCCCGGATCGGCGTTCTGGATCAGGATCTCGATCGTCCCGTCCGCGCCGCGCACCATCCCGTCGCGGTCGCCGATGGCGAAGCGGTTGATCGGGTTCGCCACCTGGAACCCTTCCTGGTCGTAGAGCGTGACGGACCAGAAGGCGTTGACCGGCGGCTCCTGACCGCGCGGGAAGCGCAGCACGTAGCGGTTGGCGCCGTCCAGCGGCCGCCCGTCGCCCGACACATGGGTCAGCGGGTAGATCGCGTCCTCCGGCAGGTTCGCGCCCAGCCCCAGCATCGCGACCACCGCGCGCCGCAGGTAGTCGGTGCCGTAGTTCCCCATCCCGGAGGCGAGGTAGAGCCAGCTGTTCTTGATCGCGCCGAGATGCGGCGCGCTGGCGGCAAGGTGGCGCGGGCCCTCGGCGGCCGCGCGCTCCAGCGCG
>NZ_JAKJIB010000498.1 GCF_021864505.1 Falsiroseomonas oryziterrae
CGCGGCGTCGCCTGGGTCTCGGCCGGCACCAGGCGCGCTGCGCGCAACCGCCCGCCGGCCGCGGCTTCGAGCGCCGGCAGCGTGCGCGCGCCGCGCCCGGCGGCGAGCAGGTTGGCGACGAGCGAGGTGAGGAAGACCGTCTTGCCCGCGCGTGACAGGCCGGTGACGGCAAGCCGCACGCGCTCCCGCCCCGCCAATGCACGCGCAAGGTCGCCAAGGCCCGCCATCGCATCCTCGACCGGGGCGAAGAGGGAGGAAGCGGGCAGCGTCCGGGCTCCTTGGCAGTGTCGCCCGACAGCTAGGCAGCCGGGGGCGGCCGCGGCAAGCCCGCGGCGGCCGCATGCCGGGCAAGGGGTCGGGACGCACGCGACGTTGACATCGCGCAGGCGCAACGGAAGCATCCGGGGGCCGGCGGGAGGTTGGCGATGGCGACGAACCTGCGCAGCCTCGACCTCAACCTGCTGATCGTCTTCGAGGCGGTGTTCGAGGCGGGCTCGATCACCCGCGCCGCGGAGAAGCTGGCGCTCAGCCCCTCCGCCACCAGCCATGCGCTGGGACGGCTGCGCGATGCCTGCGGCGACGAGCTCTTCGTGCGCGTCGGGCAGGGCATCGCGCCGACGCCGGTGGCGCAGCGCATCCGTCCGGAGGTGGGCCGCGCGCTCGACATCCTGCGACGCGCCTTGGCGGAGGCGCAGGGCTTCGACCCCGCGACCTCGACGCGCCGATTCGAGATCGCGATCCCGCATCCGGTCGGGCCGGTCTGGGCGCTCGCCATCGCGGAGCGCGTGCGGAGCACGGCGCCCGGCGTCGTGCTGCGCTTCGACACCCGGACCCTGCCGGTCGACCAGGTGGAGCGCATGCGGGGCGGGGAACTCGACGTCACCGTCGACTGGATGCCCTCCCAAGACGCGCGCTGCGTCCAGCGCAAACTGTTCGACGACCATCTTCTGGTCGTCGCGCGGCGCGGCCATCCGCGCGCCGCACCCGGCATGGCGATGGACGACCTGCGGCGCGAAGGCTTCGTCGTGCCGCATCCGCGCCAGGGACCGATGGCGGAGGTGGTGCTGAGCCTCCGGCAGGCGGTGGCAGAGCTCGGCCTCGCATGGCGGCTGCTGGTCAGCGAGTTCCTCGAGGTGCCGTTCCTGGTCGCGCGCAGCGACCTGCTCGGCTTTCTGCCGGCCAGCATGGCGCCGCGCGCGGTCGGCGAGTTCGACCTCGTCGTGATCGACACGCCGATCGCCGAGATCAAGGTGCCGATCCTGATGGCCTGGCACGAGACGCGGCGCTCCGACGACGGGCACCGCTGGCTGCGGGAACTGGTGGCCGAGACGATCGGCGCCACGGTGACATCCTGACGCCGCCGCAGCTGCACGGGATCGAAACGCGGGTTGCACGTTGATGCGTCACGGTTCCGCGCCGATCCGCGCTTAGCTCCGCCGCCCCGCCCGGCCTGCCGGGCGGTCGAAGGAGCCGCCTGCCCGTGTCTCGAAGCGTCCATCATGTCCCGCTGCTCGGGCCCCTTCCCGGCGGCGCGGCGCATCCGCTGAGGCGCGAGGCGGCGGCGCTGGGGCTTCCAGAGGCGCTGCTCGTCTTCCTGCCTGCCGCCGGCGTCGCGCTGCCCGCGCTGCTCGGTCCCCTGCAGGCCTCGCGGCTCTGGGACGATGGCGGGCATGAGACGCTGGAGGCCACGATCGAGCTGGATGCGGCCGAACTGCCGGACGTCGGGCCGCGGTCACGCTTCGCGCTGGATCTCCGCCTGGCGGTGGCCCCGGACGGCCGCGTCGCGACAGTGGAGGTGGAGGCGCTGGAATGGCGTGACGCCGGCACCTTGTTCTCGCCGGTGCCGCGCGGCCTGGCCACGGGGCATGGCTATGGCGGCGATGCGGGCCGTGTCGCAGACGCGACGCTCGCCTGGCTGTCGGCCGACGCCGCGCTGGCGGCGCTGACCGCCTCGGCCGAGACAGGCGCGGAGAAGGCGGAGCGCGACGCGGCGGTCGCGGGCGGCGCGGCCAGCTGGAGCCTCGCGGCAGGTGCGCGG
>NZ_JAKJIB010000499.1 GCF_021864505.1 Falsiroseomonas oryziterrae
GTCCGCCTTGACCTCCGGCGCCGCGCCCAGCGCCGCGCGCAGCCTTGCGCGCTCCGCCTCCGGCCGCTGCAGCCAGGCGAGCGACCAGGCGCGATGCAGCTTCCAGCCCATCATGCCGAGCGCCGAGGGCCGCCCGCGCTCGCGGTCGCGCGCCGCGCGCACGCTCGCCCAGTCGCCCGCATCGGCCTCCACGCCGAGCACGAAATCCGTGCCCTCGCGTGCCGCGACGTCGAGGAAGAGGCCCGCGATCCCGACCCGCGCCACCGGCTCCTTGCCGAGTTCCGCGATCTCCTTCGCGATGACGGCGGAGAGCGGCGCCGTTGCCTGCTGCGCCGCGACCTGGCGCATCTCCCCCTGCGCGGCAAACCGAAGGAAGGTCTTCAGCGCCTCGACGCCGCGGCCGGAGGCACGTTCGAGGTTGATGTCCTCGGCCGTCAGCCCGCTGAACACGATGCAGCGCTTCTTGGCGCGCGTGATCAGCACATTCAGCCGCCGCTCGCCGCCATCGGCCGAGAGCGGGCCGAAGCGCATCGCCAGCTTCCCGTCGGCGCCGCGCGCATAGCCGACGCTGATCAGGATCGAATCGCGCTCGTCGCCCTGCACGTTCTCGAGGTTCTTGACGAAGAAGGGCTCGTCCTCGTGGCTCGCGAAGAAGGCTTCCGTGTCGGGGCTCTCGCGCCGCAGCTTCTCGATCTCGTCCATGATCGCGTCGCGCTGCTTGATCGAGAAGGCGGCGACGCCGAGCGAATCCCCCGGCGTCTCCTTCGCATGGCGCATCACCGCCTGCGCCACCGCCTCCGCCTCGATGCGGTTGGTGCCCGCGCCCTCCTGCCACTGGCCATCCACCCGCACCAGCGACAGCCCCAGCTTCGCGCTGCGCGCCTTCGGGCTCGGCAGCACCATCAGCCGGTTCTCGTAGAACTCCGCGTTCGACGTCGCGATCAGGCTCTCGTGCCGGCTGCGATAGTGCCAGCGCAGCATCACGTTCGGCACGCCGCGGGCATTCGCGAGACCCAGGATGCTCTCCACCTCGCGCGCCGCCACCGGCCCCTCGGCGAACTCCTCCTCGCCCTCATCCTCGCTCGTCATGCGCTGGAAGAAGCGGGTCGGCGGCATCTGCCGGTCGTCGCCCACCACCACCACCTGCCGGCACCTGGCGATCGCACCAAGGGCATCCACCGGCTCGATCTGCGAGGCCTCGTCGATCACCAGCAGGTCGAAGGTCAACCCCGGCTTGAGCCCATGCGGCGGCGCCAGGAACTGCGCGACCGACAGCGGCGACATCATGAAGACCGGCTTCGCCGCCTGGATCGCGCGGCCCGCGCGCGTCAGCAATTCGCGCACCGGCAGGTGGCCGCGCTTCTTCTCGAACTCGCCCTTCAGGATCTCGTAGCCGGGCATGCCGGCGCGTACGCGCGCCAACGCATCGGCATGCGTCCAGGCGCATTCGCGCCGCGTCAGCTCGACCCGCGCGCGGTCGGCCTCGGCGAAGTCGGCGACGAGCCTGTCGAAGGCCGCGCCGTCGAAGGTCGCAAGCTCCGGCCGCGCGCGCATCGCCGCCTTCATCAGCGCCTCGTCCAGCGCGTAGTCGAAGGCCGGGATCGCCTGTTCCGGCGCAAGCCGCCCATCCGCGAGCCGCTCCGCGATCGGCGCCAGCTCCGGCCCCGCCGCCTGCACGGCGCGCTGCCAGCCGACCCAGAGCGGCAGCGATTCCGGCGCCGCCGCCCAATCCCCGAGCCGCGCCGCGACATCCGCGAAGGCGGGATCATCGCCGCCAAAGGCCGCCGCCGCATCGAGTCCGGTCGCCGCGACCAGTTCCTCCCATGCATCCAGCGCCGGTTCGGCCGCGGCCGCCGGCGCATCGGCGGCGAGCTTCGACACCACCTCGCGCGGCTGTGCCTCCGCCCATCCGACCAGCGCCGCCATCGCCTCCGCATCGCCCCAGATCGCGCCGAAGGCCGCGCGCCCCGTCGCCTCCTCCGCGCGCAGCGCCGCGCGCGCCGCCTGTCCCGCGAGCGCTGCGTCCAGCGCCGGCAC
>NZ_JAKJIB010000005.1 GCF_021864505.1 Falsiroseomonas oryziterrae
AGCGCCAGCAGCAGGCCGAAGCGCGCCTGGCGCCGCGCCAGGCCGCCCGGCCGCGGCGCGGCGCGCGGCAGCGCGGCCGAGGAGATGGCGGTGCCCACGCCTCAGGTCCGGCGCTGGTTCGCGGTGGCGCGGCGCAGGCGTGTCGCCATGTCGGCGATGGCCTGGGCCGGCGGCTTGGACAGCAGCAGCGCCGCCTGCACCTCCTCGCCGATGATGTTGGTCAGGTCGGCGGCGTTCGGCCAGGTGGAGGGCTCGTCCATCTCCGCCGTGCCGGCGTTGCGCGTCCAGTCCACGACATAGGAATCGTCCTGCAGCGTCCGCAGCGCGGTGCGCGTGACGGGGAACAGCCCGACGGCGCGGAAGTAGCGGAGCTGCGTCTCGTCATCGAGCGCCATGTGGCGGACGAACCTCGCCGCCGGCCCGTCGCCGGCGATGCGCGCGCCGCGCGGGTTGGGCAGCACCAGCAGGTGGCCCCACATCAGGGAGCGCGTCGGCTCGCCCGCGCGCAGCACCGGCGTCGCGAAGGCCGCGATGTGCTGGTCGAAGGCGGCGCCCTGGCCGGAATTGTCGCGGGCGAAGCCGCGGGCGAGGGGGGCGTCGTGGTAGAAGGCGGTGCGGTGCTGCGCGATGAGCCGACGGCTGTCGGGTCGGTCCACGTCGCGCGCCATCAGCCCCTCGCGCGAGAGCTCCACCAGGAAGGACAGCGCGGCGCGGCCGGCCTCGCTGTCCACCACCACCTTGTCCTCCGCATCGAAGACGCGCCCGCCGAAGGTCCAGAGCCAGACCTGGAAATCGGGCGAGATGGAGAGGTTGTTCTTGGTGCAGAAGGCATAGGGCACGACCTCCTGCTGGCTGCGCCGGATGCGCCGCAGCGCGTCGGCGAAGGCGTCCACGCTGCGCGGCATCTCCACGATGCCGGCATCGGCCAGCACTTTCCGGTTCGCCACCATGCCGATCGAGGCAGCGGTCCAGGGCAGGCCGAGCTGGCGCCCGCCGGCCTGACCGATGCGGAGCAGGCCGGGATCGATGGCGCGCTCCAGCTCGGCGCCCAGCACCTCGCGGATATCGGCGGGCTGCAGGACGCGGGCGAATTGCGGCAGCCAGCGCTCCGCCAGCTGGACGACGTCCATCGGCTGGTTCGAGCGGATGCGCAGCACCAGGTTCTGCTGCATCTGCGCCCAGGGGAAGCCGATGGTGTCGAGCCGCATGCCCGGATTGGCGGCGCGGAAGCGCTCGAAGGCCTCGGTCAGGACGGGGCGCGACGCGGCCTCGTCATGGCTCCAGCCGACGAAGGTCACGCCGCCGGCGGCCTGCGCCCGCGACGATCCCGCGGCGGCTACAGCGGCCGCCCCGCCGAGCAGCGCGCGGCGGCCGAGTTGGAACTGCATGGACATTCTCCTTCCTCCCATTCCGTGTGGCCGCGCCGGGGCGCGCGGCTATCCGCCGAAGCTCCCGACCGGCACGCCGGCCACGCCCGCATCGAAAGCGAAGACCGAACCCGAGAGCGGCGCCTCGGCGAGCTGCGCCGCCGAGAGCCGCACGCGGGCGCTGGTGATGAACAGGGTGCGAAGCCCCTCGCCGCCGAAGGCGAGGCTGGTCGGCCGCGGGACGGGCAGGTGGACCAGGCGATCGAGCTGGCCATCCGGCGCGTAGCGCGCGACGCTCCAGCCGTCCCAGAGCGCGACCCAGACGAAGCCCTCGGCGTCCACCGCCAGGCCATCCGGCTTGCCTTGCGCCTCCGGCACCACGACGAAGGGACGCCGGTTCGTCGCCGTCCCGGTCGCGAGGTCGTAGTCATAGGCATAGACCGTCCGCGAGCCGGTATCGGTGAAGTAGAAGGTCCTGTCGTCCGGACTCCAGCCGAGGCCGTTTGAGACATGCAGCCCGGTCTCGACCGCGGTCAGGCGCAGGTCGGGGTCGAGCCGCCAGAGCGTGCCCTGGCCCGGCCCCGCATCGAGCGCCATGGTCCCCGCGAAGAGCCGCCCGGCGCGGTCGCACTTCGCGTCGTTGAAGCGGTTGGAGGCCTTGCCCGGCTCGGGCACGGCGAGGACGGCGCCCGCACCCGCCTCCGGATCCCAGAGCCGGATGGCGTTGCCGATGGTGGCGACGAAGCCGCCCGCCCGCCGCGGCACCACCGCGCCGACCAGTTCCGGCACGGGGACGACGCGTTCCTCGCCGGTCGCGGGGTCGCCCAGGTGGATGGCGGGGGCCAGGATGTCCACGAAGGCCAGCTGTGCCGCCTCGGCCAGCCAGACCGGGCCCTCGCCCAGGAAGGGGCGCGAGCCGATGGCGAGCCGCAGGCCCGGGCTCGGCGGCGCCGAGGGGCGCGTCGTGGCGATGGACATTTCGACGTGCCCCGCATTGCCGGAGATGCGCCGCGCCGCCTCGATCACCTCGCGCCCCAGCGCGTGCAGGCGGTCGGGTGGCAGGCGGAAGCTCGGGCCAAGCACGCAGACCGCGGCGATCGGCTCGCTGAGGTGGTTCAGCACCGGCGCGGCGACGGCGGCGACACCCTCCACGCTCTCCTCGATCGAGACCGCGTAGCCGCGCGCCTTCACCAGGTCGAGGTCGCGCTGGAAGGCGTCGGAGGAGGTGATGGTGGCAGCCGTCAGCGGCGTGAGCTGCAGCGCGGTGAGGCGCCGCCGGCGCTCCGGCGGCGGCAGATGGGCGAGGATGACCTTGCCGACGGCCGAGGCGTGCAGCGCGGCACGCGCGCCCACCCCGTAGCCGAGCCGCACGCCGGGCCGGACCGCCTCGCGCTGGTCCACGTAGAGGCAGCCGTCGCCGTCCAGCACGGCCAGTCGCGCGGTCTCGTTGCTGATGGTGGCGAGCCGCGCGAGCTCCGGCTCGGCGGCGCCGCGCAGGTCGAGCGAATCCCAGACCCGGTGCGCCATCTCGAAGACCTTGAGGCCGAGGCGCCAGCCGCCGGTCTCGGCCTCCTGCCGCAGCAGCCCGGCCTCGGCGAGCGCAGCGAGCATCCGGTGCACCGTCGCGCGCGACAGGCCGGCCTGCTCCGCGATGGCGGCGGTGCGCAGCGGCGCGGGCGCGGCGGCCACGAGGTCGAGGAGGCGGAGCGCGCGGAGCAGCGCCTGCGTGCCTTGCACGGAGCCGTCCGCCGCGCCCTCCGCCTCGGGGCGGGGGGGCAGGGAGGGCGCCTGGCGGAGCGGCCGGTTGCTGCGCATGCCACAATCTGGGCGCGCTTTCCACGATGTGGTCAAGCCGGATCGCGCCCGCATGTCCCTCAGCCCTCCGCCGTGAGGGTCGGCGGCAGCCGCGCGGCGATCCGGCGGGCGGCCGCCATCACCTCCGACGCTCGGGCCAGCAGGTCTTCCCGCGTCATGCGGAAGGCCGGGACAGTGAGGCTGATCGCGCCATGCGGCACGCCGTGGCGGTCAAGGACGGGCGCGCCCAGGCTGCGGACCTCCGGAGCCTGCTCCCCGTCATCCAGGGCGAAGCCGCGGCGCGCCGCGGCGTCCAGGTCCTGCTCCAGCGCCTCCCTGACGACGAGCGTGCGGGGCGTGTGCGGCACCAGCGGGATCGCACCGAGCAGCGCGGCGCGGCGCGCCGGCGGCAGGAAGGCGAGCACGGCCTTGCCGGTGCCGCTGCAATAGGCCGGGCCGCGCGCGCCGACGCGCAGGCGGAAGCTTACCGGCTCCCGGCTGTCCGCCTGCGCCAGGTAGAGCATCTCCGTCCCCTGCAGCACGGCCAGCCGCACCGTCTCGCCGGTTGCGTCGCGCAGGGCGGCCATCTCCTCCTCCGCGGCGCCACGTAGGTCGAGCCCCGCCCAGGCGCGGTTGGCGAAGGCGATCAGCCGCAGGCCGGGCCGCCAGCCGCCGCGCGGATCCGCGCGGATCAGCCCCTCTTCCTCCAGCGTGGCGAGGATGCGGTGAAGCGTCGCCTTGGAGTGGCCCGTCATCGCGGCGAGTTCGCCGAAGCGTGGCGGCGCATCGGCCTCCGCGATGGCCGCGAGGACCTCGATGTGGCGGGCGAAGACGCCCTTGGGCGGTTCCGGCGCGGCGCCGGGCGGTGCGGACACGGTGCGCTTCCTCGGGGGGGGGCTTCGTCGTCGCGAGCCTGTTGACGGCGGAGCCTGCCTGCGCCCACACTCGCAGTCAATAGAACTATGTTCCGTTCAATGGAACTATGTCGACCTCGGTCGGCGGAGGAGGAGCGCAGCGTGCCGTCATTGCCTCGCCTGTCCGGCGTCCATCCCATCCTCTATGCCTTCTACGGCCCGGATGGCGCGCTCGACCGCGCCGCGCTAGAGCGGCAGGTGGATGTCTGCTTGGCGGCGGGCTGCGACGGCATCGCGCTGCTCGGGCTGGTGACGGAGGTCTTCCGCCTCTCGACGCAGGAACGGCTGGACCTGGTGGGCTGGGCGGCCGCGCGCATCGCCGGCCGCGTGCCGCTGATGGCGACCGTCGCCGAGGTCAGCGTGCACGGCCAGCTCGACTTCATCGCGGAGGCCAAGGCGCGCGGCGCCGACTGGGTCGTCCTGCAGCCGCCGCCCGGCAAGGGCGCGTCGGAGCGCGAAATCCTGCGCTTCCTCGGCGGGGTCGCGGACCGTTCGCCGCTGCCCGTCGGCGTCCAGAACAACCCGCTGAACATGGACGTCTCCGTCTCGAACGACGCGCTGCTCGCACTACACCGCAACCACCCGAACATCCGCTTCATGAAGGCCGAGGGACCGGCGGTGTCGGTCGGCGCCTTCGCGCGGGAGGCGGCGAAGACCTGCGACGTCTTCGCCGGCCACGGCGGCATCGAGTGGCCGACGAATCTCCGCAGCGGCTGCCAGGGCCTGATCCCCGCGCCGGAGCTGGTGGATGCGCAGGTCGCGATTTGGCGCCTCTGGTCCGCGGGCGAGCACGACAGGGCGGAGGCGCTGCACCGCGCCATCCTGCCCGTCGTCGTCTTCATGTCGCGCTCGCTGCCGCTGCTGATCGCCTATGGCAAGCGGCTGATGGCGATGCGCATGGGCTGGCCGGAGGTGCATCCGCGCCTTCCCGACACCGCGGTGACGCCCTTCGGCATGGAAGAGCTGGCGCGCTTCGCGGACCTGCTCGGGCCGCTCGGCACCGAGCCGGGCGCCCCCCTCTCGCCGACGCTGCGGCGCCTGGCCGGCTTCGCGTGACGCAGGACAAGGAGGAGAACGCCATGACCACGACCCGACGCAGCCTGATCGCCGCTGGCGCAGCGCTGCTCGCCACCCCGGCCCTCGCGCAGGGCAGCTGGCCGGAGCGCGGCCTGCGCCTCATCGTGCCGCTCTCGCCCGGCGGCATCGCCGACACGATGGCGCGGCTGGCGGCGGAGCACCTGCAGCAGCGCCTCGGCCGACCGGTCGCGGTGGAGAACCGCAGCGGCGCCGGCGGCGCCATCGGGATGGAAGCGCTCGCCCGCTCCGCGCCGGATGGCTACACGATCGGCATGGGCAACATCGCCGCGAATGCGATCCTGCCCGCCATGATGCGCGGACGGCTGCCCTATGACCCGGTGGCCGATTTCACGCCGATCTGCCTCGTCGCGCGGACACCGAGCCTGCTGGTGGTGAACCCGCAGAAGGTGCCGGTGCAGACCCTGCCGGAGTTCCTGGTCTTTCTGCGTGCCAATCCGGACCGGCTCAACTTCGGCTCCTCTGGGATCGGGACCAGCCTGCACCTCGCGATGGAGATGCTGATGCTGCAGACCGGCACGCGCATGACGCATGTGCCGTTCCGCGGCTCCTCCGACATGATCACGGCGATGGTCGGCGGTCAGGTGGACCTGGCCGTGGACAGCTTCGCCACCTCCTGGCCGCATGTGCAGGCGGGGCGGCTGCGTGCGCTAGGCGTGCTGACCGCGGCGCCGGTGGCGCTCGCGCCGGAGCTGCCGACGGTCGGCTCGCTGGTGCCCGGCGTCGAGATGGATCCCTGGCACGGCATCATGGGCCCGGCCGGCATGCCGGCCCCGCTGGTCCAGCGCCTGAACGCCGAGCTCGCCGGCTGGCTGCGCGAGCCCGCCGTGGTGGAACGCTTCGCCAGCTTCGGCGGCGTCGCCTCGCCCACCCCGCCGGAGGCGTTCCGCACGCTCATGACCTCCGAACTCGAGCGGTTCCGCGAGCTGATCGCGCGCACTGGCATCACCGCGGGCTGAGGCGCGCCATGTCCGACACCATCGCCTCCGTCGAGGCCTTCATCGTCGTGATCCCGCGCGAGGTGCCGTATCTCGGCCCGCTGCGGAAGGGCGAGGAGATCAACAGCCGCGGCTACTTCATCCGCCGCGGCAACCGCAGCGTCTATCCGGCAACCGACACCTCCGTCCTGGTGAAGGTGACGACGGCCTCCGGCTGCGTGGGATGGGGCGAGAGCTACGCGATCGTGGCCCCCGGCGCGGTCGCGGAGATCGTCACCGACCTGCTCGGGCCGCTCTGCATCGGGCGCGATCCGCGCGACCCGGTGCCGCTGCACGAGGATCTCTACGACACCATGCGCGTGCGCGGCTTCGTCAGCGGCTATTTCGTCGATGCGCTGGCCGGCCTCGACATCGCGGTGTGGGATGCGGCGGCGCGGCTCGCCGGGTTGCCGCTCTGCCGCATGCTCGGCGGCCAGCGGCACGGGAAGCTCGCGGCCTATGTCTCGGGCCTGCCGAAGCCGACCCTCGCGGAGCGCGTGGAACTCGCCCTGGAATGGCAGGGGAAGGGCTTCGGCGCGGTGAAGTTCGCCGCCGCCGTCGCCGACGAGGGCGAGGAGACCGAGATGGCCGCGCTCCGCCGCGCGCTCGGCCCCACCATGCGCATCGCCTGCGACATGCACTGGAAGCACACGGCGCTCGCCGCGACGCGGCTGATCGACCGGATGCACGCGCACGACCTCTGATTCGCCGAGGCGCCGGTCGCGCCCGAGGACATCGAGGGCCAGAAGGAGGTCGCGGCCAAGGCGCGCACCTCGGTCGCCATGGGCGAGGAATGGCGCACCGCCTTCGAATATCGCCCGCGCCTGATCGGCCGCTGCATGGACATCATCCAGCCGGAGATGGCGCATACCGGCGTGACGGAGTTCATGAAGATCGGCCGGATGGCGGAGGCTTTCCACTGCCGCACCATCCCGCACGCCTCGATCGGCATCGGCATCTTCCAAGCGGCGAGCCTGCATGCCTCGGTCGCGCTGCAGAACTGCGACGGGCACGAGTACCAGCACTCCATCTTCGATCGGAACCTGCGCTTCGTGCAGGGCGACATGGCGTGCCGGGACGGCTTCTACCAACTCCCCTCGGGCCCGGGCCTCGGTGTCGAGCCGTCGGAGGGGGTCTGGCGCCATGCGCGTTGTCACGAACCCGCCTGAGGTAGCATCCTCGGCCTGGCGATGACCTGACAGACCTCCTGGCCGGCCTGACGGTCCGGGCGGTTCGGCCGGTTGCCCGCTCGGACAGCGCCGCAGGATTGGACCGCGGCTGTCGCGCCGCTTACGTCTCGAGCGGGTCTTCCTGGGCGCGCGCGGCGTCCAGCGCGGCTCGATTCCGGCGCAGCGGGGATGGCGCGGCGTCTAGGCACGAAGGCGGGATTCCTGCAGCGATCGGCGCCACGCGCCCGTGGCGACCGCCACCCCGGTGTCGTGCGCGGCGCGGCCGCCCTCCTGCAGGAGATCCGGCTCGGCCGTCTGTCTCACGGCTTGGTGGCACCGGTCCCTCGCGTCAGCACGATCATGCCGAGCGGTCCGCCAGGTGGCGACAATACCCTCGCCGCATCCAGGCTAGACGCGGAAGGTCCGCTCCCCGCCCTCTGCGGTCCGATCGGCTGCTGCGTCTAAATGGCGACCTCGATGTAATGGCATCGTCGGTTGCGCGTCCCTGCATCCACCAATTCCGAACCCGAGAACACACCACGCCCGATGGCACACGCCAGCGGGCACTCGGTCTCTTGGTGGCATCCAGAACGCCCGGCCCAGCACTGCCGCCAGGTGGCCGCTGACCCTTCCCGCCCTCCGATGCCCCACCTGAGCTAGAGTCTGTGATCGCGAAGGCAGGCGCTGCGGCCTTTTGCGCGACCGACGCGCTCTGCAGACGGCAAACGCCTTTGCCGTTGGTTCAGCGCGCGCGCTCGCGGGGACGCAGTGCCCGAGGGTATCGAGTGCGTGCACGCATACGTACATCCATATACGACCGCACGCCGCACGACATCCGCGCGGTGACGCCCGGAGACCCTCAGGTCAGCTATGCGCCCCCGGTTGTCCTCCGGGTGGATGGTTACGTCGCATCACCGGGGACATGACTTGATCGGAGATCTGGAAGTCCCAGACGGCGCCTCCACCCCGCCGCGCGAAGTCGGCGACCATCGCAGGAATGGCCGAGAGTTCCTCCACGCAGGCCCCGCCCAGCCCGAAGCCGCGCGCGATGGCGGCGAAGTCGGGCCGGCCGAACACCGCGCCGTCATCGGGCAATCCGATGGCGCGCAGCTTGTGGATCTCGGAGCCGTAGGCGCCGTCGTTGAGCACGCAGAGCAGGATGTTCAGCCCATGCCGCCGGATCGTCTCGAGCTCCTGCACATGCATCATCAGGCTGCCGTCGCCGTCGAACAGCACGACAGTCTGGTCCGGCCGCGCCGCCGCCACGCCGATCGCGAAGGAGATGCCGTTCCCGATCGCGCCGAACTCCCGGATCGTGAGGAAGCGGTCCTGCGGACGAGACGGCATGTGCGTGCAGTAGAAGGCGCAATGGCCTGACGAGTTCACCAGCTGCCACTCTCGCGGCAAAGCCGCCTCCAGCGCGGCGACGACGGCTGCGGGGTGATGCAGGCCGGGCTCGGGCGCGGCAGGTTCCCGATCGAAGGGCGTCTCCCGGATCAGCCGCGCTGTCTCCGCGGAGCGCCAAGCGGCCGGTCGCGGCGTGACCGCCTCGATCAGCGCCTCCACGCCGAGGCGCGCATCGGCGCGCAGGTGGCTTTGCGCTGCGACGCGGCCCTGGCTGATCGCCACCGGTGCGACGTCGAGCTGGAGGACATGCGCCCGGCCGAACAGCTTGCCGCCATCCGTGTTGTGCTGGGCGAGGATGGTGCCGACGGCGATGACGAGATCAGCCTCGCCCAGCAGGTCCCGTGCGGCGGCGGATGCGTAGCCGCCCGCGACTCCCATGCTGAAGGGATCGTCGTGGAACAGACCGCGCGCCGGCAGCGTCGTGGCGAGCAGCGCGTCGCAGCGTTCCGCAAGGCGCCGGCATGCCGGACCCGCGCCTGACGCTACCGCGCCGAGCCCCGCCATGACGACGATGCGGCGTGCTCCGGCGATGCGCTCGGCGGCGCGCGCAACGTCGGCTGGATGCGGCGGGATGGGGCTGACCTGCGGCACCAATTCCGACGAGGGGACCGGCAGCGCCGGCCCGTTCCAGGGCAGATCCTGCAGGTCGAAGGGCACGCCAAGGACCACCGGCTTGCGGGTCATCCGAGCCTCGAGGAAGGCGTCGCGCACCCCTTCGAGCATCCGGGGCGGGTGATGCAGCGGCCGATAGACCGCGCCGGTCGCCGTGACGAAGGGGGCCTGATCGATCGCCTGATTGTACCAGGCGGACTTCAGCGGCGCCTCGCCGGCGAAGACCACGAGCGGCAGGTTCGCGCGCACCGCGGCGGGCAGCGCGGTCATCACCTGTGTGAGCCCGGGCCCGCAGGTCACGGTCGCCACGCCGACCTCGCCGGTCTTGCGGGCATAGGCCATCGCGGCGGCAACAGCGCAATGCTCATGCCGCAGGTAGATCATGCGCGTCCCGAGCCGGCCGAGGATCGAGGCCCAGTTCATGTTGGCGTCGCCGAGCAGGGCGAAGCAGGTCGCGACACCTTCCTGCCGGAACGCCTCCGCCAGCATCTCGTAGGTCGCCTTCGACGCCATCCGGTTCTTCTCCTGCTCGTGGCCTGTTTCATCGGGCCCGCCGTGCGTGTCGGCATGAAGCCCTGCCGTGGAGCGTTGCGCAATGCGCCCGGCCGCCCGCGACATTCGACTGTCGAGCTGCCCGGCTGCTAGTTTTTCGCCATCGCGGCGTGTGCCTTCGCGCCGCTGCGGAGTCCTGCGGATGACCCGGCGCATCGCCGTCTTCACCAAGAATGACGAGAACCCCAACTACCGCGCCTTCCTGCACGGCGCCGAGCGCGCAGCGGCCGCCGCCGGCGTGCTGGCCAGCCGGTACGTGCCGGCGATGCCGGACGATCCTGCCCAGCAGGCCGCCTTGCTCAGGGCTGTGATCGCGGAGCGGCCCGACGCGATCCTCTTCGCCCCCGCCGATGACCGTCTGCTGGAGCAGCCGGTGGCCGAGGCCAACGAGGCAGGACTCCCGCTGATCGGCTTCGTGAACCGCATGCGGGGCGACTTCGTGTCCTTCGTCGGCGCGGATGATGTCGCGATGGGTCGACGCATCGCCGGCGTCGCGATCGAGGCGTTGGGAGGCAGCGGCACGGCTGTGCTGATCGAGGGGCCGGAGACCGCGCCAACAAGCCGCGACCGCGGCGTCGGGTTCCGTGCAGCGATTGCCGCGGCGCCGGGCATGCGCCTGCTCGCCGCTGCACCCGGGCGATACCTGCGTTCGGGTGGGCGCGAAGCCATGGCCGGGCTGCTGGCGCTGCACGCGCGCATCGACGCGGTGATCTGCAGCAACGACCTGATGGCGCTCGGTGCGCTGGATGCGCTCGATGCCGCGGGCCGGCAGGCGCTCGTCGTCGGCAACAACGGAACGATCGACGCGGCGCAGGAGATCGGCCGCGGACGGCTGCTCGCGACGATGGACTATTGCGGCTTCCGCATGGGCGCGCTCGCTGCCATGGCCGCTCTGCGACACCTGTCCGGCCTGCCGGTTCCGCGCGAGATCATCCTGCCCGCCGAGGTGGTGCATCGGGGCAACCACGCGGGATGGCTCGTGCCGGTGGAGCAGCGCCCGCTGCCCGAATGGGACGCCCTGGTCGGCGCGTGATCCAGCCGCGCTATTCGGGCGTGATGTTCCCCCGCGACACGACCTCGCGCCATTGCGGGACCTCGGCGCGCAGGCGCGCGGCCAGCGGCTCCGGGCCGGTCAGCAGGAGCTGCGAGCCGCGTTCGGCCATGCGCCGGGATAGCTCGCTGTCCGGCGCGGCGAGCGGCGCCAGTTCCGCGAGGACGCGCCGGATCGCCTCTGGTGGCGTCGCCTTGCCGGCGAAGAGACCGAACCAGAACGGTACCACGTAGCCTGTCACTTGTTCGCGGAGGGCGGGCACCTCTGGCAGTGCCGGTGCCCGCTCCGCGGTCGTCACTGCGAGCACCCGCATCGTCCCGGCCCGCACATGCTCGAGCGTGAGAGAGATGTCGCCGATGAAGCTGTCCACATCGCCGGACATCAGCGCCGCAACGAGGTGGCCCGCGCCGCGGTAGGGCACATGCAAAAGCTCGATCCCGGCCCGCTGCATCAGGAGCGCGCCGGCGAGATGCGTCGCCGAGCCGACCCCCGAACTACCGAAGGACAATCGCCCCGGCGTGGAGCGCGCACGGGCAAGATAGTCGGCGAGGCTTGCCGGGCCGTTCGCTCGCACCGCGATCACCAGCGGTGACTCGTTGACCAGCGTCACCGGCAGCAGTTCGGTGAGCGGATCGAAGGCCAGGTCACGCCGCAATGCGGGCAGGGAGGCGATGGCGTTCGAGGTGATCAGGAAGCTGTGCCCGTCCGTCGCCTGCGCGACATGCTGCATGCCGAGCGCGCCCCCCGCGCCGGCACGGCTTTCGTAGACCACCGGCTGCCCGAGACGGGGCGTGAGGTGATCCACGAAGAAGCGTGCCGGCACGTCCTGCGGGCCGCCCGGGGCGAAGGGGCTGATCAGCCTGATTGGGCGGTTCGGCCAGGCCGGTGCCTGCGCCAGCGCGGGCCCGGCGAGCATCCCGCCGAGTGCCGCGCCGAAGCCGCGCCGAGTGAGTGTCGTGCACATGGCCCTACTCCGCCGTGATGTTCGCGGCGCGGACCACCGTCGCCCAGCGATCGACCTCGTTGCGGACCAGGTTGCGCAGCGCGTCGGGGCCCTGCGCCTCTGGCCGGGCCGGGATGGAGCCGAGCTGTTCGATCCGGCGGAGAATGGCGGGATCGTTCAGCGCGGCGCGCATCGCCTGGTCGAGGCGCGCGACCACCGCTGGCGGGGTGCCGCGCGGCGCGAAGACGGCGTTCCAGCCCTGGAAGATGTAGTCCGGCACGCCGGCCTCGACCGCCGATGGGACGTCCGGCGTGCCGGGGCTGCGCTCGCGTGCCGCGAGCAGCAGCCCGCGCATCGTGCCCTGCTGGATCTGCGGCACCGCCGCCGGCGCCAGCAGGCAGGCGCTGTCCACCTGCTGGGCCACGATGTCGTTCACGGCCGGCCCTTCGCCGCGATACGCGATGTTGTTCATCTGCACGCCGGTGACGTGCTGGAACAGCGCGCAGGCCAGGTGGTTCGTCGAGCCCCCTCCGGCATGGCCATTGGAGACGCGCCCCGGATTCGCCCGTGCATGGGCGAGGAACTCCTGCATGGTCCGGGCCGGGAAGCCGTTGCGCACGACGAAGTAAAGCGGCGTGCCGGCGATCAGTCCGATCGGCTGCAGCTCGCGTGGGTCATAGGCGATGGAGCGGTAGATGGAGGGCGCGGCGGAATGGCTGCCCAGGCTCCCGACCGTCAGCGTGTAGCCGTCGGGGGCGGCTTGCGCGCCGCGTGCCCCGCCGATCGTGCCGCCGGCGCCCGAGACATTCTCCACCATGATCCGCTGGTTCAGCGTGCGGGACATGTGCTCGGCGATGATCCGGGCCAGCACGTCGGTGGCGCCGCCGGGGGCGAAGACCACGAGCATGGTGATGGGCCGGCTCGGGAAGTCCTGCGCGACGCCCGGGGTGGCGAAGCCGAGCAGCAGCAGTGCCGCGGCGACGAGACGCTTCATGTGCTTCCTCCCTGGCGCAGAGCCGAAGCCGCGCCTTGTTCGCATTTCTCATAGCGAAACGCTTTTCAGATTTCGGCGTCAAGGATAGATTTTCCCGGCCGTCGTTTCGCAGTGCGAAGTGTGATGGGCATGTCAGGGAGGACATCATGGCGACCGACGCCACAGCGCAGGGCGGCCGGGACCCCTACCACCTCGCCTCGCTCCATCGCGGACTGGAGGTGATCGACTGCTTCGCGAGCCAGGGCTCCTGGAGCCTCGCGGAGCTTGCGCAGCATCTCCGCCAGAACAAGGCGACGCTGTTCCGCGTGCTGCACACGCTCGAGCAGTTCGGCTACGTGGCGAAGGATGCGGCGAGCGGGCGCTACGGGCCGGGGCTGCGCTTGCACACGCTGGGCGCAGCTGCCGTGCAGCACCAGACGCTGCGCTGGCAGGCCCTGCCGCCGCTGCAGGATTTGGCGGAGGCGACCGGCGAGACCGTGCATGTCGGGATCCTGCACGATGGCGTGGTCGTCACCGTGCAGGTGGTGGACGGCACGCGCGCGGTGCGCATGCATTCCTCCGTCGGCAAGCGCAGCCCCGCGCATGCGAGTGCGCTCGGCAAGGTGCTGCTGGCCCATCTGCCGGACGCGGAGGTCGAGGCCCTGCTGGCCCGGCACGGCATGGCGCGCTTCACGCCGAACACCATCACCACGCCCGCGGCGCTGCGCGAGGCGCTGCACCGCGTGCGCCAGGACGGCTTCGCGCCCGACGAGGAGGAGATCGAGCTCGGCCTGCGCTGCCTGGCCGCGCCGATCACCGATCATGCCGGGCGGCCGAGTGCCGCGCTCGCCATCTCCGCGCCCGCATCGCGCATGACGCCGCAGGCCGTGGCGGTCCTGCTGCCGCAGGTCAAGGCGACCGCCGCGCGGATCTCCCGCATGCTTGGCAGCCCTTCCACGGCCGCCGCCTGATCAAGAACGACAACCGGGGAAACGTCATGGACGGCATGAACAGGACGGCGCTGATGAACGGCGCCGACATCATCGTGGACCACCTGACGAAGCAGAAGGTGCCGTATCTGTTCGGGCTCTGCGGCCACGGCATCACCGGCTTCATGGACGCGGCGTTCAAGGCGCAGAACCGCATCCGCACCATCTCCACGCATCACGAGCAGACGGCGGGCCACATGGCCGACGCCTACTACAAGGTGCGCGGCGAGCCGGTGGCGACCTTCACCTCCTGCGGGCCGGGCTCGGCCAATCTCGTGGTCGCGCTCGCCGCCGCGATGATGGACAGCTCCGCCTTCCTTGCCATCACCGGCAACGTGCCGACCGGCCAGTTCAACCGCGGCCCGTTCCAGGAGACGGGGCGGCACTTCCAGGGCGACTTCCCCTCCGTCATCCGCCCCTACGTCAAGCGCAGCTATCAGCCGACGCGGGCCGACATGGTGCAGTTGGCGGTCACCCAAGCCTGGGACCAGCTCACTGCGGGGCGCCCCGGCCCGGTCAATCTCGACGTGCCGCTGAACGTCTTCGTCGAAGAAGCGGCGGTCACCGCCACCGCGCCCTCGCGGCCGGTCATCAACGGCGCGCCGGGCAATCCGAAGGAGCTCTCGGCCGCGCTCGGCCTGCTGCTGAAGGCGGAACGGCCGGTGATCATCGCGGGGCAGGGCGTGATCCTCGGCCGTGCCTGCGATGCGCTCGCCGCCTTTGCCGAGCGCGCGAACATCCCCGTCGTGACCAGCCCGAACGGCAAGGGCGCGATCCCGGACCGGCATCGGCTGGCCTTCGGCGCCATCGGACGCAACGGCGCCTACGCGGCGAACGACGCGACGAAGAATGCGGATGTCATTCTCGCCATCGGCTTCTCCTTCGACGATCGTGCGACCAGCGCCTGGCTGGACGGCTACACGCTGTCCATCCCGCCCTCGCGGCTGATCCAGATCGATCTCGACCCGTCGGAGATCGGCCGGAACTACCCGACCGAGTACGGCATCCTCGGCGATGCGAAGGCGAGCCTCGAACTGCTGCTGGAGATGGCGGGGGGGCGCATTGGCGGGACGCGCCAGGGCGGCGCCTGGCTCGATCGGCTCGAGAAGGGACGCGCGGTCTGGCGCGACTACCAGGCCGGACTCGCGACCTCCGACCAGATGCCGCTGCGCCCGGAACGGCTGATGGCCGCGCTCGCCCGCGCCGTGCCGGAGGAGGCGGTGGTGGCAAGCGATGTCGGCGTGCACCACAACTGGATCATCCAGCTGATGGATACGATGCGTCCGCGCCACCTGATCCATTCCTGGGGCTTTGCGGCGATGGGTTTCGCAACCTCGGGCATCCTCGGCGCGAAGCTCGCCGCACCCGACCGCCCCTGCGTCGCGGTGGTCGGCGACGGGTCCTTCCTGATGACGCCGCATGCGCTGGCGACCGCGGTCGAGTACGACATCCCGGTGGTCTGGGTGGTCTGGAACAACAACGGCTTCTGCTCGATCCGCGACATCCAGCACGGCATGTTCGGCGGCCGCGAGCTGGCCACCGCCTTCGAGGTTCAGCGCACCGGTGAGCCCTACAGCCCCGACTTCGCGGCAATGGCGAAGTCCTACGGCGTGGCGTCGCACCGCGTGACGCATGTCGGCGAATTGGAGGATGCGATCCGCACGGCCGTCGCCGCGAACCGGCCCTACCTGCTGGAGGTGCCTGTGGATCGCGAGATCCGGCCGATCGGGACGGGATCCTGGGACCTGCCGCCGCTGCCGAACCCCGAGCCCAACTTCCTGAAGGCGCTCGCCGCGCGCGGCCTGAGCCTTTAGCAGCCGGAGGGGCCGCGCCGATGCGCCTCGGCCTGTTCATGATGCCGCTGCATCCGCCGGACCGGCCGATGCATGCGATGCTGGCCGAGGACACGGAGAAGTCCCTGTTGGCCGACAGGCTCGGCTTCGACGAGCTGTGGGTGGGGGAGCATTTCTCCGCCACCTCGGAGCCGATCGCCTCGCCGCTCATGTTCATGGCGGCGCTCGCGCCGCGGACGAAGCTCACCTTCGCCACCGGCGTGATCAACCTGCCCAACCACCACCCTGCGAAGGTCGCGGCGGAGGTTGCGCAGTTCGACCACATGACCGGTGGACGCTTGATCCTCGGCATCGGGCCGGGCGGCCTGGCGTCCGACTGGGAGCTGTTCGGCAACACCGACGCGATGCAGCGCGGCAAGCGCATGCTGGAATCGGTCGAGGCGATCCAGGCGATCTGGGCCGGCGATCCGCCCTACGACATCGCCGGCCCGACTTGGACGACGCGTATCACGCAGACGGTGATCCCCGAATTCGGCATCGGCACCATGCCGAAGCCCTTCCAGCATCCGCATCCGCCGATCGCGATCACCGCGCGCAGCGCGGACAGCTTCGGCGTGCGGACAGCGGTCGAGCGCGGCTGGGGCGTGGTGTCGGCGAACTTCGTCGCCGAGCGCGTGGTGGAGGGACATGGCCGCACGCTGCAGGCCGCACGGGCCGCGACAGGCGGCGCCCCCGGTACGGAGTGGCGCGTCGCGCGCAATATCTGCGTCGCCGCGACGGATGCGGAGGCAGAGGCGCGCGTCTTCGACCCTCGCTCTGCCAACCGCTACTACTTCAACTATCTCTCGACACTGGCGCGCCGGGCGAGGCTGCTTTCCACCTTCAAACCCCACGAGGACCTGCCGGACGAAGCGGTGACGCTGGAGACGATCATCGAGGATTGCGTGATCTGCGGCTCCGCCGCGACCGTGCTGGACCGTCTCGTCGCGCTCCGCGAGCGGGTCGGACCCTTCGATCATCTTCTCATGGCCGGTCTCGACTGGAGCGGCCCGAACGCGGCGTGGGAGCAGGAGAGCATGCGGCGCCTTGCCGAGGAGGTGATGCCGCGCTTCCGCCAGCATACGGCGGCGCGTGGCAGATAGGCGTTACCGGTTCCGGGACCGGCAACGGACGACAACTACGGACGACAACGTCCGAACACGGGAGAGACGACATGACGATCCAGCGCCGCGCTACCCTGGCCTTGCCGATGCTGCTGCTGCCCGACATCGCCCGCGCCCAGGCGCAGGGCTGGCCGGCCCGGCCGGTGCGCATCGTCGTCTCCTTCACCGCCGGCGGCACGACGGACATCATCGCCCGCCTCGTCGGCGCACAGCTGGAGCGCCGCTGGGGGCAGCCGGTGGTGATCGACAACCGGCCTGGTGCGGGCGGCAATATCGGCACGGACAGCGTGGTGAAGGCAGCGCCCGACGGATACACCCTGCTGGTCGGCTCGGTTGGGCCGCTGGCGGTCAACGTCTCGCTCTACCGAAACATGCCCTACGATCCGCGCCGCGACCTGGCGGCGGTCACGCAGATCGCCGGCGTGCCCAACGTGCTGGTCGTCCGGTCGGAATTCCCTGGCCGCACCGTGGCGGATCTGGTGGCGGAGGCAAGGCGGCGTCCTGGCCAGCTCAGCTATGCCTCGACGGGCAGCGGCACCTCGTCCCACCTCTCGGGCGTAATGCTCGACCGCATGGCCGGCATCGAGACGCTGCACATTCCCTATCGCGGGGCCGTCGCTCTCAACGACGTGCTGGCCGGCCGCGTGCAGTTCATGTTCGCGACCATCCCCTCCGTCATCGAGCCGATCCGGTCCGGTCAGCTCCGCGCGCTGGCCGTGACCAGCACCGAGCGCTCGCGCGCGCTGCCGGACGTGCCGACGATGGTGGAGGCGGGCTTCCCCGAATTCGACGCTTCCTCCTGGTTCGGCGTCGTCGCGCCGGCGCGCACCCCGCCCGAGATCGTGAACAGGATCGCGGAAGATGTGCACGCGATTCTGCGCGACCCGGCGATCCAACGGCAGATGATCGAACAGGGCGCCGATCCGGTGGGAAGCGGGCCGCAGGCATTCGCCGCTTTCATCGAGCGCGAGGTTACGCGCTGGGCCGCCATCGTGCGCGCCGCGAATGCCGTCGCCGACTGAGCAACAAAGACGAGACCTGCCAGCCGGCGCCGAGGGGGGGCTGCGCCGGCGCTGAGCCCATGTCCCGTCGGCCGACTGCAACGCGGGCAGCACGGCATCTGCCGTGCTGCCCGCGTCGGGGACCTGACAGCTACTCCGCAGCGCAGATGTAGCTCGCAGCAAGATTCGGATCGCCGCTGCCGCGGTATCGCGGCCAGGTGGGAAAGCGGCAAAGCGGGCGTGTCCGGCCGCGGGTCTCGCTCCGGGTGCCGTCGGTGATCACCGCGTGATCGGGTGGCGTGCCGCTCTCCACCCATGCATCGAGCGCGGCGAGACTTTCCCATTGTGGCGAGAACCGACCGCCGCCATGGGCGAGGCCCGGGATCTCGAAATAGCGGAGGAAGCGGTCGGTCTCCGCCTGTCCCATGCGCGCGACGATTGCCTGCACGTTGCGGCGGTTCTCGAGAGGGCTCACCGAGGGATCGTCATGGCCGTGCAGCCAGATGATCCGTCCGCCCCGGGCGGCGAAGCGAGACAGATCGGTTGCGGTCGCGTCGAACAGCCCGGAGATTTCCAGGATGCGCTCACGCACTGGCCCCGGCGCGGTAACGTCGAGCTGACGGATGTCGAAGTCGCGCCCTCCGTTCACGAAGTAGCGGAAGAACTGGTAGGCACGGTCAACGTGATGCGCGTTGGGTCCGGAGCGCGGCGGCGACAGCAGCCCGGGCTGGCTGCCGAGCTGCATCGCGATGCCCTCGAGGCTGTTGTAGCCTAGGTAGTCGCGTGCACCGTTTGCGAAGGCGAAGGGCAGCGTGTAGCCCCGGTGATAGACGCGCATCGTGCGCGCGACCTGCGCATCGGTCAGGCAGTGCGTAGGGTGGCCGGTTTCGCCGGCGCGGCAACGCAGTGCCTCGAGCGCGGCCGCCGAGCCCCGGCGGCAGGCGTCGGGGTTGCTGACCAGCCCATCCGCGACGCCGTCCAACCCGTCGCAGCGCGCGATCGATTCGCGTTGGATGCGCTCCACCATGGCCGGCGGAATCCAGCCGGCCGACCCGTCCTCGTAGACGGCGCGGGCCAGCAGCGCCCCCCAGAGCCGCAGGCCCATGTAGCTCGACACCGGGTACCAGCTGATGATCCCGTCATAGGCGTCAGGCCAGCGGATCGCGGCGGTCAGCCCTTCCCGTCCGCCGGTCGAGCCGCCGTTGAAATAGACGCGGCGCGGCGCCTCGCCGTAATGCGCCAGCGCGATCTGGCGGACGGCGTCGAGCGTCTTGCGGATGTGCTGGTAGCCGAAATTGTGCAGCGCCTCGGCATTGAGCGCGAAGGATGCGTCGTCTGCGCTTTCGGCCTGATGGCCGGAATCGCCCCCGAAGGTGAGGAACCCGCGCGCCAGCGGCGTCGGTGAGCCGGTGAGCCCGTGCATCTCGAGCCCCGTCGTGTTTGGGATGCGGCCGTTGTAGCCGCCGCCCCCGAACTGCAGCGCCTTGCCGTTCCAGTTCGCCGGCAGGTTGGCCTGGAAGAGGATGCTCGGCGCTGACGCATCCACCGGCCGGATCGCACCGATGACCCGGCAGTTGCCGCCATGCGCGTCGGCGACTGGCGTCGCGGAGGTCACCTCGGCGCCGCCGGTCGGCAGGGTGATGGATGCGGCGCCGATGCGGAGCGCAGAAAGTCCGGCGCAGTCGGTCCTGGGCGTCTGCGCCTGCGTCGCCTGGCTCAGCACCATCGCGAGCCCGATGGCGGGCACCAGCCTCGGCAGCAGCGTCGTCATCGGCCGTCCTCCTCCCGTGCGGCGTTGCGCCATCGGCCCTGGTTGGTGCGCTAACCTGCCACGCGTCTCGCTTCCTCACGGCGCGGCGCGAGCCCGCCGTCGCGCACGAGTTCGTGCATCGCCCAGGCCAGCGCAGGCCGCGGGTCCGAGCCCAGGGTGGACGGCAGGAAGCGCAGCGGCACCTGCAGCGCCGCCGTGCCGCCGAAGACGCTGTCCTCAATGCCCTGCCGCAGCGCCGTGCGCTGGTCCTCCGGCAAGGTGCTCGGCCAGCCGGAGATCGCGACAAGTGAGACGGGCATGATGTTGAGCACGTTGCCGATGGCGAGGCCGACGCGGTGCAGCGCGTCGGCCATCAGCACTCGGCGCCGCGCGGTCATGCGAACGAGCCGCAACCAATCGTTATCGGCGGCGATCATCTCTGCCTCCGGCACACCGAAGATCCGGCCGATGGCGCCGGCCGAGGCAAAGGTCTCGAGGCACCCGCGGTGACCGCAGCGGCAGGCCGGGCCGTGCCGTTCGACCACCACATGGCCGAACTCGATCGGGCGGATCGGCGCGGCGGCAGTCACCGGCTCGACCCACGCGCCGCCGATACCTCGCCCGAGATGGACAAAGAGATGTCGCGTCGCGATGGGCTCGCTGCCCGGCCCGAAGAGGTGCGCCGCCGCGCGCGCGGCAACCGCGTTGACAAGGCCGTGCGGCACCGTCGGGAAGGCGGCCTCGAGCATTGCGGAGATGGCGGCCGCGTCGAGCGCTGTAATTGGATTGGGGGCGTCGGGTGGTTCGCGCAGGCCGGGGATCGAGACGCCGATGCGCAGCGGCACGACGCCGCGCGCGCCGCACCAACGACAGAGGGCGTCGATCGCCTGCGCGAAGGTAGCTGCCAGGGCAGGGCGATCGGTCAGGTCGGCAAGCGGCAGGCGTTCGAGATAGGCGATGTCGCCGCCGAGCGTGGCGGTCCCGAAGGAGAGTCGTCGATTGGCAAGGGTCAGCCCGGCAATCCATTGATCCTGAGCCAGAGTAACGATCTGCGTCGGGCCGCCGGGGTAGGGCGCCGGGCGCCTGATCTCCTCAACCAGGCCTTCCTCACGGAGGTCGGCCAGGATGCGGGAGATGCTGACCTCGGTGAGGTTGCAATCCGTGGCAAGCTGGGGCCGGAACAGGCCGCCCGTGGCGAGCAGCCGGTCAAGCACGGCTGCGCGCGTCTGCCTTCTCGTCCGCAGCTGCTCCGCGGCCATCGGCTTTCCTTACTTACAGTAAGAATGTTAGGCTTCAGCCACGGGCGGCGTCAACGCCGCGGGCAGAAAGGGCCGGTGCCAAGGCCCGCACGAGGGGAGAACGCCATGACGACGCGGTTTCGCTGTCTCGCCACCGCTATGGCGGCCCTCCTCGCCGCGGCGCCCGCCGCCGCGCGCGACATCACCATGGCCCGCGTCGCCGAGCATGCTGCGATCGACCCGCACTTCAACAACGCGGGCAATGACGCATCCACGATGCGCAACATCTACGACAGCTTGCTGAACTTCGATGTCAATCAGGCGATCGGCCCCTCGCTCGCCGCCTCATGGCGGGTGGTGGACCCGCTGACCTGGGAGATCCGGCTGCGCGAGGGTGTGCGTTTCCACGACGGCTCGCCTTTCACTGCGGAAGACGTCGTCTTCTCCCTGAACCGCGCGAAGGACGTGCCGAACAGCCCGTCGAGTTGGGCGCGCAACGTCGGCGACATTGCGACGATGACGGTGGTGGACCCGCACACGGTCCGCTTCACCTCTCGCGTCCCGACGCCGCTGCTGCTGGAGCAGGTCGGGCAGGTCTACATCGTCTCCCGCCGCGCCGCGGAGGGCGCGACCACGGCCGACTTCAACGCGGGCCGTGCGGCGATCGGCACCGGTCCGATGCGCTTCGTGTCGTGGACGCCGGGCGACCGGATGGAGCTTCGCCGCTTCGACGGCCACTGGCGCGGCGCGGCCGAGTTCGACCGCATCACGGTGCGGTTCATCACCAACCCCGCCGCGCGCATTGCCACGCTGTTGTCGGGCGGCGTGGACATCATCGACGCCGTGCCCGCCGGCGACGTGGCGCGCCTGGAGCGCGAGCGAGGCATCCGCGTGACCTCCATCGTCACACCGCGCATCGCCTACATGGCGATGGATTCCGCTCGCGACGAAAGCCCCTTCGTCACCGACGCCGAGGGGCGTCCGATGACACGCAACCCGCTGCGCGACCGGCGCGTGCGCCAGGCGATGTCCATGCTGATCAACCGCGAGGCGCTGGTGAACACGCTGCTCTCCGGCGGCGGCGTCCCGGCGGGGCAGATCGTCCCTGTCGGCCAGGGCGGCTACGATCCGTCGTTGGCGCCGATGCCCTTCGATCCCGCGCGCGCGCGCGCGCTGCTCGCGGAGGCAGGCTGGGCCAACGGCTTCGGGCTGACCATCCATTCGTCCAACAACCGCTTCCCGCAGGACGCGGCGATGGCGCAGGCGCTGGGCCAGATGCTCGCGCGCGGCGGGATCCGCATCAACGGCGTCGTGACCATGCCGTTCAACGTCTATATCGGGCAGGCGACCGACCAGCGCTTCTCCGCCTTCCTGTTCGCCTATAACAGCGCGAGCCCGCATTCAGCCGACGGCCTGCGTGGCCTGCTCGCCACGCGCGACCTGGCGCGCGGCATGGGCGGCACCAACCGCGGCCGCTATTCCAATCCTGACTTCGACGCGGCACTCGCCAGGGCGCTCGAGGTCTTCGACGAGAACGAGCGCAACCGCCTTCTGGTGGAGGCGACGCGGATCGCGATGGACGACCAGGGCATCATCCCGCTGCTTTGGCAGAAGAGCTTCTGGGCCTCGCGCGGTGACATCGTGCACGACGCCAACATGCTGGACGAGACCTCGGTCCGTTTCGCGCGCATCGCCCGATGAGCCGCATGCTGCGGATGCCGATGCGCGACGGCGCGCATCTCGCCGCGAGCCTCTATCTGCCCGACGGCGCCGGACCTTTCCCGGTGGTGCTGGAGCGCACGCCCTATGGCCGCGACGCTCCGCGCCGCATCGAGGTGACGCAGGTCGATCCCGAGCCAATGGATGGGCCGCGACTGGCTGCCGTCTTCACGCGCGCAGGCTACGCGGTGGTGCTGCAGGATTGTCGCGGCCGCGGCGAGTCCGAGGGTGTCTTTGAGAAGTATCTGAACGAAGGCGCCGACGGCTTCGACAGCTGTGCCTGGATCCTCGATCAGCCCTGGTGCGACGGCCGCATCGCGACGATCGGCATGTCCTATGGGGCGCATGCCGGCGCCGCGCTGGGCTGCCTCGATCCGCCGGGCCTGGTTGCGCAGGTCCTCGATTCCGGCGGCTTCGACAATGGCTGGCGCAACGCCATCCGCCACAACGGCGCCTTCGAGATGAAGCAGGTGAGCTGGGCCTTCAACGAGGCCCGCCGCTCCCCGGAAGCGCGCGCCGATCCCGTGCTGCGGGCCGCGCTGGAGGCTGAGGACCTCGTCGCGTGGTTCACCCGAATGCCCTGGCGCGCCGGGCATTCGCCGCTCCGCCACCATCCGACCTATGAGCGCGTGCTGCTGGACCAGTGGCAGGCTGGCGCCTTCGACGGGAGTTGGCGGCGGGTCGGCATCTGGGCTGAGGGCTTCTACGACCGCTACAGCCGCGCAGCCGTGCTGCACATGTCGTCCTGGTTCGACCCCTATCCCGCGACGGTCACGAACAATTACGCCGGCCTGAAGCGCGCCGGCCGCGGCGCGCAGCGGCTGATCCTCGGCCCTTGGACGCATGGGGAACGCAGTCGTCGCGTCTTCGGCGACGTCGATTTCGGCCGTGAGGCGCCAATCGATTCCTGGGCGGGCGACTGGAACCGTCAGCGCGTACGCTTCCTGGACCATGCGGTGCGCGGCGTGCCGGACGGCGAGCCGCCGGTGCGCGTCTTCGTCATGGGCGGTGGGAGCGGGCGGCGTACGGCGGAGGGACATCTCGACCATGGAGGGCGCTGGATTGCCGTGCAGGACTGGCCCTTGCCTGACGCCGTCCCCAGCGTCTTCCACCTGCATGGCAGTGGTTTGCTGGATCCGGCTGCGCCCGCCGCCGGCGCCACGCCCGTGACCTTCCGCTTCGATCCGGCCCACCCGGTGCCGGCGATCGGTGGCAACTTCTCCTCGCTCGAGCCGATCGCCACGCCAGGCAGCCATGACCAGGTGGAGGCACCGGGCTTTTTCGGCTGCGCGCCCCCTTATCTTCCGCTCGCTTCGCGGCCCGACGTGCTGGTGTTCCAGACCGAGCCGCTGACAGAGCCTGTGCAGGTGGTCGGCCCGGTGGAGGTCGAGCTCTTCGTCGCGACCGATGCGCCCGACACTGACGTCACGGTCAAGCTGGTGGACGTGCATCCTGCCAGCGCTGATTATCCGCGCGGCTATGCGATGCTGCTTGGCGACACCATCCTGCGGCTGCGCTACGCTGAGGATCCGGAACGGCCGCGGCTCAGCACACCGGGGGAGGTGCGGCGCGTTCGGCTGGTGCTTCCAATTGCCAACCTGTTCCTGCCGGGGCACCGGATCCGGCTCGACGTGTCGTCGTCGAACTTCCCAAAATACGACGTCAACCCGAACACAGGTGAGCCGGAAGGCCTGTCACGCGGGTACCGCGTGGCGACCAACTCGGTCTTCGTGGATGCTGTGCGGTCGAGCCGGGTGGTTCTGCCGCTCCGCTAACACCGTTGCGTGCCCATGCGGCAGCGAATCCAACACGAACCTGTCCGCTTTGGCAATGGACGTCGGTCAGTCGCGAGCCAAGCGGGGGGAAGACAGGATGCCTCGAAGTTCTGTTCGGCATAAGTTGACTCGTGTCCCCGCATCCCAAAGTTTCCTTACAAATCAGATCGCTCCGGCAACCCCGCATCGGTTTACGCCGAACGATTGTAACGGCTCCGTCCTGTCCGTAAGCGACCCAAAGCGTATGTCCGTGTCGCGCGTCAAAACTTGCGACGCGCGGGCCTCCCCCCGAACACGCGACGCCGCTGCGCGAGGAACACCATGCGTCATGTCCAGGTGTGTTTCGGGGTCTTGCTGGCCCGCACCGGACGACCGCGCCGCAGCGCTGCTGGTGGTGCAACTGGTGAAGCGCTCGTGCCCTGAACGCCAACGGGACACCAACACTCACCGTGGTCTGCGTCTTTCGATTTCAGCAAGGAGCGCGGCTGCGTCGCGGTCCTGGGGATCCAGCTCAAGGGCGGCCCTCGCGTGCCCCGCCGCCTGCACCAGCCGGCCGCGGTCGCGCTCGAAGGTCGCGGCCGCGATCAGACTCTCGCGATGCCTGGGATGTCGGACGAGTATGGCGAGCGCCTCATCCACGCGGCCCTGGCGATGAAGTGCGAGCGCGTGCGTATAGGCGTAGCGCGGTTGCTCCGGCGCCAGCCTCGCTGCGGCCGCCAGCATGTCCGTTGCCTCGTTGATCCGTCCGCGTCGGACCTGCAGGAGTGCCAGTGCGTAGAGCGGGTCGGCCTCGGCAGGATGCGCGGCGACGGCGCGGCGCAGCAGCGCCTCGGCAGCGTCGGGCTGGCCGCGCGCTTCCTCGAAGGCAGCTTTGTTGACCAGGGCGGGCAGGAAAGTGTTGTCGCGCGCCAGCGCGGCGCGATAGGCCGCCTCAGCGCCTGCCCGGTCGCCGCGCAGGGCGAGCAGTGCGGCAATGTTAACATGCGCCTCTGGCCGCTCCGCCGCCACTCGCTCGCTGGCCAGCAATTCGTCCCATGCCCGCGCGAAAGCAGGCCGTGCGGCCTCCGGCAGCGCCTGCAGCGGTACGGGCGCCAGCGCGCGCGCGGCCTCGATGCGCACCAGGCGCACCTCATCGGAGAGCAGCCGTGCGGCGTGCAGGCGGTTCTGTGGTGGAAGTCCCTCGAGCGCGCGCAGCGCTGCAGCCCGAACCAGCGGTTCCGGGTCAAGCAGCGTACCGCCGATCGCCTCTCCCACCGCGCGGGTCGGGGGGGTGGGCAGCAGCGACAACGCGGTGGCGCGAAGGATTGCCGGCTGCGCGAGGTCGAGCGCCAACCGCGCCAATGCCGTGTCGGCGCCGCGTGCGCCCTCGCGGCCAGCATGGATCGCGAGCGCCGGGTGTGGCCCGCCGCGCGGCGGGCCGTGCCAAGCGGCAAGGTGCGACGCCGCCCAGGCTTGAGTCTGCCCGCTATGGCAGGATGTGCAGGCATCGGGCGCGCCGATAGCCGCGGCGACGTCGGGGCGCGGGATGGAGAAGGCGTGATCCCGGCGCCGGTCCACTCCCATGTAGGTGACCGCTGGCATGTGGCACGAGACGCATTGTGCACCGGCGCTGCCCGCAGCGTGGCGATGATGCTCCGGCGCCTCGAAGCGGGCGGGCAGGTGGCATTGCGTGCAGACCGCATTGCCCTCGGCGCGCAGCCTTCCACTGTGCGGCTGGTGGCAATCGGCGCAGACCACGCCGGCTCGCTGCATGCGGCTCTGCGCGAAGCTGCCCCATTCGAACACCTCGCCCTGGATCTGGCCGTCCGCGTGGTATTCGCCGCGCGCCAGCAGCAGCGGCGCGTGGGTGTCGAGGAAGCGCGTACCGGGCAGCGGGTCGATGACCAGTGGGCGCGCGCGGGAATGGCAGGGGGCGCAGGTCTCGACACCGGCCTGCGTCGCTTGACGTGGCGGGCCGTCCCAGCGCGCGATGCCGCGTGCATCGCCCTTGATGAAGCGCCAGGCGCCGCCGGAGCGGTCGCGTAGCGCGACCTCGAGGCCAAGATGTGGCACGTCGGGGCGCGCACCGGCGCGCGCCCAGGCGACATGGGCCGCACCGCGGCCATGGCATGATTCGCATCCGACGCTGATCTCAATCCATGTCGTGTCGTAGCGGTCGCGCGCCGCGTCGTAGCCGCGCACCAGCCCGGTCGAGTGGCAGGACGCGCACATGAAGTTCCAGTTCTGGTCGCGCCCGGTCCAGTGCATCGGGTCGCCGGCGCGCAGCGTCTCGTCCGGCATGAGGTGGTACCAGCGCTGGCCACCGGCTTCGCGCGGGCGGCTGTCCCAGGCCCAGGGCAACGCCTGACGGCGTCCGTCTGGCATCAGCACGAGGTATTGCTGCAGCGGATCCACGCCGAAGGTCTCGCTGACCGTGACATCCGCAACCGCGCCGCCGGGACCGTCGGTGCGGATCAGGAAGCGGTCGGCGTCACGCCGGAAGAGGGCCGCGTGCCGCCCATCGGTCACGCTGACGCCGGAGAAATCGCCGAGCACGGTCGCCGGCGTCGCCGCCGCCATGGCGCGGGCGTGGTCGCTGTCCCGCCAGTCGGCCGCCTCGGCGGCGTGGCAGGTCGCGCAGGTGGCCGAGCCGACGAAGCCCGTGCGCGCGCGCTCCGTTGCGACAACGGGCATGGCGCCGTGGAACAGCGCCGTGGCAAGCGCCGGCAGCAGGATGCCGAGGCAGAGCAAGGCGAACAGCGCCGCGCGCCGCAACGCGGCGCTGCGCGTGTCGCGGTGCGCGGTGAAGGGCGAGCCCGGCCTAGAATCTGGCATTCACAGCGAGATACGCCCCGCTCATCGTCACATCCTGCACGAGCGACCGGCCGCCCTGGTCGTAGGAAAGGTGTCGCCAGCCGAGCTGCACGCCCCCCCATCCAGTACGATAGCCGATGCCCGTGAAACCCTGCCAGGTCAGGTTCGAATCGCCGCCGCCGATGTCGAGGTAATAGGGCACGAAGAAGCTGGAAGCGCCGATGTTGATCTGCCCCCGGACGCCGACGATGCCGTTCCAGATGTCGTCGGTGCCGGAAAGCCGCCCGGCACCGCCGAAGCTCGGGCCTGCATTCCCGCGTGGCCCCTGCAGGGTGACGGTGAGGTTGTAGTCGGTCCTGGCCTCGACCCCGAGGTATCGGAAGCCGGCCAGCGCATCGATGTTGCCCCACGCCCCCGCGGCCAGGGTGTAGCCGCCTGCCAGCGTCCAGAGCGTCATCTTCAGGTTGGATTCGCCCGATGCATTGGCGGTGCTCGAGACCGGGTTGCGCCCGACGCCCACGATGTCCAGCGCCTGCACGCGGCTCGATCCGGCATCGGCGCTGACATACATGATGTCCGTCATCAGCGTGAACCGGTCGTAGCGGACCATCGCCGCCAGCAGCAGCGCGGCGTTCAACTGCTCGAAGTAGTCGCCAGCATCCGCCTTGACGTTCGCCGATCCGCCGAGCGCGGGCGGCAGGTCGTAGCGCAGGTTCCCGCTGATCGTCGGCAGCCAGAGATAGGGCGCGACCTCGAAGCTCCAGCCGGGGCGCGGCCCGTGCTGCTGCGCCGCCGCGCCCGTGCTGAGGCCGAGGGTAAAGAGCGCCGCGACGGCACCGGCCTTCCAGTTATTCGACGTCATCCGATGCCGTCTCCGCGATTCTAGTTGCGTTGCGTCGACGGCGCTACAGATCGCTGGCGACGCGCCATCTCCTCCTCCAACAGGCGAAGCGCCGCCGGGGTTATCGTGCTGTCGCCATAGTCGATGGTCAGCCGCACGATCCGCCCGCTGAAGGGGTTGGGCGAGGTGTAGTCGCGGTCGTCCACCGAGGTGCCGGTGTCGAGGCCGACATCGAAGGTCTCATCCCATGCGACGGTGAAGGGCAGCGTGTTCGGCAGCGCGCGCTGCGCCACCTGCGTGCCGTTGACCGTCAGCGTGCCGGTGCCGCCGCGGCCGAAGGGCAGGCCCTCCGGCAGCATCTGCCAGTCGAAGACCACTGTGTGGCGGCCCGGTGGCAGCGCCGTCGGCGCTTCCCAGCGATGCCGCGCGGTGTTGAGGAAGTTCCAGGTGAAGACGGGCCTTCCCTGGTGCAGGTAGAAGCCGTAGCCGGCGAAGCGCCCGCCCTGCGTCACCAGCACGCCGTTGGCCCCGCCCTGCGGCACCTCGATCTCGGCCGTGATGCGGTAGGAGCGGTTGAGCAGGTTCGGCGCCGCGCTGCCCTGGATGGCGGAGACGGGGCCGGTGTAGGTGAACTGCCGCCGCCCCGCCACCGGGCCGGGCCGCACCGAGATCAGCCGCGTCAGCGTGGAGTTGTCGAGCGGGAGCACCTGGTAGCGCGTCGCCTCCATCAGGAAGATCTCCTGCATCATGCGCAGCCTCGCGGGCTCGCGCGCCGCCAGGTCGTTCATCTGCGTCGGATCCTCGACGAGGTTGTAGAGCTCCCAGGTGTAGCCGTTGAGCACGTCGGCCGGCTTCGGCGACTGCGAATCCCAGGGCGGCACGGGTGGCGTGGTGCTGGCCATCCAGCCATCGTGGTAGATGGCCCGGTTGCCCATGATCTCGAAGTATTGCGTCCGCCGGCGCGACGGCGCGTCGCGGTTCGCCGCGTCGAAGGTGTAGGCCATGCTCACGCCCTCGATCGGGCGCTGCGCGACGCCGTTGACCATGGCGGGCGCCGGGATGCCGGTCGCCTCCAGGATGGTCGGCACCACGTCGATCACGTGGTGGAACTGGTGGCGGATGCCGCCGCGGTCGGTGATGCGGCGCGGCCAGGAGATCGCCATGCCGTTGCGCGTCCCGCCGAGGTGGGAGGCGATCTGCTTCGTCCAGCGATAGGGGGAGTTCAGCGCGAAGGTCCAGCCGATCGCCTTGTGATTGTAGGTCTGGTCGGTGCCCCAGGCGTCGAGGTAGGGCATCATCTGGTCGGCGCTGAACAGCAGGCCGTTGAACCAGGCCACCTCGTTCACCGTGCCGTCGGGCCCGCCTTCCGCGCTGCCGCCGTTGTCGCCGCTGATGTAGATGATGAGCGTGTTGTCGAGCTGCCCGGCATCCTCCACCGCCTGGATCACGCGGCCGATCTGTTCGTCGGTGTAGGCGAGGTAGGCGGCGTAGATCTCCATCTGCCGCGCATAAAGCCGGCGCTGGTTGTCGGTCAGGCTCTCCCAACGCGGGATGAAGTCGGGCAGCGGCGGCAGCTGCGCATTGGCGGGAATAACGCCGAGGCGCCGCTGGTTCTCGAAGATGCGCCGGTGCAGCACCTCCCACCCGGCGTCGAACTGGCCGCGGAAGCGCTCCGCCCATGCGCGCGTCGGGTGGTGCGGCGCGTGCGTGCCGCCCGGCGCGTAGTGGATGAACCAGGGCCGATTGGGCGCGACGGAGGTGATGAGGCGGATGTGGTCGATGGCGTCGTCGGCCATCGCGGTGGTCAGGTTCCACTCCGGCCCGGCGCCGACATTGGGATGGATCGGCGTGGTGTTGCGGAACAAATTGCCCGGCTGCCACTGGCTCGTGTCGCCGCCGACGAAGCCGTAGAAATAGTCATAGCCCTGGCCGGTCGGCCAGTTGGTGAAGGGCCCGGCCGGGCTCGCTTCCCAGGTCGGCACGTTGTGGTTCTTGCCGAACCAGGCGGTGGCGTAGCCGGTCTGCCGCAGGGTCGCCGCGACATGCGCCGTCTCCGGCGGGATGATGGAGTTATACCCGGGGTATCCCGTCGTCAGCTCCGAGATCACACCGGCGCCGACGGAGTGGTGGTTGCGCCCGGTCAGCAGCGCGGCGCGCGTGGGCGAGCATAGCGCGGTGGTGTGGAACTGCGTGTAGCGCAGACCGGCGGCCGCGACGCGATCCAGCGCCGGGGTCGGGATGACGCCGCCGAAGGTGGAGGGCGCGCCGAAGCCGACATCGTCGGTCAGGATCACCAGTACGTTCGGCGCGCCTTCCGGCGGCATCACCTGCGGCGGCCACGCCGGCTGGCTGTCGGCTGCGTTGGGCATGATCAGGCCGGCAAAGGGCGGCGTGGGGGCCGGCAGGCTGAAGGGGTTCGGCGTCATCACCGCATCCGGCGCGCCGGGCGTGCCGCGGATCTGCTGCGCCAGCGCGGTGGTGGCGAAGGCGCCGAAGGCCAGGCCAGCGAGCACGACCCCGGTTGCGAGCGCTCCGGAACATCTCATCGGGCTTTCCTCCGCCTGTGCAGAAGACACTCAGCCACGCAGCGCGCGGCCGTTGCCTTCCGGTTCCACCATGCTCCCGGCGTCCGGCGCCGTCGTCAATGCGCGCTATCCAAAATCGGCAATGCGAGCGTTGGGGATCGTCACGTCATGCCGAGGCGAGCGTTTCCGACGGCAACTCGCCGAACAGGGCCCGGTAGTCCCGTGCGAAGTGGCGAAGATGCCAGAAGCCATGGTCGAGGGCGACGGACTTCACCAGCTCCGGGCTGTCCCCTCGGCCCCGCAGCGCGCGTCGCGCCAGCAGCAGCCGGCGCGACTTGAGATATGCGTGAGGGCTCATGCCCAGCGCTGCATGGAACGCATCGTGCAGCCGCCGCGCGGAGACGCCGAGCGCCGCGCACAACTCTTCCGTGTAGATGGGCCGGGCCAGCCGCGCCTGCATGAAGTCCTCCGCCGCCCGGACCAGGCGCAGCGCCGCCGCGACGGCGCGCGGGCGCGACCTGATCCCCGCCTGCGTCGTCAGCGCGGCCGCAACCTCCTCGCGCAGCGCCATCGCGAGGCCGGTTGCGCAGGCCGGGGAGGACAAGCCGGCCGGCAGGCTTTCCGCCATGGTGCTCGCGGCCGCGACCACTCCAGCGAGGCGTGCCGATCGCTCGGGCGGGAGCGACAGGACGCTGAGCTCGCCCCGGAGCCGCAACTGCGGCGGGGCGAGCTCGGCGAGTTCCTCGAGCATCGGCAGCGGCAGGGCAAGCGCGCCCCAGCTCAGCGGCTGCGGGTTGAAGCCGGTGATCTCGGCACCGCCGACAGCCAGCACCGCCTCGGTCGACGCCACCTCGGTCCCGTTCAACCGCGCGGGATGGCGGGCGGCCTGCTGGTAGAGCATCAGCACCGCCATCCCCGGGCTGACCCCGCCGCGGACGACATGGCCGGACGTGTCGGCCTGCTGCACCACCATGTCGCCGACCTGCAGCACGCGGAGCGTCGCGGCGAAGGGGGCCTCGCGCACCGGGACATAGTCGAACTCACCGCCGAGAAGGGCGGAGGCGAAATGGTCCGGCTCAGCGAAGCGCCTCGTCAGGCCGGCAGAGGATCCCGCCCCCTCGAGACCAATCATGGCACCCCCGATGACGGCGTGACAGCCGCCGATCTGCCGCCGCAGGCCGACGCCCGGGTCCAATTGCGACAGGGTTCCGAGCCGGGTGCAAGGCGAGGCTGCCGCGCCGAGCTGCCGCGGGGTCACGGCCGCGGCATCAGGCTTGCCGAATCCGGACATGCTTTCCCCGTACCCCGGGGCGCTGGAGCGCCTAGGCTTCGTGCCCGATGCCGGCCGTCGCGGACGGCACGCCCCGCGGCGGATGGAGACGCATGATGCAGAACCGAGGCGACGCGGCACCCGGCCTCGCGCCGCGCGGGCTTGGCGCAGGCGGCGCGATGGCGCGCCTCCGGTCGCGGCTGTGGCGGGTGGCGCCTCTCGCGGCCTTCGTCTTGGCCTGGGTGTTGGCGGCGCCTGCTGCGCCGCGCGCGCAGGGCGGGATGGACGCCGATTCGCGCGCCGTGCTGGCCGCCATGTCGGCGCATCTTGGCGGCCTCCGTAGCTTCTCGGTGGAGTATGCGGCGGTTGACGAGGTCGTTACGACGGACGGACAGAAGCTCCAGTTCCTGCATTCGGGCAGCCTTGCTGCCCAGCGGCCCGATCGGCTGCACGCGGTGCGCCGCGGCGCCGCCGGCACGGCGGAGCTCGTGCTGGACGGCAACAGCGTCATGATGTTCGGGCGCGATGCGAACGCCTATCTCCGCCTGCCTGCGACGAGCATCGCCGCCGCGGTGGAGGCGGTGCAGCGCCTGGGCTTCGATGCGCCCGGCGCCGACCTGCTCGCGGAGCGTCCGATGGACGGCGCGACGACCGACATCACGACCGGCGCCCATGTCGGGATGACCTTCATCGAGGGCGTCGAGGTGCATCACCTGGCGTTCCGCGGCGTCGAGGTGGACTGGCAGATCTGGGTGACCGCGGGCGACCGGCCGCTGCCGCTGCGCTACGTGATCGTCAGCAAGTCGGTGACGGGCAGCCCGCAATACACGCTGCAACTGCGGAACTGGAGCATCGCCCCGGCGGCCGACCCTGCGCGCTTCGTCTTCACCCCGCCCCCCGGCGCGCGGCAGATCGAGCCTTCGTCGGTCACCGTGAACCCGATCGGCGACCTGATCATCAGATGAAGGAGTGAGCGGGACCGATGTCACGCATCTTCAAATGGACCGGCTCCATCCTGGTCTTCGGCTTCCTGATGGCGGCCAACCCGGCATCCTATGTGCGGCAGGGGTCGTGGATCTCCTCGGCCGAAGCCATCGTGGGCCGGCCGGCCACGCCGGTCAGCGTCGCCGGCGTCGCACGACGCACGACGCGGCGCTGCATCGCGAGCCCCGGGGTGATCTGCTAAGCGCCTGAGAGGTTCATCGCACAGTGCGCGGGTGATACCGTGAGCTGCGTTGATGGCCCGTGCCGGCGGCCGACTTGGCCTCGAACGGCGCTGGCGGTCATCGGGATTCCCTGACGATTCGAAGGCCGACCGCATGACGCCCGTGGCCCTCGCGATCCTGGCCTTCGTCTGCATCGCTGGCGCGGGGCTGGCCGGCCTCGCGCTGCGCCCGCGCGAGGCCCACAAGGCCGAGCCGGTGCGCGAGATGGTGCGCTTCACCCAGGGCATCGTCGCCTCCATCGCTGCGCTGGTCCTCGGCCTGCTGGTCGCCGGCGCGACCGACCACTACCGCGGCCAGGGAGAGCAGGTGCGGCGGCTGGCGGCGGAAGTGATCGTGCTCGACCGCGCGCTGCTGCAGTTCGGGCCCGAGGCAGCAGAGGCGCGGCGCGCCCTGTACCGCTCGGTCGAGCACACCATCGAGGAGGTCTGGGCGACCGATGCCAGGCGGCTGACCATGCCGCCGGGGCCCAACCTGCTCGATGCCGTCGCGCGGCTGGAGGCGACGACGCCGGGCCAGATCTTCCTGAAGGAGCAGGCGCTGGAACAGGTCGTCACGCTGAGCCGCGCACGCGCGACGCTGGCGACCGCCGAGCATGGCGGGGCGATCCAGCTGCCAGTTGTCGTGATGCTGGTGCTTTGGTTCGTCTTCCTCTTCGTCCTGTCGAGCCTCTATGGCCAGGCCGACTGGCTGGCGATCGGTGCGATGGTGCTCGGCAGCGCGGCGGTGGCCAGCGCGCTGCTTCTTGTGCTCGAGCTCGACCGGCCCTTCCACGGTATCATGGCGGTGTCGTCGGTGCCGATGCGCGAGGCGCTGGCAACGCTGGCCGCGCTACGCTGACCCGCCGCGCTTACCGGTGCGGCCCGGGCGCTACAGGCTTATGCCGATCCCAAAGGACACGCCGGTGACGCCGTTGTCGCCCAGGAAGTAGCGGCCGATGAAGCGCACGCGTTCCATGTTGATGCCGAAGGCGCCAAGTTCCCACCGCCCGGTGTCGAACTCGATGCCGCCGCCGACCTTGATGGACCAGTCGAAGCCGAGAGCGTCGCGCTGGTCGCCGAGATACCAGCTGGCCGAGCCGTCCAGCACCCAGCGCATCGGGCGGCCGAACGCCTCGACGCCGGTTGGCCAGCGATAGCGCGTCCACAGGCCGAGCGTGCGGGCGGTGGACCTCGCTTCGGCGATGGACGGCGTATCGCCGAAGGTCTCGATCCGGAGCTGGGTGAAGCGCAGTTCGACATCGATGTCGCGCTCCGGGCGATAGTCGTAATAGGCGAGGGTGAGCGCGCCGCCGAGGCCGAAGGCGCTGACGTGCTCGCCTTCGAGCACCGCGGCGGAGGCGCCGCGGCGGAGCTGCAGGAGGTCCGCCAGGAGCGTCCGGTCGCCGGCCGCATAGCCGCCCGCGACGTTGACGATCGGCCGCAGCCATAGGTTCTCCGCGATGGCGATGTCGTAGCCGACGCCCAGTGTTCCGGTGAAGTTGTTCCAGCGCACGGGCAGCCGGGGTGCATCCTGCCCGCCAAGGTAAAGAAGCGGATCGTAGCGCGCGTAGCCTGCGTAGATCTCCAAGTAGAGCGGGAAGGCTTCGCTCACGGTGAAGCCGAAGCCGAACTGGCTGAGCGTCAGAGCTGTGTCGCCTGGCCCAGCGGAGGTTCGGTTGATCTGCACGGCATTCGCCGAGCCGTCGGGGATCATGTTGTATCCCATCAGCCCGAGGACCCCGCTGCCGAACTGGCGGTTGGCGAGGTCAGCACCGGCGAACCGGCCGGCCAAGGCGTTGCGAATGCCCTCGCTGCCGATGAGCGGTTGCGCAGCCGGCTGCCCGAACGGACCGCCCGCCACGGCCAGCAGCAGGACGCCCACGCTGAAACGCCAAAGGCTCCCCTTGAAGCCCCACCGTGCTTTCGTCATTCGCACCACGCGCGGGCTCCCGCCATCCGATTGCCTGATCTGGTCGCCTGTCGGGTGGATGTGCAACACCGCAAGATGCCCCACCCGACCGGTGACGATCCACAGTGCGGAGGCAATCGTGCCGAATTCGGATAGGGTTTGCACCGCTCGCGCCGGACCATGCCGCAAGGCTGCGCCGCCCAGCTGGTCAACCTCGCGTCGCGGCAGGGCGACCTGGGTGGCGGCGAGGCATCTGCGGAAGAGCCTAAGCGCCTCCCAACACCGTTCGGCATAAGCCGATGCGCGTCCGCGCATCCCAGAATTTCTCGACACCGCAAGGAGTTGCGAGAACCCCGCATCCGACGATCTCAGCGTTCGGAAGCAGGGAAGGCCTCTCGCCGAGGTTTTGCGCGACACGGTCGACGCCCTCCAAGCCCGCCGCCCGCCGACGGCAGGCTTTCGCGTTGTCCGACCCAGAGCAGCCTCCCGACTCCCTGAGCCCGGCTTCGGCATCGACGCATAGCTTGCTCGGAGACGCGGTGGACTGCTCTGCGCACCGCTCACCGAGCCGTGCTGACGCGGTCGCCGTCGCGGAGCGCGCTCGGCGGGAAGAGGATGACGGTCTCGCCAGGCGCAAGCCCGTCGGCGACCGTGGCGCTGCGCGCGGCGCGGCGGGCGACGGCAACCCGCCGCTCGCGCGCCAGGCCACCCTGCACCACGAACACCGCCCAGCCGCCGCCGCGCCGGAACAGCGCGCTGGTCGGCACGAGCACCGCGTCCTCGATCGCCTCCACAGTGATCCGCGCATCCACGCGGAAGCCGTCGCCGAGGGCTGCCCAGGCTTCGCGCGGCCCGACGAGGTCGATCACGACCCACACCCTCTGCTCCTCCACGCCGAGCGCCGAGACGCGGGTGAAGGCGCCGGGCTCGACGCGGCGGACGCGCGCCTGCAGTGGCGCCGGCCCGCCCCAGCGCTCGATGGTCACCGGCGCGCCTGGCGCGATGCCGACCGCTTCCGTGGTGAGGACGTCGACCACCACCTCAAGGTCGGCCGGATCGCCGAGTTCCAGCAGCGGCGCGCCTGCCGCGACGACGGCCTCGCTTTCCTGCAGCACGCGCAGGACCTGCCCGGCGACCGGGGCGCGGACCTCCTGGCGCTCCGGGCCGCTCTCCGACGTCTCGGTGGCGGTGAGCAGGGCGCGCGCCTGGTCCAGCTCGTGCTCGGCGGCGTGGCGGCGGCGCTCAGCGGCCAGCATGTCGCGTGCGGCCGTGCGCTCGGCGAGTTCCGCACGCTCGCGCTGCTGGAGCGGCGCAGCGCCCCGCGCGTGAAGGGCGCGCACGCGGGCCGCGTCCGCCTCGGCCTGGGCCTGCTGGGCGGCAGCACGTTCCACCAGGATCTCGGCCTGCTGCAGCATAGCTTCCGCGGCGCCGACGCGCTCCTCCGCCTCACGCTGCGCCCGGGGACCGAGCAGGGCCGAGGGCGCGGCGAGGATCAGCGCGATGGGGTCGTCGCGGCCCACGACGTCGCCGGGCCGCACGCCGAGCCGCAGCACACGTCCGGCGACCGGGGCGGAGACGACATAGCGCTCACGCACGCGGGTGCGCCCGTCCTCCTCCACGACCGCCTCGAAGCGGCTGCGCGTGACCTGCTCGGTCTCGACGAGCACCGGCCGTGGGCGGAAGGCGAGGAAGGTGCCGCCCAGCCCCAGAAGAACGGCCGCGGCGACGAGCGCCCGGCGGACATGCCGGTTCATGCGTCAGTCCCTTGCCTTCAGGGCGGCGACCAGGTCGAGCCGGTCGATCCGCCGCCGCACCACCACCGCGCTCGCCAGCGCCGCGCCCAGCACGACGAGCGCCGCCGTCGCGAAGGTCGCCGTGCTGATCGCCGGCGGGACGTCGAAGCTTTCGTTGTCCCGCGCGCCCAGGATCAGGCCGACGAACCACTGCGCCAGCACCAGCCCGAGCGGGACAGCGACCAGCACGGCCACCGCCAGTTCCGCCAGCAGGATGCGCGCCACCTCCCGCCGCGTGAAGCCGAGGACGCGGAGGCTTGCCATCTCCCAGCCCCGCTCTTGCAGCGCGACGCGGGCGCTGTTGTAGACGACGCCGACCGCGATGATGATGCCGAAGCAGGTCAGCGTCACGGCGCTGGTCAGCACGAGGCCGGCGATCACCTCGTCGAAGACGCGCAGCCACACGGCCTTGACGTTGGTCGCCGCGACGCGCGGCCGCTCCGCCAGATGCCGCCAGAGCGCCTCGGCCGCCAACGGATCCACGCGCAGCGCGACATGGGAGACGAGGTCGTCCTCGCGCATCAGGCGGTTCAGCGCGCCGATCTCCATCAGCGCGGTGAAGCCGATGATGTCCTCGACCAGCGCGGCCACCGGCAGGTCGTGGACACGGCGCGCGCCTTCCAGCACCTCGACCTGCACGATGTCGCCGGCACGGACGCCGAGCCGTTCGGCGAGCCGCCGGCTGAGGGCGATTCCGTCGCGGGGGATCGGCACGGGGCGGAGGTCGGCGTCGCGCGGCACGCGCAGCTCCGCGCCCGCCGGTAGGCCGGTGACGGCCAGGAGACGGCTGCGCTGCGCGGCCCGGATGCGCACCGGCACGATGCGCTGTCCTTCCGCGGCGAGCACGCCGGGCAGCCGCGCCATCTCCCGCACGGCGCGGGCGGGGCGCGGGTCCGTCAGTGCCACGAAGGCGTCGCCGCGCTCGATGCGGTCGAACTGCAGCTCGACCATGCTGTCCATTGCATCCCACCAGAACAGGCCGAGCACCACCATCGGCACGGCCAGCGCGATGCCGAACACGGTGAGGAGCGTGCGCAGCGGGCGACCGAGCAGGCCGCGCAGCGGGATTCTTGCCCGCGCGCCGAGCCGTCGCCCGACATCGCCGGCCGCGCCCCCGACGAAGGCGGATGGCCGGGCCGGACGCAGCCCCTCCGCGGCGGGCAGGCGCAGGATCCGCCGCAGTGCCGCGAGGACGCCGAGCAGCGCGACCGCGAAGCTCGCCACGGCGGCAAGCAGCGGCAGCCAGACCGGCAGCAGATACGGCAGCTCCGGGAAGCGGAAGAAGGGGCGGTAGTTGCCAAGCATGCCGGCACCCATCCAGGCACCGGCGGCGATGCCGAGCGCAGACCCCAGCAGGCAGATCGCCGCGACGAACTTCGCGTAGTGCGTCGCGATCGGGAAGGGTGGGTAGCCGAGCGCCTTCAGCGCCGCGATCTGGTCGCGCTGCGCCTCCACCATCCGGCCCAGCACGACGTTCAGCAGGAAGGCGGCGATGCCGAAGAAGACGAGCGGCACGGTAACGGCCAGCGTGCGCTGCTCGGCCAGTTCGTCTTCCAGGAACCGGTGGGAGGGCTGGTCGCGCCTTCCATAGGCGCCGCGCCCGCCCCAGGGCAGCAGCACCCGGTCGAGTTCCGCGATCACGGCGGCTTCCGAGGCGCCGGGTGCAAGCGTCAGGACGGCCTCCGTGAAGGCGCCCTGCATGTCGAAGGCGCGCGCGACGGCTTCCTCGTTCGCCCAGAGCACGACGAAGCCGCGATCGTCGGGCAGCGGGCTGCCGGGTCGCGAGGTGAAGACGAATTCCGGCGAATGGGCGATGCCGACGATGCGGAAGCGCTCGCGCCTTCCGTTCAGGATGACAGCGACCTCGTCCCCCGGGCGCATCCGCCACGCCTCGGCGAAGGCGGCGTGGATCGCCGCCTCGTCGTGCCGGCTCGGCTCGGGCAGGCGGCCGGCGAGCAGGCGCAGCCGGTTCAGCGCAGGCTGTTCCCCGCTGACCGGCAGCGACAGGACGCGGCCGGCGACCGGCACCTCGGCGCCTGGCCAGTCCACGCGGGCCTCGCCACCGACGCGGCCTTCCACCACGGCCACGCCGGGGATCTCCGCGACGCGCGCGAGCAGCGTGCGCGGCGCCCGCTTCACCTCGGCGAAGACCTCCGCGAAGCGGCTCTCGGCGTAGAAGCTCTGCTGCGCGGCCCGAAGCGACAGGAAGCTGCTCACCGACATCACCAGCACGGCGACGCCGGCGCCGATCAGCAGCGCGATGGTCAGGACCTGGCCGCGCAGCGCCCAGAAGTCGCGCAGCAGCTTGCGGTCCAGCACGCTCACCAGACCAGTTCCTCGGGCGCGAGGCGGCGCGCATTGCGCTCGGTCGCGACGATGCGCCCGCCGCCCATGCGCAGCACCCGGTCCGCCATGCCGGCGATCGCGGCGTTGTGGGTGATGACCACGGTCGTCGCGCCGACCTCCCGATTCGCACGCGCGATGGCGGAGAGCACCAGCTTGCCCGTCTCGACGTCGAGCGCGCCGGTGGGCTCGTCGCAGAGCAGCGCGTCGGGGCGCTTCACGATGGCGCGCGCGACCGCGACACGCTGCTGCTCGCCGCCGGAGAGCTGGCCGGGGAAGTGGTCCAGGCGATGGGAGAGGCCTACCAGCGCCAGCGCCTCCTCCGGCCGCATCGGGTCGCGCGCGATCTCCGCGACGAGCTCGACGTTCTCGCGCGCGGTGAGGCTCGGGATCAGGTTGTAGAACTGGAAGACGAAGCCGACATGGTCGCGGCGATAGGCGGTCAGCGCCGCCTCATCCGCCCCGGTCAACTCATGGTCGCGCCAGGCGGCGCGGCCGGAGGTCGGAGCGTCGAGCCCGCCCAGGATGTTCAGCAGCGTGGACTTGCCGGAGCCCGAGGGGCCGAGCAGCACGACGAACTCGCCCTGCAGGATGTCGAGGTCGAGGTCACGCAGCGCATGCACCGTGGCGTCGCCGCTGCCGTAGCTCTTGCACAGCCCGCGCGCGACGAAGACCGGGGGCGCACCGGTCGCCTCGGTCTTGCCAGCCGGGGGCGCTGCGTCGGAAGCCGTGGTCATGGGCGTCCGGCGCAGCATGCCACGGTTCCCGGCCAGGCGGCGATGATCGCGCCGCGCGCGGCTCAGCCCCGGATCATGCGGGAAAGGGCGCGGTCGCGCAGGATGAACTGGTGCCAGAGCGCGGCCAGGACATGGGCCGCGATCGCCGCGAGCATGAGGTTGGCCAGCACCTCATGCGTCTCGCCCCAGATGCGGCCGCCGGGGACGGGGAAGGGGGCCTGCAGGGGGAAGCCGCCGAAGACCGTCACCGCGCGGCCGCGCGCCCAGCGGTCGAGCAGCCCGCTGAGCGGCACGCCGATGGTGAGGCCGATCAGCGCCAGGTGCATCGCGGCGGCGCCCAGGCGCTGCCAGGCCGGCCCCTGCGCCGGGGGCAGCGGCGCCACGAGGCGCCAGGCGACCCGCAGAGCCGCGAAGCCGAGCACCAGGATGCCCAGGCTGTAGTGCAGCTGCATCGCGAGGTCGCGGCCGGCGCCGCGGGGAAACTCCTCCATCGTGCTGCCGACCACCCAGGCCGACAGCACCAGCAGCGCGGTTGCCCAGTGGATGGCGCGTGTCGCCATGCCGGGGGATCGCAGCGCGACGGTCGTCGTCATCACCGGGCTCCCTGGCTCAGCGGCCGCGGGGCGCAACGGCGCCGGTGGTGGCGTCCACGCGCAGCTCCACGCGGCGGCCCTGTGCGTCGTTGGCCTTTACCTGCCAGCCGCCGCGCTCCCATTCGAGCTCGCTGACGGCGGTGTAGCCGGCGCCAAGCACGGCCGCGATGGCGGCGGGGGCGTCGAAGCGGGCATTGCCGGGCGTCACCGCCTCCGCCGCGCGGCGGTCGGGGCGGTTGTCGTCGGAGGCGGCCAGCGCGGTGCCGAGCGGGGCGGCGACGGCGAGCGCGAGGGCGAGGGCGGCGATGGGACGGAAGCGGGTCATCTCGGGTCTCCAGGGTTCGGCGTTGCGGCCTCTCCGCAACGGGGCGCATCCTGGCCGCTCCCAGCTGAACCGGCGCTGAGCCGTCCGTTCAGCCGCGGTTCAGCTGGGCGTTCCGATGCTGCCCGCATGCGCCGAGCCCTGCTGCTGCTGCCGATGCTGACGATGCCCCTGCTGACGCTGGGCGCCCCGAATGCGCGGGCGGATGACCGGCGCGACCATGAGCGCGCGCGCGCCGCGCTCGCCGCCGGGGAGATCCGCCCGCTCGCCGAGCTGCTCGGCGAGGTGGAGCGCCGCTATGTCGGCCGCGTCATCGCGACGGAGCTGGAGCGCGAGGACGGGCGCTGGATCTACGAGTTCAAGCTGCTGCCGCCGTCCGGCCGGGTGGTCGAGCTGCGCCTCGATGCCGCGACCGGCGCGCTGCTGCGCAGCCGTGGGCCGGTCGAGGAACGGCGCTGATGCGCGTCCTCGTCGTGGAGGACCATCCGGCGCTGGCCCGTCAGGTGATGGACGCGCTGACGGAGGCCGGCTTCGTCGCCGATCACGCGGCCGACGGCGAGGAGGGCCACTTCCTCGGCGACGCGGAGCCCTACGACGCGGTGGTGCTCGACCTCGGGCTGCCGGTGGTGGACGGGCTCACGGTGCTGAAGCGCTGGCGATCGGCGGGGCGCGACATGCCGGTGCTGATCCTGACGGCGCGCGACGGCTGGAGCGAGAAGGTCGCCGGCCTCAACGCCGGCGCCGACGACTACCTGACCAAGCCCTTCGTCATGGCGGAGCTGGTCGCGCGCATCCAGGCGCTCGTGCGCCGCGCGCATGGTCGCAGCCGGCCGGAGATCGCCCTCGGTCGCCTGGTGGTGGACACGGCAGCGCAGCGCGTGACGCTGGACGGCGCGGCCGTGAGGCTGACCGGGCTGGAATACCGGCTGCTCGCCTATCTCGCGCTGCATGCTGGGCAGGTGGTCTCCAAGACCGAGCTGACCGAGCATCTCTACGCGCAGGATTTCGACCGCGACAGCAACACGCTGGAGGTGGTGGTCGGCCGGCTTCGGAAGAAGCTCAGCGAGGGGCTGATCGAGACCGTGCGCGGCCAGGGCTACAGGCTGGCTGCTGCATGAGATGGCCGCGCTCCCTCGCGCTGCGGCTCGCCCTGGGGACCGGGCTTTGGGTGTCGGTAGGGTTGGGCGCGGCGGCGTGGTTCGTCACCGGCGTCGTGGTGCGCCAGGTCGAGGCCGCCTTCGACGCAAGGCTGGCCGGGTTGCTCGACGCTGCCGTGGCGGCGGCGGCAACGGATGCCGAGGGGCGGGTCGTGGTCGCCCGCGCGCCCGCCGGCGCGGATTTCGAACGGCCCTTCGGCGGCGCCTATTGGCAGGTGACGGGGCCCGGCGGGGCGGTCGCCACCTCCCGCTCGCTCTGGGACCAGGCGCTTCCCGCCGCCGCGGGGGGGCATGATGGGGTGTTGCTGCGCGACGTGGTGGGGCCGCGGGGCGAGAAGCTTCGCGTCGCTGAGCGCGACCTGCTGCTGCCCGGCGCCGCGGCGCCGGCGCATGTCGCCGTCGCGCTGTCCCGCGGGGAGACAGAGGCCGAGGTCGCCCGGCTTCGCACGATCCTGCTGCTGACCTTCGGGGCGCTGGGGCTGGGGCTGGTGGCTGGCGCCGTGGCCACCGTGGTCGCGGGTCTCGCGCCGCTGCGCCGCGTGCGCCGGGCGCTTGCCGAGATCCGCGATGGCCGCCGCGAACGGCTGGCGATCGCGGCGCCGTCCGAGATCGCGCCCCTGGTCGCCGAGGTGGACGCGCTGATCGCCGCGAACCGCGCCACGGTGGAGCGGGCGCGGTCGCATGTCGGCAACCTCGCCCATGCGCTGAAGACGCCGCTGGCGGTGCTGCGCAACGCGCTCGAGCGCGCCAGCCCCGACATTAAGGCAGCGCGTGTCGAGGCGTCGGCGCTGGAGCGGTTGGTTCACCACCACCTCGCGCGTGCGCGGGGCGCCGCGCTGGCCGCGTCCCTCGCAGCGGCTTCGTCGCCGCTTGCGATCGCGGAGGAGGTCGCCAGCGCGTTGCGCCGGCTGTTCGACGGGTGCGATCTGCTGATCGAGGTGGAGGGCGATCCGGGCGCCCGGGTCCGGGTGGACCCTCAGGACCTCGCAGAAATGCTCGGCAACCTGATGGAGAATGCGTGCAAATGGGCCCGGCGGCACGTCGGCGTGACCATTGCCGCGGATGGGAAGTCTGTGGTCGTCGCGGTGGGCGATGATGGTTCGGGCCTGCCAGAGGACGGGCGGGATGCCGTTCTCGGCCGCGGGGTGCGGCTGGACGAGCAGACGGCGGGAAGCGGCCTCGGCCTCGCAATCGTGGCGGACCTGGCAGCGCTGCACCGCGGCAGCCTCGAGCTCGGCCGGGCCGCCGAAGGCGGGCTTCTCGCCACGCTGCGGCTTCCGCGGCACGGAGTGACGGCAACCTGACAGGCGGAAACCAGGACGCAAGCGCCGCTATCTTCGTCCCCCCGGGAGGCCGCCTGCCTCGCTGCTGGCCTCGTTCTGCACTTCGCCGGTTGCGCGGACCCCGAGGGTTGGCCCGGGGCAGGAGCCGCGCCGGCGGCTGTGGTCCATGTCGTGCTATGTCCGGTGCACTCGCTGCTCGGCGGGCAGGTCGGCGTGTACGAGGGACCGCTTCCCGCCCGAGGCGGTCCGATTGCCTACCGAGTTCAGATAGCGACCTCGATGTATTGGCATCGTCGGTTGCGCGTCCCCGCATCCCCGAATTTCCATCGAAAGCAAAGCGCTCGAAGAACCCCGTATCCAGCGATGACGGGGTTCGAAAGCGGAGGGCGGATAGCCTACTTTGTGCGTTTCGCGTTTGCCCCATTCCCCCCTGCGTCGACTTACCGCCTGGCCAACTGCCGATTTCACCTCGCAACGGCCGCGCTTAGCCGGGTTTGCCATCTGGCCGGGGTGCCAGCAGCATCGGCCCGAAGACGGCCAGGAAGACGGAAAAGGCTGAGATCCAAAGCACCGCGGCTGCAGCCAGGGCTGTCCCCGCCGGGAGCGCCAGACCGCCGAAGACACGCAGCAGGACGGCGCCAATCAGCAGGCCGTAGGCTGCCGCCATGGACGACGTGGCCGTCAGGTCTCGGCCGGTGTGCCCAAGCGTCGCCCGCGTCATCACCGCCAGGATCATCAGCGCGATGGCGCCAGCCGCCTGCAGGTGCAGCCAGGCGCCCGCCCAGGGCGCTGCGGCGACCAGGAAGGCGGGCTTGAGTAGCAGCGCGGCGGGGATCAGCGCGTAGGCAGCATGCAGGACCCACAGCAACGGCTCCTGTCCCGTCCGCAGCCCGTGCCAGCGCGACAGGCGCAGTGCGGCTAGCAGCCCGGCCGCGGCCGCCACGCCGCCGGAGAGCACGCTGCCCGGCGCTGCGAGATCGACCAGGGCCACCGCGATCAACGACAGGATGCCTGCGCGATCCACGCCCGGCAGCGGCCGAAGCTCCACCGGGCGCCCCGCCCGACGCAGCGCGTTCAGCGTGAAGGCCGGCAGGATCCGGCCGCCGATCAACCCGACGAGGACGAGCGCGACGTTGAGGGCAAGCATCTGCCCGGCCGCCCATGTGCCGGCGAACCAGCCGGCTGCCTCGCCCAGCATCAGCAGGTCGCCCGTCCAGAACATCAGGATCAGGGCAGGCGGTCCGAACAGTCTCGGCGTCCGAGCCGCGAGGACGGCGGGCAGGATCGTCAGAAGGAGTGCGGGGATCGGCAGCAGCGCCATGACTGCCGCGACCGAGGGCGGCAGGAGCACGCCCGGCAGCAGCACCAACCGCGCGGCGAGGAACAGCGCTGCGAGTCCGATCACCGGCCAGCCGGCGTAGCCAGGGCGTCCGGTCCAGTTCGGCACGGCGGTCAGCAGGAAGCCGCACATCGCCGCGCCGACGAAGCCCGCGATCATCTCGTGCGCGTGCCAGCGAACGCCGGGGAGCAGGCCCTCGGGTAGCCGCGCCTCGTGCAGCGCCGCGGTCCAGACCAGCATCGCCGCGACGGCCCACAGGCCGCAGAGCAGGAAGAAGGGCCGGAAGCCGTGCCGGAACAGCGGCACGGCAAAGGGCATCGGGCGCGCGGCAGGCGAAGCAGGCCGCGTGGGCTCCGCGACGGCCGGGACGGTCACCGGGGCGGCTCCGCCACGGCGCGACCCATGGCCGGCGCAGGCGGCATGCCGCGGTCCACCTGACGGAACGGGCCTTCCGGACTCTCCGCAGCCTGCAGCAGGCCCCAGCCGAAGTGGAAGTACCAGCCGTGCAGGGAGAGGCGGCCATCCGCGACCCGCTCGGCGACGAAAGGGTAGGTGTGGAGGTGCCGCAGGCTCGCCAGAACCGCCGCCTGCTCCGCGCGGCGCGCGATCACCGGCCGCTCGGCCTCGGTGACCAGCCCGTCCATCTCGTCGCGCACCTCCGATGCGATGCCGACCCAGTCGGAGACGAAGTCGAAGCGGCGGCCGCCGTGGTCGTGCTCCAGCAGGCAGCGCACGCCGGCGCAGAAGCTGTGCCCGAGGACGATCACGTGCCGCACGCCGAGCGCGACGACACCGAACTCGATCGCCGCCGAGGTGCCGCGCGGGCGGTGGTCCGGCTCGTAGGTCGGCACCAGGGCTGCGACGTTGCGCACGACGAAGAGGTCGCCGGGCTCCGCGCCGCAGATGATGGCGGGGTCGCTGCGGCTGTCCGAGCAGGCGATCACCATCACCTCCGGCCGCTGCCCGTCGAGGAGCGTGTCGTAGAGCTCGTGGTCGTTCTCGAAGTGCTGGTCGCGGAAGCGATCGAAGCCGTCGACGAGGCGACGCAGCGCTCCGCTGTTCGGCCGGGGCGGGCGGGCGGTGGCCATCTCAGGCGAACCCCTGCAGGGGCAGGATCCCGAAGCGGCCGCCCGCCGGCACGGCCTCGAGGGCCGTGGGAACGCGCAGCAGGCCGTCGGCGGTGCGCAGGCGGTCCCGCACATGCACCCGCGTCACGCCGAGCGCGGCCATCAGCGCCGCGTGCCGCGCGCCGAGGCGTGTGC
>NZ_JAKJIB010000050.1 GCF_021864505.1 Falsiroseomonas oryziterrae
CTCGGCGCTCCCGGCCGCCTCCGCGTCGTAGCGGCAGGGCAGCAGGCCGGGCGCCGCGGCGAGCGCCTTCGGCTCGCGCAGGCCGGCGCTGACCAGCCAGCCCGCCGCCTGCAGGCGGCGCAGGATGGCGGCGCCGATGCCGCGCGATGCGCCGCTGACCATCGCGACGCGGCCATTCGGATCGAGCACGGGGCGACCCTCCAGGTGAGGACGGGAGTGGCGGGCGCGCCCTGGCGGCGAAGCCTCGTCGGGCCAGGCTGCGACCCTCGCCTCGGCGCAGAGCTTGGCATATGCCACGGGCAGGAGGGCAGCAATCCCGGTCCATGGCCGTCCCTCGCGCGGCGCGCCGCCGGAACTGCGGACCAAGAGGACATGCGCATGCCGCTACACGTCGATCCCGTGCGCCCGGACGAGGCGCTGCCCGGGCGCGCCGATGTCGTCGTCATCGGGGGCGGGGTGGTCGGCGTCTCCACCGCGCTGTTCCTGGCGGAGCGCGGCGTCTCCGTCGCGCTGTGCGAGAAGGGACGCATCGCCGGGGAGCAGTCGGGCCGCAACTGGGGCTGGGTCCGCGTCATGGGCCGCGACCCGAAGGAGATCGCGCTCGCCATCGAGAGCAAGCGGATCTGGCAGGGGATGCGCCAGATGACCGGCGCCGAGACCGGCTACCGCGAGGCCGGGATCGCCTATCTCTGCGACACCGAAGCGCAGGTGGCCGAGCACGAGGCGTGGATCGCCCGCGCGCGCCCGTACGGCGTCGAGTCCCGCATGCTGAGCCAGGCCGAGATCGCCGAGCGCTTCCCCGGCTCCGCCCGAAGCTGGGCGGGTGCGATCTTCACCGCGGGCGATGCGCGGGCCGAGCCGGCCCATGCCGTGCCCGCCATGGCCGAGGCCGCCCGGCGGCGCGGCGCGGCGATCCTCACCGGCTGTGCCGTGCGGGGGCTCGAGACGACCGGCGGCCGGGTCTCCGCCGTGGTGACGGAGAAGGGCCGCATCGACTGCGACGCCGCGGTCCTGGCGGCCGGGGCCTGGTCGCGGCTCTTCTGCGGGAACCTCGGCATCGACCTGCCCTCGCTGAAGGTGCTGGGCTCGGTGATGCGCACGAAGCCGCTCGAGGGCGCGCCGGAACACGCCGCCGGCGCGTCGGACTTCGCGTTCCGCAAGCGGCTCGACGGCGGCTACACCATCGCCCATCGCGGCGCGACGGTGGCGGAGATCGTGCCCGACACCTTCCGCCTCATGGGCGACTTCCTGCCCGCGCTGAAGGCGCAGTGGAGCAACCTCCGGCTGCATGTCGGCGCCCGCTTCCTGGAGGAGTGGCGGCTGCGTCGCCGCTGGCGGCTCGACGAAGTCTCGCCCTTCGAGGAGGTGCGGGTGCTCGACCCGGCGCCGATGGACAAGGTGCTGGACGAGGGCCGCGAGAACCTGATGCGCGCCTTCCCCGCCTTCGCGCGCATGGAGATCGCCGAGCGCTGGGCCGGCCTGATCGACACCACACCGGACGCCGTCCCGGTGATGGGCGAGGCGCCGGCGTTGCCCGGGCTCTTCCTGGCCTGCGGCTTCTCCGGCCATGGCTTCGGCATCGGCCCGGGGGCGGGCAAGCTGATGGCCGACCTGATCACCGGGGCGCCGCCGGTGGTGGACCCGGCGCCCTACAGGCCGGCGCGCTTCGCGCGGCTCGCGGCGCCGCTGCGCGCCCATTGACGGGTGGCCGAGGGCCGCGGCGCGCGCTTGATACCAACAGCACGAAGTTCCGAACTGCGGCCTAAAGGGCCGAGGCGGCGAATGCGGCCCGCCCGGCATCTGAGGGGCACGAAGGTGAAACCTTCGTGCGCGCGGTATCAGCCGCGCATCCTCGCCCCGGCGGGATCGAAGAGCGGCTCGGGCTGCAGCGCGGCCGGGCGGCGGTCGCCGAGGATCTCGATCTCCCAGGCGCCATCGCCGCCGACCTCCGCCAGCGCGGCGGCCCGCACATAGCCCATCGCATAGGACCGCCCGGCAACGTGGCAGTAGCCGCCGGAGGTCACCCAGCCGACGACCTGCCCGTCGCGCCAGATCGCCTCGTCGCCGATGGCATCCGCGGTGTCGGCCTCCACCGTGAAGCCGACCCGGATCAGCGCAGGGCCTCGGCGCTGCTCTTCCACCGCCGCGTCCCGGCCGATGAAGTCGTCCTTGCCGAGATCAACGAAGCGGCCGAGCCCGGCCTCGAAGGGCCCGTAGATCGGGCGGAACTCACGCGCCCAGGTGCCGAAGCCCTTCTCGCGCGCGAGTGAGAGCAGCGCGCGGCTGCCGAAGGGGCGGATTCCGAACTCCTGCCCAGCCTCCCACAACGCCTCGAACAGCGCGACCTGGTGCTCGGCCTTCACCCAGATCTCGTAGCCGAGGTCGCCGGTGAAGCTGATGCGCCCGACCATCGCCTCGACCAGGCCGATCTCCATCCGCGGCCGGAAATCCATGAAGCGGAAGGCGGCGGCGGAGACGTCCGCATCCGTCACCTTCGCCAGCACCTGCCGCGCCTTCGGCCCGGCGATGGACAGGCCCGCAGGCGAGAGGCCGAGAGCGCTCACCGAGACACGGCCGTCGCCAGGCAGGTGCTGGCCGAACCAGCGCAGATGGTATTTCTCCGCCGCGCCCGCGCCGAAGACCAGGAAACGCCCCTCCGCCGCCTTGGCGACGGTGAAGTCGCCGATCAGCTTGCCCCGGTGGTTGAGCATCGGCGAGAGCGCGATCCGCCCCACCCTCGGCAGCCGGTTGGCCAGCGTGCGCGACAGCCATGCCTCCGCATCGGGCCCCGTGACCTCGTACTTGGCGAAGGTCGAGATCTCCGAGATGCCGACGCCGTTCCGCACGGCGCGGCACTCGGCGCCGACATGCTCGAAATCGGTGGAGCGGTGGAAGGAGAAGCTGTCCGTCACGCCGGGCGGCGCGAACCAGAGCGGCGCCTCCACGCCCCAGGCGTCGCCCATCACCGCGCCGAGCTCGCGCCACCTCTGGTACATCGGCGTCACGCGCAGCGGGCGGCCCGCCTGCAGCTCCTCGTTCGGGAAGCGCACGCGGAAGCGCCGTCCGTAGTTCTCCACCACCCGCGCGCGGGTGTAGCCGCGGCTGGCCCAGTCGCCGAAGCGAGCGACGTCCATCGCCCAGACGTCGAAGCCCGGATCTCCGTCGGCCATCCAGTTCGACAGCGCGAGCCCGACGCCGCCCGCCTGGCTGAAGCCGGCCATCACCCCGCAGGCGACCCAGTAGTTGCGCAGACCGTTGACCGGCCCGACCAGCGGATTGCCATCGGGGGCGAAGGTGAAGGGGCCGTTGATGATCTTCTTGATCCCCGCCCGCTGGAAGGCGGGGAAGTGCCGGAAGCCCAGCTCGAGGTTCTCCGCGATGCGGTCCATCGCATCCGGCAGCAGCGTCGGGCCGAAATCCCACGGCGTCTCCTTCGGGCTCCACGGCACGCCGTGGCGCTCGTAGGTGCCGAGCAGCATGCCGCCGCGTTCCTGGCGCATGTAGATCTCGCCGTCGAAGTCCACGGCGTGGAGCACCATCTTGCCCGTGGTCCGGTTGATCTCCGCCACCTCGGGCATGTCCTCGGTGATGAGGTACTGGTGCTCCATGGCGAGGATGGGCAGCTCCAGCCCGACCATCCGCCCGCACTCGCGCGCCCAGAGGCCGCCCGCGTTGATGACGTGCTCGGCGACGATGGTGCCGCGGTCCGTCACCACCTCCCACGTGCCGTCCGGGCGCGGGTTGGTCTCCAGCACGCGCGTGCGCACATGCACCTCCGCGCCGGCCTTCCGGGCCGCGCCGGCGAAGGCGAAGGTGGTGCCGTTCGGGTCCACATGGCCCTGGATCGGGTCGTACATCGCGCCGACGAACTGGCGCTTGTCGATCAGGGGCAGCAGGCGCTCGGCCTCGTCGAGCGAGACGAGCTCGAGCTGCATGCCCATGTAGCGGCCCTTCGAGTGGATGTTCTTCAGCCACTCCCAGCGCGGCTGCGTCGCGGCGAGCATGAGGCCTTCCGTCATGTGCAGCCCGACGGACTGGCCCGAGATCTCCTCGATCTCCTTGTAGAGGTTGATCGAGTACTGCTGCAGCTTCGCGACATTCGGATCGCCGTTCACCGTGTGCATGCCGCCCGCCGCATGCCAGGTGGAGCCTGCCGTCAGCTCCAGCCGCTCGAGCAGGACGACGTCGGTCCATCCCTTTTTCGTCAGGTGATACAGCACGCTCACCCCGACGACGCCGCCACCGATGACGACGGCACGGTAATGCGACTTCATGCGGCGATCCCTCGTTATCCAGGCGCGCCGGCAGCGCGGCTGGCGGAGGGATGGTAGCCGGGCCGGCGCGACCTGCGCCATGCTCGGCGCCGGCGCGCACAAGCCGGAGCGAATCATGGCCTCGAGCACCACAGCCGACGTCGTCGTCATCGGCGGCGGGATCACCGGTGTGGCCGCTGCGTATGAGCTGGCGCGGGCGGGCGCCTCGGTCATCCTGCTGGAGAAGGACCGGCTCGCCGCGATGGCCTCGGGCTGGACGCTCGGCGGCGTGCGGCAGTCGGGGCGCGACGCGGCCGAGCTGCCGCTCGCGCTCGCCGCGGTCCGGCGCTGGGCAGATCTTGCGGAGGAGCTCGGCGCCGACACCGGCTACCGCCGCCGCGGCAACCTGCGCCTGGCGCGGGACGCGGCCGAGGTCGAGCGGATCCGGCGCCTGGTCGCGGAGCAGCGGGCGCTCGGGCTCGAGCTCGAATTCCTGCCCGACCTTGCCTCCGTCCGCGCGGTGGCGCCGGCGATCGGGCCGGCGGTGCTGGCGGCCTCCTTCTGCCCGACCGACGGCCATGCCGATCCGCTGCGCGCGGTGCGCGCCTATGCCGGCGCCGCGCGCCGCCTCGGCGCCGACATCCGGGAGGGCGTGGCGGTCCACGCGATCGAGCTCGCCTCGGGCCGCGTCCGCGGGGTGGCGACCAAGGCCGGGCCGATCGCCGCGTCGCGCGTGGTGGTGGCGGCCGGCATGCACGCGCCCGAATTGCTGGCGCCGCTCGGCCTGGGGTTGCCGCTCGTCCCGAAGGTGGTGACGGTGCTGCAGACGGTGCCGCTCGCGCCCTGCTTCGACCCGGTCTTCGGCGTGGCGAACGCCGACTGCGCGGGCCGCCAGGAGCTGGACGGGCGGCTGCGCGTCACCACGGGTATCGGCGACTGGCCGCATGACGTCGGCTCCTGGTCGGAGGAGATGCTGATGCCGCCCGCCGGAGAGCTCATGCGTCTGATCGCGCGCGTCTCCGACATCCTCCCCGTGGTCGGGCAGGCCCGCGTGGCGCGGGTCTGGGGCGGGCTCATCGATCTGACGCCGGATGGCCTGCCCGTGCTGGACGCGCCGCCGCACGTCGCCGGCCTGGTCGTGGCGGCGGGATTCTCGGGGCATGGGTTCGGCATCGCGCCGGTGAGCGGCGAGCTCGCCGCCGATCTCGCCCTCGGCCGGCGGCCGGCGCATGAGCTGGCTCCCTTCCGGCTCGACCGCTTCGCCGCGGGCGCGGCCGGGACGGTCGGGCTCACCCTGCACGGCTGAGGTCCGGCCACGGCGTGCGCCACCCCGCCCTTGCGGCTGCGCCGAAACGCGTGGGAGCATGGCTGGCCGAAACGACAATCCGGGCAAGCTGCGGGAGAAAGTGGACGATGCAGAAGCGATGGATGATCACCGCGGCACTGGCCGCCGCGGTCGGGCTGGGCACTGCGACGGCGGCCTCGGCGCAGCAGACCACGCTGCGGGTCGGCATCGCCTCGGCCGATGCCGGCGTTCTCGACCCGCACCTCAATTCCACGACGCCCGGCCGCGGCTTCCTGCAGTGGATCTTCAGCGGCCTGGTGCGCATCAAGCCCGGCGAGCTGTCGCCCGAGTTCATGGAACCGGACCTGGCGGAGCGCTGGGAGTCCTCGGCCGATGGCACGGTCTGGACCTTCCATCTGCGCCGTGGCGTGCAGTGCCACCACAATTTCGGCGAGTTCACCGCGGAGGACGCCGTCTTCTCGCTGAACCGCGCGGCGACGCGCGAGACCTCGGCCTTCTCGTCCGACTACGTCGCCTTCCGGAGCGTGGAGGCGGTGGACCGCTACACGGTGCGCATCACGCTGCGCAACCCGATCCCGAGCCTGCTCGGGGCGGTGATGAACTACGCGGGCGGCTTCATGGTCTGCAAGGCCGCCGTGGACCAGATGGGCAATGAGGGCTTCCGGCGCCGTCCCATCGGCACCGGGCCCTTCGCCTTCGCCGAATACGTGCCGCAGCAGTTCGGGCGGCTGGTCGCGCACGACCAGTACTTCCGCGGCCGCCCGCAGCTGCGCGAGGTGCTGTACCGCTTCGTCCCCTCCGACGCGGCGCGCGACCTCGCCTTCCAGGCGGGCGAGATCGACATGATCTATGGCCGCCAGGACCAGTCCTGGTTCACCCGCACGCAGCAGCTGCCGAATGTCCGCGTCGTGGCGATGCAGCCCGCCGAGATGTCGGTCATCCACCTCAACATGACCATGCCGCCGCTCAACGACATCCGGGTGCGGCAGGCCATCGCGCACGCCGTCAGCCGGGAGCAGATCGTGCAGCTGCGCGGGCAGAGCACCTCCGTCGCCGCGCGCTCGGTCGTGCCGGCCGGCTATCTCGGCCATCACGAGAACGCCCCGCTGCTGCCCTTCAACCAGCAGCGCGCGCGCCAGCTGCTGACCGAGGCGGGCCATCCGAACGGCATCACCATCCGGGCCATCCACACCACGCTGCCCGGCATGATGAGCGTGATGGAGGCCCTGCAGGCGCAACTGCGCCGCTCGAACATCAACCTCGAGATCACGCCGGTGGAGCACGCGACCTTCCACCAGCAGATCCGGCAGAACCTGAGCCAGGTGGTGCACTTCCAGTCCGCCCGCTTCCCCGTGGCGGACGTCTACCTCACGCAGTTCTTCCACTCGCGCTCGATCGTCGGCACGCCGACGGCCGTGACCAACTTCTCGCATTGCCGCGTGGCGGATCAGGAGATCGACGCCGCGCGCTCGGAGACCGACCCGCGGCGGGCGGTCGAGCTCTGGCGGACGGCGCAGGAGAAGATCGTCAACGAGGTCTGCGCCTTCCCGGTCTTCGAGCAGCTGCAGCTCTGGGCCTACCGCACGACGCTTGACCTCGGCTACGAGCTCAAGGCGTCGCTCAACCTGGCGCCGCCGCTGCTGCACACCACCCGCTTCACGCGCTGAGGCGTACGGCCGGGGCGCCCTGGCGCCCCGGCCACGCCGATCCCGGCCCGATGACAGCCTTCGTCGTCAAGCGTCTCGGCTTCGCGCTGGTGACCCTCTGGGCGGTCCTGACGCTCGTCTTCTTCATTGTCCGCGTCCTGCCCGGCGACCCCGCCCAGGTGATCCTGGGCGACCAGGCGACTGCGGGGGCGATCGAGGCGATGCGCGCCCGCCTCGGCCTCGATCGGCCGCTGGCCGTGCAATACGCCGAGTTCCTCTTCGGCGTCCTGCGCGGCGAATGGGGCGTCTCGCTCGTGACGGGCCGCCCGGTCCTGGTCGAGGTGATGAGCGTCCTGCCCTGGACGATCGAGCTCACCGTGGCCGCCCTCGTCATCGGCGCGCTGATCGGCATCCCGCTCGGCGTCTGGGCCGCGACCAACCGCAACCGGCTGATCGACTACGTCACCCGCCTCGCCTCGCTGCTCGGCCTGTCCTTCCCGGCCTTCGTCTCCGGCATCCTGCTGCTCATCTTCTTCGGGATCCAGCTGCGCTGGTTCCCGGTGATCTCCGCGCAGAGCGGCAGCCTCTCCGCCTGGTTCCTGTCCCTCGCGCTGCCGGCGCTGAACCTCGGCCTGATCATGGCGGCCTACATCACGCGCGTGACCCGATCCGCCATGCTCGAGGTGCTGCAGGAGGACTACGTCCGAACCGCCCGTGCCAAGGGCGTGCCCTGGCGCGCGGTCGTCTGGCGGCATGCGCTGCGCAACGCGCTCATCCCGGTGATCACCGTCGTCGGGCTCTACCTGGGCGTGCTGATCGGCAACTCCGTGCTGACCGAGATCGTCTTCAACCGGCCCGGGCTCGGCAAGCTGATCGTCGGCGCGCTGAACCAGCGCGACTACACGATGCTGCAGGGGATGATGGTGATCTACACCCTGGTCGTCATCGTGGTGAACCTCCTGACCGACCTCGCCTACGGCGCGGCGGACCCGCGGGTGAAGCTCAAGTGACGCAGACCTCGCCGCCCTCACCCGCGCCAGCGCCCGCGCCGTCGCCGCTCGCCGTCGCCCTCGCCGCGACGATCCGGGCCTTCAACACCAACAAGACGTCCTGGATCGGCCTCGGCGTGTTCCTGGCGGTCGTCGTGCTGGCGATCATGGCGCCCTGGATCGCGCCGCACGATCCGCTGGAGCAGGACGTCTTCTCGCGCCTGCAGGGCCCGTCCGCGGAGTATCCGCTCGGCACGGACTATTTCGGGCGCTGCATCCTCTCCCGGCTGCTGCACGGCGCGAGATACTCGCTGCTGATCGGCGTGGCCTCCACCCTGGCCGCGATGCTGATCGGCTCCGCGATCGGCATCCTGGCGGGCTGGTACGGCGGGCGCTTCGACGTGATCGTCATGCAGACCATGGACGTGCTGCTCGCCTTCCCGGCGCTGATCCTCGGCCTGATCATCGTGGCGATGCTCGGCCCGACGCTGGTCAACATCGTGATCGCGATCGCACTGACCTCGATTCCCGCCTTCGCCCGCATCGCCCGCGCGCCGACCATCTCCGTGAAGGAGCGCGAGTTCGTCGAGGCCTGCCGCGCCCTCGGCTACTCGGATGCGCGCATCATGTTCCTGCACATCCTGCCCAACATCTTCGCCGAGATCCTGGTCATGTCCTCGCTGTGGCTGGCGAGCGCGATCCGGACCGAGGCCTCGCTCGCCTTCATCGGCCTCGGCCTGCGCCCGCCCATCCCGACCTGGGGCGGCATGATCCGCGAGGGCTTCGAGAACATCCTCGACAGCTACTGGCTGGCGCTCGCGCCCGGGGTCGCCATCCTGATCGTCGTCTTCGCCCTGAACCTGCTCGGCGACGGCTTGCGCGACGCGGTGGACCCGAAGCTGAAGGGCGAGACGTGACCCCGCCCGTCCTCAGCATCCGCAGCCTGACCACCTCCTTCCGGGTGGACCGCGCCTGGCGGCCGGTGGTGGAGGACCTCTCCTTCGACATCGCCCCGCGCGAGACGGTGGCGGTGGTCGGCGAATCCGGCTCGGGCAAGAGCGTCACCGCGCTGTCCGTGATGCGGCTGCTGCCGGCGGCCAATTCGCGCGTCGAGGGGCAGATCGCGCTGGCGGGCCGCGAATTGCTGCCGCTGCCCGAGGCCGAGATGCGACGCGTGCGCGGCAACGACATCGCCATGATCTTCCAGGAACCGATGACGAGCCTGAACCCGGTGCTCACCGTCGGATTCCAGGTGGCGGAGGCGCTCGTCTATCACCGCGCCCTCGACCGCAGCGCGGCGGAGGCCGAGGCGCTCCGGCTGTTCGAGCGGGTGCGGATCCCCGCCGCGCGCTCGCGCTTCCACGAATACCCGCACCACTTCTCCGGCGGGATGCGCCAGCGCGTGATGATCGCGATGGCGCTGGCCTGCCGCCCCAAGCTGCTCATCGCCGACGAGCCGACCACCGCGCTCGACGTCACGATCCAGGCCCAGATCCTCGAGCTCATCAAGATGCTCCAGGAGGAGGAGGGCATGTCGGTGCTCTTCATCACGCACGACATGGGCGTGGTGGCGGAGATCGCGGACCGTGTCGTCGTCATGTACAAGGGCAAGGCCGTGGAGACGGGCTCGACGGCCGAGGTCTTCCGCACCCCGCGCGCGCCCTACACCCGCGCCCTGCTCGCCGCCGTGCCGCGGCTCGGCTCGATGGCCGGCCGGGCGCGGCCGATGCGCTTCCCGATGGTGGACATCGCGACCGGCGGCTCCGACGAGCCCACCGAAACGCCGGATACGGTCGCCGAGCGGCCGCTGCTCGAGGTCTCCGATCTCGTCACCCGCTTCGATATCCGCGGCGGCGTCCTCTCCAGGATCAGGGGCCGCGTCCATGCGGTGGAGAAGGTGTCCTTTACGCTGCACGCCGGCGAGACGCTTGCGCTTGTCGGCGAGTCCGGCTGCGGCAAGTCCACCACCGGCCGGTCCATCCTGCGCCTCGTCCCGCCGACCTCGGGGCGCATCCTGTTCGAGGGCCGGGACGTGGCGGCGCTCGACCGCGCCGGCCTCAGGCAGATGCGCCGCCGCATGCAGATGATCTTCCAAGATCCCTATGCCAGCCTGAACCCGCGCAAGACCGTGGGAGGCGCGCTGGCCGAGCCGATCATCGTCCATGGCCTGGCCGGCAAGGCGGAGGCGCGCGAAAGGGTGGCGTCGCTGCTGCGCAAGGTCGGCCTGCCGCCCGATGCCGCGGGCCGCTTCCCGCACGAGTTCTCCGGCGGGCAGCGCCAGCGGCTCTGCATCGCCCGCGCGCTCGCGCTCGAGCCGCGGCTGATCGTCGCGGACGAGGCGGTCTCGGCGCTCGACGTCTCGATCAAGGCGCAGGTCCTCAATCTCATGCTGGACCTGCAGGCCGAACTCGGCCTCGCCTATCTCTTCATCTCGCACGATATCGCCGTGGTGGAGCGCGTGAGCCACCGGATCGCGGTCATGTATCTTGGCGAGATCGTGGAGATCGGCCCGCGTGCCGCCATCTTCGAGTCGCCGCAGCACCCCTATACGAAGCGCCTGATGGCTGCCGTGCCGGTGCCGGATCCGGACCACCGCGCGATTCGCCGAGGGCTTTCCGGCGCCGAGATCCGCAGTCCGGTTCGCCCACCGGACTACCTGCCGCCGCCGCGCAGCTACCGGGAGATCTCCCCGGGCCATCTCGTGCAGGCCTGGGGCGAGGAGTGGGATCGCACCTGAAGCCCGGCGCCCGTCAGGCCAGTACGGGTGGCGGAACGCCCTGGCGCATCCGACCGCGATGAGGACCTCGCGCACCGAAGATCGCCAGGGATCGCGCCGTGGTGCTGCGTGACGATGCGAGCGTGGTCGGCCCCCGCGAGCGCCGCGGCACAGCCGCCGCCCAGGGGGCCCTCGGCCACGGGCCGGACGTTCGCTGTGCGCACAGAAGCCCGCTATGCAGAATGGGCTTGCTTGGCGAACCTATTCCGCAAAGACTTTCATTCCCGATCCAGGGAGACGCTTCCATGACGAATCTCACCCGCCGCAGCCTCGTGGCCTTGCCGCTCATCGGCCTCGCGGCCCCCGTCGTGGCGCAAGGCGCCTATCCGAATCGGCCACCGCGCTGGATCGTGCCCTGGGCCGCCGGCGGGTCCTCGGACTTCGTCGCGCGCCTCGTCGCGCAGGGCATCAGCGGCCCGCTCGGCCAACAGATCGTGGTGGAGAACCGCGCCGGCGGCGCGACCATCCCGGCGACCGAGGTCTTCGTGCGTGCGCCGGCCGATGGCTACACGCTCTTCTCGGCCGACCTGACCGGCCTCGTCTTCATCCCGGCGATGTCGCAGCGCATCCCCTACGACGCGCAGCGCGACATCCGCATCGTGCATGGCATGGGGCGCTTCCCCTACATGCTGCTCGTGCACCCCTCCTTCCCGGCGAACACGCTGCAGGAGTTCATCGCGCAGTGCCGCGCGCGGCCCGGCCAGGTGTCGGTGTCCCATGCGGGCGTGGGGTCCCCGAACCATCTCGGCATCGAGCGACTGATCCGCGCCGCGCGGATCGAGGTGAACCAGGTCTCCTATCGCGGCGGTGCGCCGGCGCTGCAGGACACCATCGCGGGGGTCGTGAACGCCTGCTTCAGCGATGTCGCGGTCGCGGTCCAGGCCATCCAGACCGGCCAGGTGAAGGCGCTCGGCACCTCGATGCCGGCGCGCGTCGGGACCTTCCCGAACGTCCCGACCTTCGCCGAGCAGGGCGTGCAGAACGCGGAGATCTACGCCTGGAACAGCGTCGCCGTGCATGCGAACACGCCGGAGCCGATCGTCCGCCGGCTGGAGGCGGAGGTGCGGCGCGTCGTGCAGGGCGACGACTTCATCACCCGCCTGCGCGGGCTCGCGCTCGAGCCGAACAATCTCGGCACCGACGAGATGGCCGCGCTGGTGCGCCAGGAAGTCGCCACCTGGCAGCCGCTGATCCGCGAACTCGGGATCACGCTCGACAGCTGAGCCGGCAAGCCGCCGCGAGCAGGCCAGGGCGGCTTCCCCTCACGGGGAGGCCGCCCTTTTGCGTTGCGCGCCCCGCCGGCGGCGAAGGCCGCCACGCGCGCCGGTCGGCTCGGCTGAACGGCGCGCGGACCGGCACCGCCAGCACCTCCTCGACGCCGTCCGAACCCATCCTTCCGGGGTAGTGCCGCGCCGCCGGTTCCGGGTAGGATGGCCGCACGGCGATCCGGCGTTCGGATCGCGCACAAACCTGCGTCGGAACGGATGCGCCGGGAGGCTGGAGGTCAGAAGCTCGGGGTGGTGGTGAACCCGATCGCGGGGCTGGGCGGCCGTGTCGGCCTGAAGGGCACGGACGGGCCGGAGACCCTGGCCCGGGCGCGCGCCCTGGGTGCCGTGCCGACCGCCGGGCCTCGCTGTGCGCTGGCCCTGCAATCGCTGGCGCCGCTCGCCGACCGCATCGAGATCCTGGTGCCGCCCGGCCCGATGGGTGAGGAGTCGGCCGCCGCCGCCGGCCTTCGCCCGCGGATCCTCGCCGGCCTGCCACCGCCGGCGGGCGACGGCACCGACACGCGCCGGGCCGTCGCCCGGTTTCTCGAGGAGAAGGTGGATCTGCTGCTCTTTGCGGGCGGGGACGGCACGGCGCGCGACGTGGTGGGCGTGGTGGGCACGGAGATCCCGATTCTCGGCGTGCCGACCGGCGTGAAGATGCATTCCGCCGTCTTCGGAACGAGCCCGCGCGCGGCCGGGCAGACCGCGGCGCATCTGCTCGCCGGGGAGCCCGTCATCCGGCTGCGCGAGGCGGAGGTGATGGATCTCGACGAGGAGGCGCTCCGGCAGGGTCGGGTCAGCGCCAGCCTCTACGGCATCGCCCGCGTGCCGCACGCGCGCGGGCTGGTGCAGGCCAGCAAGGCGGGCGCGCGTCCGGATGACGAGGCGGCGCTCGATGCGCTGGCGCGCGTCATCGTGCGGGACTGGCCGGCCGACCGGCTCATGATCCTCGGCTGCGGGACGACCACGCGGCGCATCCGGCGCGCCATGGGGTTCGAGGGCACCCTGCTCGGCGTGGACGTGGCGCTCGGCGGCCGACTGATTGCGGCCGATGCGAACGAGGCGCAGCTGCTTCGGCTGCTGGACCGCGCCGGAGAGGGCGGGGCCGGCATCGTCGCCTCCGTGACCGGCGGGCAGGGGTTCCTGTTCGGCCGCGGCAACCAGCAGATCAGCGCCGAGGTGATCCGCCGCGTCGGGCGGGACAACATCATGGTCGTGACGGGGGCGGCCAAGCTCGCCACACTCGACCCGGCCGTGCTGCATGTGGACACCGGCAGTGCCGAGGTGGACGCGATGCTGGCGGGCTACATGAAGATATACACGGCGCCGGGCCAGCGCATGGTGATGCGCGTCGGCGCGGCGACAGGATGATGCGCGAAGGGGAGGAGCGGATGGAAGCGCAGGGCGGGGGCGCGCACCCCTGGATGGCGAACTCCACCGAGGAGGCGAAGGCGGCGATGCTGCGCGCGATCGGTGCGCCCAGCATCGAGAGCCTTTTCGCGCAGATCCCGGAGGATCACCGCTTCCGCGGCAGGCTCGACCTGCCGCCGGCGCTGGCGAGCGAGGTGGCGCTGAAGCGCCACATGCTCGAGCTGCTGAAGAAGAATTCCGATTGCGAGCAGAACCTGTCCTTCCTCGGCTCCGGCATCTGGCAGCACCACGTGCCGGCGATCGTGGACGAGGTGGTGGGGCGGACGGAGTTCCTCACCAGCGTCTGGGGCACGCCGAGTTCCGACCACGGCCGCAACCAGGCGTGGTTCGAGTTCTGCTCGATGCTCGGCGAGCTGGTCGGCATGGAGTTCGTCGGCCTGCCCGTCTATTCCTGGGGCTGCGCGATCGGCAATGCGGTGCGCATGGCGTCGCGCCTGAACGGTCGCCGCGAGGTGCTGGTGCCCGCCGGGATGGACCCGGAGCGGCTCGAGGTCCTGAAGCAGTATTGCGAGCCGGAGGGCAGCCACGGCCACATCGCTGTTGTCCCCGTCGCGTGGGAGGCGGCGAGCGGCATGCTCGACATGGCCGACCTCAAGGCCAAGCTCTCGTCGAGGACGGCCGCGGTCTACATCGAGAACCCGGGCAGCTTCGGCGTGGTCGAGGCGCGCGGGGCGGAGATCGGCAAGCTGGCGCGCGCGGCGGGTGCGGAGTTCATCGTCGGCGTGGACCCGATCTCGCTCGGCGTGCTGGCGCCGCCGGCCGAGTACGGCGCGGACATCGTGGTCGGCACGATCCAGACGCTCGGCGCGCACATGATGGCCGGGGGCGGCGCGGGCGGCTTCATCGCGAGCCGCGACGAGGAGCGCTACGCGCGCGAGTATCCGACGCTCAACATCTCCATCGCGCCGACCGACCGGCCGGGCGAGCACGGCTTCGCGCTCAGCCTCGCGCACCAGTCGAGCTACGGCATGCGCGAGGAAGGGAAGGACTGGACCGGCAACTCGGTCTACCTGACCACCATCGGCTGCGCGGCCTACATGGCGCTGCTCGGGCCGCAGGGATTCCGGGAAGTCGGCGAGGTCATTCTCCAGCGGAGCCACCACGCGGCGAAGGTGCTGGGCGGCATCAAGGGCCTGCGCGTCGCCTTCCCCTGCGGCTTCTTCAAGGAGTTCGTCGTGAACTTCGACGGCACGGGCCGGACCGTGGCACAGGTGAACGCGGCACTGCGCGCGAAGGGCATCTTCGGCGGCCGCGACCTCTCGGCCGACTTCCCCGCGCTCGGCCAGAGCGCACTCTACGCCGTGACGGAAGTGCACACCGCGGAGGACATCGCCCGGCTGGCCGGCGCGCTGCAGGAGATCGTGGCATGAGCGACGTGACGCCCCGCGAATACCACCAGGCGCGCTGGAACGAGCCGGTAGTGATGGAACTCGGCGCGCCCGGCCGCCGCGGCATCACCTTCGCCGCGCCGGAGGCCGAGGTCGCTGCCGTCGGTCCGGCCGCGGAGCTGCTCCCGCCGGCGATGCGCCGGAAGGCGCTGCCGCTGCTGCCGGAGATGACGGAGCACGACACGCTGCGCCATTACGTGCGGCTGTCGCAGCAGGTGCTCGGCATGGTGGGCATCAGCCTCTTCGGCACCTGCACCATGAAGTACAATCCGCGTCTGAGTGAGGCGCTGGGCCTCAGGCCGCAGATGGCGGAGATCCATCCGCTGCAGGACCCCGCGACGCTGCAGGGGTTGCTCGAGATCGTCTGGAACTTCGAGCAGATCCTGAAGGCGCTGTCGGGCATGGACCGCTTCACCTTCCAGGCGGCGGGCGGCGCGGATGCGGCCTACACCCATGTCTGCGTCACGCGCGGCTGGCTGGAGGCGACGGGGCAGCTCGGCCAGCGGGACGAGATCGTCACCTCGATCCAGGCGCATCCCTGCAACCCGGCAACGGCCGCGGCCGGTGGCTTCAAGGTGATCAGCCTGCCGCTGGAAGAAGGCGGCTACCCGTCCATCGAGGCGCTGAAGGCGGCGATCGGCCCGCGCACCGCGGCGCTGATGATCAACAACCCCGACGACATGGGCATCTACAACCCGCACATGAAGGAATGGGTGCGGCTGGTGAAGGAAGCCGGGGGGCTCGCCTTCTACGACCACGCCAACTTCAACGGCGTGATGGGCAAGATCCGGGCCCGCGACCTCGGCTTCGACGCCTGCATGTTCATGCTGCACAAGACCTTCGGCGGCCCGAAGGGCGGCGGCGGGCCCGCCACCGGCGCCTATGGCTGCACCGAGGAGCTGGCGCGCTTCCTGCCGAAGCCGATGGTGAACAAGACGGCGTCGGGCTTCGCGCTGGACATTCCGGAAAAGTCGGTCGGCAAGGTGCGCGAGTTCATGGGGAACCTGCACATCGTGATGCGGGCCTATGCCTGGGCGCGCGGGATGGGCGCCGACGGAATCAACGAGGCCTCCGACATCTCGGTCCTCGCCAACAACTACATGGAGAAGGAGCTGCTCGCGGTCCGCGGCGTCTCCAAGAGCCACCCCGACATCGGCGGTCCGCGCATGGAGATGACGCGCTACTCGCTCGGCACGCTGAAGGAGGAGACCGGCATCGGCGTCGGCGAGGTGGCGAACCGCATGACCGACTACGGCGTGGACGCGCCTTGGCTCGCGCATGAGCCCTGGCACTTCCCCGAGCCCTTCACGCCGGAAGCCGGCGAGCTGTGGTCCAAGGAGGACATCGACACCTGGGTCGCGGTGGTCCGCAAGGTCTGCGAGGAGGCCTATGCCAATCCCGACCTGGTGAAGTCGGCGCCGCATAATGCGGCGATCGGCAAGGTGCAGGGCGAGGGCTGCGAGGATCCGGCGCGCTGGGCGACCACCTGGCGAGCCTATCTGCGCAAGCACCGCGCTGCGTCGCAGCAGCAGGCGGCGGAGTGAGCCAACCGCCCTGGACATGGCCTGAGGAACGCTGGCGGGCCGCCGTCGCGCGCGTGCGCGCGGGCCGGCGGCTGCGCCCGCAATGGCCGGGCGGCGCGCGCTGCGCCGTCGCGCTCTCCTTCGATTGCGATCACGAGACCTTCGCGATGGGCGCGGGCGACGAGAGCGTCGGGCGGCTCGCCTGGGGCGAGTTCGGTCGCCGCGTCGGCGTGCCGCGCATCCTGTCCGTGCTGGAGAAGCACGTCGTGCCGGCGACCTTCTTCTGCCCCGCCGTTGCCGCGCTGATCGGGCCGGAGGAGCCGGCGCGCATCGCCGCAGCCGGGCACGAGATCGGGATCCATGGCTGGATCCACGAGAACACCTCGCTCCTCGACGCGGCGACGGAGCGCGAGTTGATGCTGCGCGCGCGCGACACGCTGGCGCAGCTTTCGGGGCAGCAGCCCGTCGGCCATCGCGCGGCGCAATGGGATACCAGCCCGCACACGGTGGCGGCCGTGAAGGAACTCGGCCTGCTCTATGACAGCAGCCTGATGGCGGACGAGGAGCCCTACGAGCTGCTGCTCGACGGCCAGCCTACCGGCGTGGTCGAGGTACCGGTCGAATGGCTGCGCGACGACGCGGTCTATTTCCTCTTCAACCGCAATCCCGCGACGCGGCCCTATGCGACGCCCGAGGACGTGCTGCGCATCTTCCTCCGCGAGTTCGACGCGGCGTGGGAGGAGGGCAGCGTCTTCCAGCTCGTCATGCATCCCTTCGTGATCGGCTATCGCAGCCGCATCTGGATCCTGGACGAGATCTGCCGCCACGCCGCCGCGAAAGGCCGCGTCTGGTTCGCCACCCATGCCGACATCGCCCGCCACTGCATCGCACATGGCTGACACGCTGCGCTGGACCGACGCCGCGGGCACGCGCGCGATTCCGCTCCGCCCCGGCCAGACCGTGGCCGCCGCGCTGACCGAGGCCGGCATCCGCGGCTTCCGCGCCACCCGCCGCGGCGGAGAGCGCGGCATGTTCTGCGGCATGGGCGTCTGCCAGGACTGCCTGGTGGAGGTGGATGGCGAGCCGAACAGCCGCGCCTGCATGACGAAGGCGCGGCCGGGAATGGAGCTGCGGCAGCAGGATTTCCCTGGCGCGGCCCGCATCCCGGCCGGCGCGGTGCCGCCGCCCGAGGACGGCCCGCTGCCGACGCCCGAGGTGGTGGACCTGCTGATCCTGGGCGGCGGGGCAGGCGGCTTGTCGGCGGCCATCGCCGCGCGGCGCTGCGGGCTCGAGGTGCTGCTGGTCGAGGAGCGCGCGGCGCTCGGCGGGCAATACTACAAGCAGCCGGCGCCGGGCACGAACGCCGCCGCGCTCGATGCCCAGCAATCGGAGGGCGGCGCGCTGGCCGTCGCGGCCGAGGCGTCGGGTGCCCGCATCCTGCGCGGCGCCGAGCTCTGGGGCGCCTTCGACCTCGACCGGCTCGCGGTCTTCGACGGGCGCCGCACGCGGCTGGTCGCGCCGCGCGCGGTCATCGTCGCCTCCGGCGCCTATGAGCGGCCGCATGTCGTGCCCGGCTGGACGCTGCCGGGCGTGATGACGGTGGGCGCGGCGCAGACGCTCTGGCGCAGCTATCGCACGCTGCCCGGCCGGCGTGTGCTGGTGGCCGGCAATGGGCCGCTGAACCTGCAGGTCGCCTGCGAACTCGCCGAGGCCGGCGCCGAAGTCGTCGCCGTCGCCGAGGCCGCGCCGCATCCGCGCAGCCGCT
>NZ_JAKJIB010000500.1 GCF_021864505.1 Falsiroseomonas oryziterrae
GCCATGACCCTGACCCGCCGCCCCGCCCTCGGCGCCGCCCTCGCCCTGCCTGTCGCAGCACGGGCCCAGCCCGCCTGGCCGCAGCGCTCCATCCGCCTCGTCGTGCCCTTCGCCGCCGGCGGGGCCGCGGACAGCGCGGCGCGGGTGCTGACGCCGCGCATGGGCGAGCGGCTGGGCCAGGGCTTCGTGGTGGAGAACCGGACCGGCGCGTCGGGCAGCCTCGGCGGGGCCGAGGTGGCGCGGGCGAATGATGGCCACACCTTCCTGTGGGACGCCTCGAGCCACATCGTGAATCCCTCGCTCCTGCGCGGGCTTCCCTTCGACTACGCGACCGCCTTCACGCCGATCTCGCTGGTGGTGACCTTCCCCTCCGCCATCGCGGTCAAGAACGATTTCCCGGCGCGGACGCTGGCCGAGTTCGTCGCGGCGGCGAAGGCGCGGCCGGGCCAGCTCACGGTCGGCACGCAGGGCAATGCGACGGCCGGGCATCTCGGGCTCGCGGCCTTCTCCCGCGCGGCGGGGATCGAGGTGGTGCATGTGCCCTATCGCGGCGGCGCGGCGGCGGCGCAGGATTTGGCGGCCGGGTCGCTCGATGCGGTCTTCACGACGCTGGTCTCGGCGGGGCCGGTGGTGGATGGCGGGCGGGCGCGGTTCCTCGGCGTCGGCACGCTGACCCGCGTCGAGAGCCGGCCGGACGTGCCGACCATCGCCGAGAGCGGCTTCGCGGGCTTCGAATCCAACGAGTGGGCCGGGCTGTTCGGTCCTGCCGGGACGCCGCAGGCGGTGGTGGCCGCGCTGCATGGCGCGCTGGCGGAGGCGATCGCCGACCCGGCGCTGCGCGCGCGGCTGGTGCAGATCGGCTGCGTGCCGGTGGCGTCCTCGCCGGCCGAGTTTTCCCGGTTTGTCACCGAGGGCCGCGCCGCGATGGCGACGCTGGTCCGCGAGGCGAATATCCGCGCCGAGTGAACGCTCCCCAACCGAACCGCAACTTCGCCGGCATCGCGTTGATGTCGGCGGCGGTGCTCGCCTTCTCGCTCAACGACGTGCTGGGGAAGTGGCTGGTCGCCACCTACTCGGTCGCGCAGGTGCTGGTCCTGCGCAGCATCGCGGCGCTGGTCATCCTCGCCCCCTTCATCTGGCGCGAGGGCGCGGCGCATCTGCTGCAGCCGCGCACGCCGAAGCTGCAGGCGGCGCGCGTCGCGGCGGGGACGATCGAGGTCGCCTGCTTCTACTGGGCGGTCGGCATGATGCCGCTGGCCGACACGATGGCCTTCTGGATGGCCACGCCGATCGTGGTGGCCGCGGCATCTGCCGTGATCCTCAAGGAAAGGCTGGACCGCGCGCGCTTCGCGGCGGTGGTGGTGGGCTTCGTGGGCGTGCTGGTGACGCTGGGTGCGACGCTCGATTCGGGCTGGCTGCCGACGACCGTCGCGATCGTCGGGGTCTGCGTCTATTCGGCCTATCTGCTGCTGACGCGCACGCTGCGCGGGACCTCGGCGACCGTGCTCGCGACCTACCAGATGGCGGGCGCGCTGGTCTTCGGGCTGGTGATGGCGCCCTTCGCCTGGACGCCGCTGACGCTGGTGGATGCGGGGCTGCTGATGCTGCTCGGCGTCGTCGGCGTCTGCGCGCATCTCGCGGTGACGAAGTCGCTGGCGCTGGCCCCCGCGCCGATCGTGGTGCCCTGGCAATACGCGATGATCCTCTGGGGGATCCTGTTCGGCTGGATGTTCTTCGCCGAGGTACCGACGGCCCAGATGCTGGCCGGCGTCGCGGTCATCGTCGCGGCGGGGCTGTGGTTGACACGGATGGAGTTGCAGGCGGCGCGACGGTGAGCGCAGTCTGACCGGCGGAGGCCGGCGCCGGCGCGCCACCTGGCGCGGCGCGTGACCGCAGCCGGGAGAGACCGCCATGTGCTTTGCCTGCAGCCCGCTCGGCGCCGCGCTCGGGGCCGCCACGTCGCGGCGAGGCGTGCTGCGCGGCGGCGGCGCCCTGGCGCTCGGCGGGATCGGACATGCGGCGA
>NZ_JAKJIB010000501.1 GCF_021864505.1 Falsiroseomonas oryziterrae
GCCGTGGCAACGAGGTGCTGGCCGGGGCGGCGATCGGCGCCGCGGCGGGCGGCGTCGCGGGCGCGGCCGGTGGTTACTTCCAGGCGCGCCAGCGCCAGGCGGCGGACCAGGCGACGCTGGTGCGCAGCATCGCCGGCGACCTCGCGGCCGAGAACGCCCAGCTCGACCGCACCTGGTTGGCCTACACCCAGCTGATGGATTGTCGCTTCGGCACCGCGCAGCGCGTCCGCGCGGACCTCCGCGCCGGCCGCATCACGCGCCCCCAGGCGGAAGCAATGATGGCCAATGAGCGCGCCCGCGCGCAGCGCGACCTGGCGCTTGCGCGCAGCATCAACGAGAAGATCACCTCGCGCGGCGAGCAGTTCGACGTGGCGATCGAGAACGTGGCGCCCGGTACCAAGCAGGCGGCGCTGGCCGGCGCCACGGTCAGCCGTGCGGTGCCTGTCCAGGCGCGTGCAACCGTGCCGCTCAAGCTGCGGCCCGACCCCGCCGCTCCCGACGTGGCCCAGGTCAGCGCGCGGGAGCGCGTGACGGTGCAGGGACAGACGTCCGGCTTCGCGCTCGTGGAGACCAGCACGGGGGTGCGCGGCTTCGCCCCGATCGGCGCATTCCCCGAGGCGCAGCGCGCGCCCGCCCGGACGTCGCCCGTCGGCACCGGCACCTCGGCCGATGGCGATGTCCGCTCCCTCGCAGCGAGCAACATCGCTCGCCGCGACAACTTCACGCAGAGCATCGCCAATGCCGAGCGCCTCACCCAGGGCCAGGGCTTCGAGCTCGCGGCCAGCTGAGATGGCCGCGACGCGCCGTGCCCTGCTGCAGGGCACGGCGTTGCTGGCCGGCTTCGGACCGCCGCTGTTCGTGCCGGCGGGTGCGTCGGCGCAGCAGGCGCCGCGCGCCGCCGAGCCGCCGCAGCAGCCTTTCCTCCGCATCGAGGCGGTGGCGCACACCGCGCCGGTCGCGCGGCTCGCCGCGGATGCCGGCGGACGGCTGCTGGCCAGCGTCTCCGACGACAAGACGCTGCGGCTGTGGGACCTGCCGGACGGCAACCTGCGCGCCGTGCTGCGCCCGCCCATCGCGCCGGGGGAGGAGGGCGAACTCTACGCCGTCGCGCTGAGCCCGGACGGCAACCGCGCCTTCGCCGCCGGCTACACCGGATCGGCCTGGGACGGCGCCTTCGCGATCTATGTCTTCGACACCCGCGCCGGCACGCTGCTCGGGCGTCTGCCCGGCCTGCCGGCGCCGGTGCAGCACCTCGCACTCTCGCCCGACGGCACGCTGCTCGCCGCGGCGCTCGGTGGCCGCGCGGGCATCCGGGTGTGGGACGCGCGCAACGGCCGCGCGCAATGGGAAGACACCGGCTATGCCGGCGCCGCCCGCATGGTCGCATTTGCGGCGAACGGCGAGCGCCTTGCCGCGACCGGCGCCGATGGCCGCGTCCGCACGCACGAGGCACGCGGCGGGCGCAAGCTGGCGGAACGCGCGCCGGTGCAGGGCGGACGTCCCTTCGGCCTCGCTTGGTCGCCGGACGGTGCGCTGCTCGCGATCGGGTTCGAGGACCGGCTGCGCGTCGAGATTCTCGCCGCCGGCGATCTGCGCACGGTGCTCGCGCCAGACGTGACGGGCCTGGGCGGCGAGGGACTGCCGTCGGTCGCCTGGGCGTCCGACGGGCGGGGCGTGCAACTGCACGCGGCAGGCTATGCGCGGATCGCGCAACCTGCCGCACAGGTCGCACGCTCCACCGGCGCCGCACCCGGGCAGGGCGCGCGCGGCATCACCCAGGTCGCAACGCCGCCCTCCGGGCCCGAGGCGGACCGGCGCGACTTCGTCATCCGCCGCTGGACCGATTTCGGCCTCGGGCCGGCCACCGACATCCCGGCCGCGCGCGACGCCGTCGCGCAGCTCCTGCCGCTACCCGGCGGCGGTGTTGCCTATGCCGCGGCCGATCCGGGCTGGGGGCGCGTGGCGGCCGACGGCAAGCTGGCCTTCGCGCCGCGCCCGCCGGGGGCGGATTTCCGCAACA
>NZ_JAKJIB010000502.1 GCF_021864505.1 Falsiroseomonas oryziterrae
GGAAGGGGGGAGGGGGGGGCGGGGCGGGGCGGGATACCGACGTGCCCGGGGCCGATGAAGCGGCGCGCTCCGCCGTGCGCGGCGCGGCGGCGCGCGCGGTCGCGGAAGCCTCCGGCGCCTCGGGATCCAGAAGATCCACGACGATGCGGTCGCCGAGGCGCATGTGCCGCAGGCGCGTGCCCGGCGGGACGAGGATGGCGGCGCTGCCCGGCGCCGCCTCGATGGCGAGGACGTTGCGCGGCGGCCGCCGCACCGCGGCGAGGTCCGGCGTGGCGCCGCCGCCGAAGCTGAGCCGCACGCGCCCCTCCTCCGCCTCGACGCGATAGGAGGTGCCGGACGGAGCGTCGAAGACAACGCGCCCATGGGTCGGGTGGTCGCCGACGCGAACGCCCATCCGCGCCTCGGCCCAGGCCGGCGGCGCGACGAGCAGCAGGACCAGCAGCGGGCCGGCGCGGCGCATTCAGGAGCCGGCCAGCAGCCGATCGATGTCGGCCTGGCTGACGCCGGTCCCGGGACGCTGCGGGCCGTGGGCGAGGCGCTGCCCGTCGGTCGGCTCGCCCTCCTCCGGCTCGGGCTCGAAGCGGCCGGTGACCACGGCGACGCGCATCTCGATCGCCTTCAGCGCGGCGACGACCTTGCCGATGCGCTGGCCGGTGATGTCCTGGAAGCTGCAGGCTTCGTAGATTCGGGTGATGGCGCCCTGCAGGGTCGCCGCCGCAATCGCCTCGGGCAGGCGTCCGGCCAGACTCTCCAGTACTTCGCAGCAGTCGAGGATCTCGTTCGTCGCGGCGGCCGTGTGCTGGACGATGGCGTCGAGTTCGTCGGTCGCGGCCGGGATGTGGCGGTCGGTGATGTCGTCCACCTTGAGCCGGGCGATCTCGCGCTTCGCGTTCGCGATCGTCCGCCCAAGCCCGTCGAGCTCGGCGAGCAGCAGCGCCTCCTTCGCAGTCAGGTCGCCGGCGGCCGCGCGGGGCACGACATGCGGTCCATCCTCGATCCGCGCCTCCTCGGCGCCGCCGCCGCGGTCAGGCATGCGCCAGCACCTTCTCGATCTTCTCGCGCAGCGTCTCGGCGTTGAAGGGCTTGACGATGTAGTTGGAGACGCCCGCGGCCTTGGCGGCGATCACGTTCTCCGTCTTGCTTTCGGCGGTGATCATGATGAAGGGCGTGTGCTTGAGCCGCGCGTCGGCGCGCACCTCCTTCAGCAGGTCGAGCCCCGTCATCGGCGCCATGTTCCAGTCGCTGATGACCAGGCCGAAATTGCCGTTGCGCAGCTTGCTCAGTGCTTCCTGGCCGTCCGTCGCCTCCTCCACGTTCTCGATGTCGAGCTGCTTCAGCAGGTTGCGGATGATGCGCAGCATCGTCTTGTAGTCGTCCACGATCAGGACGGGCGTGGTCTTGTCCATGGCAGCACGTCACCCCGCTTGCGGTACCGCGTCGGGCGGGACCCTAGGCGCGAAGGCGTGAACGCATTGCGAATGCCTGGGCGTTGCGTGCCAGGCCTCGCCACGGGCCTCGCGTCACGGACGCGTGGCGCGGTCCTGTTCGATGCGCTCCGCACGCAGCCGCGCAAGCTCCGCCGTCAGGGCGCGGGCGCGGTCGGGCCGCATCGCGCCGAGCACCGGGGATGCTCGCGCTTCCCGCATCCGGTCGACGATGGGCACCAGCACCGCCATCTCCAGCTCGTCGAAGATCTGCGCCGCCTCCCGCGGGCGCATCGCCTCGTAGACCCGCACCAGACCGCGCAGGCCGGCCTCCTCGCGGGCCGCCCGGTCGCGTTCCAGCGCCTCGAGCCTGGATTGCAGGGCAGCGAGTTCCTCGACGCGGCCGAGCAGGCGGCGCTCGGCGGCGGCGAGCAGGACCTCGCGCTGCGCGACCGAAGTCTCGCGCGCCTCGAGTTCCGCCCGACGTGCCCGCAGCGCATCGAGCACGGCGCGTTCGGCGGCGACCTCCGTCGCTGCGACCGGCGGCATCGCAGCCGGCTGCGCCGCGGGCCGCGGCGGCTCCG
>NZ_JAKJIB010000503.1 GCF_021864505.1 Falsiroseomonas oryziterrae
TCCAGGAGCCCGCCGGCTCCTGGCGGGAGGGGTTCGGGGAGGGCAGCGCCCTCCCCGTGGCACTCACCCGGGTGCACCACGCTGCGGCGCGTTGAGGCGCAGCGGGACCCAGCGCTGGCCCTGTGGGCCTTCGATCAGCAGCAGCGCGGTCGCGCGGCCCTGGCGGCGCAGGCGCTCGAGGCGTTCCTGCACCTCCTGCGGCGTCGTCACGCGCTCCTGCTGCACCTCGACGATCACGTCGCCGGGGCGGAGTTCGCGCTCGGCCCCGGGGCTGCCGGGCGCGACCTCGGTGATCACCACGCCGCGGCTCTCGGGGCGGATGCTGAAGCGCTCGCGCGCTTCCGGCGTGATCGGCGCGACGCGCAGGCCGAGGCCCGAAAGCTCGGTCTGCTGCGGCCGCGGCGCCGGCTGGTTCGGCTGCACCGCCGCCTGCTGCTGATCGGACGGCAGCTCGGCCACCGTGATCTGCACCGTCTGCTCGCGCCCGTCGCGCCAGACCACCACCGGCACCTGCGAACCCACGCGGGTGTCGGCGACGATGCGCGGCAGGTTGCGCATCTCGCGCACCTCCTGGTTGTTGAAGCGCAGGATCACGTCGCCGGCCTGGATGCCGCCCGCGGCGGCCGGCCCGCCTTCCTGCGCCCGCGCCACCAGCGCGCCGCGCGCCGGCTGACGCAGGCCGAGGCTCTCCGCGATCTCGTCCGTCACCTGCTGGATGTTCACGCCGAGCCAGCCGCGCCGCACGCGGCCATCGGCCTGCAGCTGGCCGACGATGTTGCGCGCCAGGTTGGACGGGATGGAGAAGCCGATGCCGATCGAGCCGCCGGTCGGCGAGTAGATGGCGGTGTTGATGCCGACCACCTCGCCGTTCAGGTTGAACAGCGGACCGCCCGAGTTGCCGCGGTTGATCGCCGCGTCGGTCTGGATGAAGTCGTCATAGAGCCCCTGGCGGATGTCTCGGCCGCGCGCCGAGACGATGCCCGCCGTGACCGACCCGCCGAGGCCGAAGGGGTTGCCGATCGCCACCACCCAGTCGCCGACCTGCGCGGTGTCGCTGTCGCCGAAGGTCACGGAAGGCAGCGGCCGTTCCGAGGTCACGCGCAGGACGGCGATGTCGGTGCGCGGATCGGCGCCGACCAGCGTCGCGCGGAGCGTGGTGTTGTCCTGCAGGACGACGTTGATCTCGTCCGCGCCCTCGATGACGTGGTTGTTCGTCACCACGATGCCGGACGGGTCGATGACGAAGCCCGAGCCGAGCGACTGCGCGCGACGCGGCGCCTGCGGGCCGCGGTTCTGCGGCCCCTGCTGCTGGCCGGGCGGCCGGTTGCGCTCGAGGAAGTCGCGGAAGAACTCCTCGAAGGGGCTGCCGGGCGGCGCCTGCGGCACGTCGGGCGCGTCGCGGTTGGCGCGCGGCTGGCCGCCGGCCTGCGTCGTCTGGATGTTCACCACCGCCGGCAGCAGGCGCTGCGCGAGCGGCGCGAAGGAGGAGGGCGCGCCGGGCGGGGGAATCTGCGGCGCGATCTGCTGGGCAAGGCCCGCCTGCGCCCCGGGGAGCAGGAGGGCGGCGGCAAGGACCCAGGGAGCGAGGGGACGAAGACGCACGGGCAACACCTTCCAGGGGTCGTTCAGCCTAGCGGCCGCTCGGCCGCTTGGCACCAGATTTGGCACGATCCGACGGGCGCGACACCCCCGCCGCACGGTCACGCCGTGTGACGAAGCGTACCGCGCGGCCGCCGGTTCGCACCCGCCGGCCGATCGGCCCGTCAGCCGATCAGCCCGTCAGCCGATCAGCAGCCAGGCGGCGCCGATGCCGAGCGCCGCCGCCGCCAGGCCGCCGATCCGCAGCCGGTCATCCGGCTGCGCCAGCAACTCGCCGAGCGCCCGGCGCATCGCGCCGGGTGCGGTCGCGTAGAGCAGCCCCTCCAGCGCCAGCACCACGGCGACGCCCGCGAGCAGCTGCTCGAGGCCCATCGGTCAGCGGCCCGGCC
>NZ_JAKJIB010000504.1 GCF_021864505.1 Falsiroseomonas oryziterrae
AGGCGGCGGAGTCGGACGGCGCGGACCTGCGCGCGCGCCTCGTCGCCATGCCACGCGCGGAGGCGGAGGCGGCGATCCTGCGTCTGGTGCAGGAGGAGATCGGCCGCATCCTGCGGCTGCCGGCCGATTCCGTCGGCACGGAGCGCGCGGTGGCGGGAATCGGCCTCGACAGCCTGGGCGCGCTGGAGCTGCGCGGCGCGCTGGAGGCGCGGCTGGCGCAGCCCGTGCCGGTCGCCGGCCTGTCGGAGGAGTTGACCGTGGCGGCGCTGGCGCGGCAGATCGCGGCCGCGGTGCTGGCGCCGCAGGCGGAGGCGGCGATCGCGACCCTCGTCGAGAGCTTCGAGCCGGGCCGCGTCAGCGCGGCGGATTGAGGGGAGCCATGCGGGGCCAGGGCTTCGGATTGTCGGCCGGCGCGCGGCTTGCCCTGGTGCAGCGGCTGGCGCGGCGGCGCGCGGGACAGGACGAGGCGGCGGCAGCCGATCCGCGCGGCTTCGGCGCGATCGGCAACCTGAAGGACTGGCAGCTGGTGCGCGACGCGATGGACGCACTCGGCCTCGAGAGCCCGTTCTTCCGCGCGCATGAGGGGCGTGCCGGCGCGCGCACGACGATCGACGGGCGCGAGCTGATCAATTTCGGCTCCTACGACTACCTCGGCCTCAACGGCGATGCGCGGCTGCATGCGGCAGCGGCGGAGGCGATGGCGCGCCATGGCATCTCCGCCTCCGCCTCGCGCCTCGTCTCCGGCGAGCGGCCGGTGCATGTGGCGCTGGAGCAGGCGCTGGCGGCGCATTACGGCGCGGAGGCGGCGCTGGCCTTCGTCAGCGGGCACGCGACGAACGTGACGCTGATCGGCCACATGATGGGGCCGCGCGACCTGATCCTGCACGATTCGGCGATCCACAATTCCTGCGTCGAGGGCGCGCGGCTGTCGGGCGCGCGCCGCCTGCCCTTCGCGCACAACGACCTGGGCGCGGCGGAGCGCGAGCTGGCCGCGGCGCGACGCGGTGCGGAGCGGGCGCTGATCGTCGTCGAGGGCCACTACTCGATGGACGGCGACGTGCCGGACCTCGCGGGCTTCGTGCGGCTGGCACGCGCGCATGACGCCTGGCTGATGGTGGACGACGCGCATGGTCTCGGCGTGCTGGGCGCCACCGGCCGCGGCGCCTTCGAGGCGACGGGTGTCGATCCGTCGGAGGTCGACATCTGGATGGGCACGCTGTCGAAGACGCTGTGCGCCTGCGGCGGCTATGTGGCGGCGAAGGCGGAGCTGGTGGACTGGCTGCGCCACACCGCGCCGGGCTTCGTCTATTCGGTCGGGCTGCCGCCGCCGCTTGCCGCATCCGCGTTGGCGGCGCTGCGCGTGATGCAGGCAGAGCCCTGGCGGGTCGCGAAGCTGCAGGCGAATGCGCGGCTGCTGCGCGACCTCTGCCGCGCGCGCGGCTTCGACACCGGGCTGTCGGCGGGCCTCGGCATCGTGCCGGTGATGCTCGGCAGCTCGGTGCGGGCCGCGCGCGTCTCGGCCACGCTGCTGGAGCGCGGCGTGAACGCGCTGCCGATCATCTTCCCCGCCGTGCCGGAAGGTGCGGCGCGGCTGCGCTTCTTCCTCTCCGCCGAGCATGAGGAGGGCGACATCCGCGAGGCGGTGCAGGCCCTCGCGGCGGCCGCCGATTCCGTGCCGGGCGGGTGACCGCGCTGCGCGTCGCGCGGGTGTCGGCGGCGGCCGAGGCGCGCGCCTTCCTCGATCTGCCCGCGCGCCTCGCCCCGCTCGGCTGGGGCGTGCCGCTGCGATGGGAAGAGCAGCGGCTGTTCGATCCGGACTGGAACGGCTTCCTCCGCGACCATGCGGTGGCGCGGTTCCTGGCCTGGCGCGACGGGCGCGCGGTGGGCCGCGTCGCGGCCTGCGTGCCGCTGGCGGGGCCGGGGCCGGCGAGCTTCGGCTTCCTCTGCGCGGAGCGGGACGCGGAGGCGGTTGCCGCG
>NZ_JAKJIB010000505.1 GCF_021864505.1 Falsiroseomonas oryziterrae
GCTCGGCGCCGGCGCCGGCGCGGCGGTCGGCTCGCTGTCGGGCAATGCCGGCACCGGCGCGCTGATCGGAGGCGGGCTCGGTGCCGTCGGCGGCGCCGCCACGGCACGCTGAGGCTGCGATGCCCCGCCCGCTTCGCCCCCGCGGAGCGGGTCGAGGCGACGGTCCCGGCCTTGCGCAGGGTTCCGCCGCGGCCTAACGCCGCCGCGTGAACTACAGACACGCGTTCCACGCGGGAAACTTCGCCGACGTCGTCAAGCACGCGCTGCTCGTCGCCCTGTTGCGCGGGCTGTCGACGAAGGACAAGCCGTTCCGCGTGCTCGACACGCATGCGGGCATCGGCGGCTACGACCTCGCGGCGCCCGAACCGCAGCGCACCGGCGAATGGCGCGATGGCGTCGGCCGCGTGGCCGACAGCGGCGACCCGGCACTCGCCGACTACCTTGAACAGGTGCGTGCCGCGGGATTTCCAGGAAGCTATCCCGGCTCGCCCGCGCTGATCCGCGCATTGCTGCGGCCGGCCGACAACCTCGTCCTCTGCGAATTGCACCCGGAGGACCACGCGACGCTGCGCGCGCGCTTCCGCGGCGATTCGCAGGTCGCGGTGCATCGCCGCGACGCCTACGAGGCGCTGACCGCCCTGACGCCCTTTCCGGAACGCCGCGGCCTGGTGCTGATCGACCCGCCGTTCGAGCAGGAGGGCGAGTTCGACCGCCTCGCCACGGGCATCGCGATGCTGCGCCACCGCTTTCGCGCCGCGGTCGTCGCCGCCTGGTATCCGATCAAGCACCGCGCCCCCGTCCGTGCCTTCCACGCCGCGCTGCGCGAGGCGCGCGTCGCGGACTGCATCGCCTGCGAACTGGCGCTGCGGGAGCCGACGGACCCCGCGCGCCTGAATGGCTGCGGCGTGCTGGTCGCCAATGCGCCCTTCGGCTTCGAGGCGCGCGCGACCGAGATCCTGTCCGCCTTGCTCCCGCTGCTGTCGCGGGGCGAGGATGGCGCCATGGCGGCCGTCACCCGCATCACCGAGGAGGCCTGACATGCCCACACGGCCGCGCCGGCGCATCGCGGTGCTCGGCGCCGGTGCCTGGGGGACGGCGCTGGCCGTGCAGGCGGCACGCGCGGGCAACGCCGTCGGGCTCTGGGCCCGCAACCCGGAGCGCGCGACGGCGATCGCGCAGTCCCGCCAGAACGCGGCCTACCTGCCGGGCGTGCCGCTCTCCGCCGCGATCGAGATCACCGCCGATCCCGCCGCGGCGCTCGACGGCGCATCCTTCGTGCTGGTCTGCGTGCCGATGCAGTTCCTGCGCGCCGCGCTCGCCACGGTGCCGGACACCGGCGCGCCGCTGGTCGTCTGCTCGAAGGGCGTGGAGCAGGGCACGCTGCGCTTCCCGCTCGAAGTGCTCGCCGAGGCGCGGCCGGATACGCCGGCCGCGGTGCTGTCCGGCCCGAACTTCGCGCATGAGGTGGCGAAGGGGCTGCCCGCCGCCGCCGTGCTCGCCAGCCAGGATGCGGCGCTGCGGAAGACGGCCGGCGACGTGCTCGGCACCGCAGGCTTCCGCATCTATGGCGGCGACGACCCGATCGGCGTGCAGGTCGGCGGCGCGGCCAAGAACGTCATCGCGATCGCCGCCGGCGCGGTGATCGGCGCCGGCCTCGGCGAGAATGCGCGCGCCGCGCTCGTCACGCGCGGCCTGGCCGAACTCTCGCGTCTCGCCGTCGCGCTCGGCGGCAGGGCGGAGACGGCGGCCGGGCTGTCGGGCCTCGGCGACCTGCTCCTCACCACCACGGGGCCGGGCAGCCGCAACACCTCGCTCGGCATGGAGATCGCCCGCGGCACCAGCCTCGCCGATGCGCTGGCCAGCCGCGTCGGCGTGGCGGAAGGCGTCGCGACGGCGCCGGGCATCGTCGCGCGCGCCTCCGAGGCCGGGGTGGAACTGCCGATCTGCGCCG
>NZ_JAKJIB010000506.1 GCF_021864505.1 Falsiroseomonas oryziterrae
AGGACGTGGCTCTTCCGATCTTCTGGAGGTGGGGGCGGAGCTGCCCTCCGGCGCGCCGGCCGCCGATGACGATGTCGCGGCGCGGCGCGAGGCGGCGACGCTGCGCGCGGCGTTGGAGGAGCTGCCGCTCGCGCAGCGCAGCGCGCTCCGCCTGACAAAGATCGAGGAGCTGTCGCTGGCGGAGGCGAGCGGCCGGTCCGGGATGACGGTCGGGGCGCTGAAGGTGGCGACGCATCGCGCGATCCGGTCGCTGCGGCGGCGTTTCGGCGTGCAGGAGTGAGGGGCGCATGCAGAGCGAGGAGCTGATCGGACGGCTGGCCGCCGGCCTTCGCCCGGTGCGGCGGGCCTGGCATCCGGCGCTGGCCACGGCGGCGTGGGCGACGGCGGCTGGGCTGGTGATCGCGGCCGGGGTCGCGTGGTTCGGCATGCGGCCCGACCTCGCCTCGCGGCTGCGCCAGGGGCAGGAGCTGGTGGCGCTGGCGATGGCGGCGGCGACCGGCCTGCTGGCGAGCTTCGCCGCCTTCCAGCTGGCCCTGCCCGACCGCGACCGCCGCTGGGCGCTGCTGCCGCTGCCCGCCGCCTTGGCCTGGCTCGCCACCATGGGATGGGGCTGCCTGCAGGACCTCACGCGGTTCGGGCCGGAGGCACTGAGGCTCACGACAAGCTTCTCCTGCCTCGGCTTCATCGTCGGCTTCAGCCTTCCGCTCACCCTCGCGATCCTGTGGCTGGCGCGGCATGCGGCCTGGCTGCGGCCGGAGCCGGTCGCGGCGCTCGGCGGGCTGTCGGCGGCGGCGCTGGCGAGCGTCGGGCTGGCGCTGGTGCATCACCTCGATGCCGCGGCAATGGTGCTGGTCTGGCACGGGCTGTCGGTGCTGCTGGTGACCGTCCTGGCGCGCGCCGCAGGGCCGCTGCTGATGCGCGCGGAGGCGTAACCGCGCGGCGCGGCGCGGCGAAGGAGGCGGGTCCGCAACGGATCACGGAGCCCGTCATGCAGCGCCGCCTGCTTCTCGCCGCCATCCCCTTCTGTGCCGTTGCCGCGCGGCCCGCTCGGGCGGCGGAGCGCGCGCGCTTCAGCGACGCCGCCTTCGATGCCGCGCAGCAAGCGGGGCGGCCGTTGATCGTCGAGGTGACCGCGCCCTGGTGCCCGACCTGCCGCGTGCAGCGGCCGCATGTGGATGCCGCGCTGGCCGATCCGCGGCTGGCCGGCGCGGTGCTGTTCACGGTGGATTTCGACAGCCAGAAGGATGCGCTGCGCCGGCTCAACGTGCGCAGCCAGTCCACGCTGATCGCCTTCAACGGTCGCGAGGAGCGCGGCCGAGCGACGGGCGTGACCGACCCGGCGGCGATCCGGGCGCTGCTGCTGCGCGCGGCCTGACGCGGCATGGCCGCGCTGCTGCTCGCCTGGCTGGCGGGGATGCTCGCCAGCCTTTCGCCCTGCGTGCTGCCGATCCTGCCGATCGTGCTTGCGGCGGCAGGCGCGGAGCACCGGCTGGGTCCGCTCGCGCTGGCCGGTGGGCTCGCGCTGAGCTTCGCAGGGGCGGGGATGCTGCTGGGGCTGGCGGGCTTCGCCCTCGGGCTCGATGGGGAGGTGCTGCGGATCGGGGCGGCGGTGCTGATGCTGCTGGCTGGCGTCGCGCTGCTTGCTTCCGATGTCGCGGCGCGCCTTTCGGCCGAGGCGGAGCGGCTGCTGCAGCCGGTGCAGGCCTTCGCGCAGGGCATGTCGGCGCGCGGCGCGGGCGGACAATTCGCGCTGGGGTCGGTGCTGGGGCTTGCCTGGGCGCCCTGCACGGGGCCGGCGCTCGGGGCGGCGGTTGCGCTCTCGGCGCAGGCGGAGACGGCGGGGCGGGCGGCGCTGACCATGCTCGTCTTCGCGCTCGGCGCGGCGGTGCCGCTGCTGGCGCTCGGCTATGCGGCGCGCGGTGCGGTACCGGCGCTGCGCCG
>NZ_JAKJIB010000507.1 GCF_021864505.1 Falsiroseomonas oryziterrae
AGGGAGGGGGCACTTCGGCCCCCTCCCTCCCGGCGCTGAAAAACAGATGGCTGGGGTCCGGGGAGCCCCCCGGCTCCCCGGCGGGGGTGCGGGGGCAGCGCCCCCCCGCACGCTCACGCCGCCAGCGGCACCTGCAGGCACCACGACTGCGTCGGCAGCACCTCGCGCCAGCCTTCGATCAGGCGCTTGTAGGCAAGGCCCACTTTCCGTGGCTTGCGGTCGAGGTCGTAGAGGCCGCGCGGGTTCACCTCGCCGCGCTGTTCGCGCAGTGCATGCGTCCAGTCGATCTGGTCGGTCAGCGAGTACCAGGTGAAGCCGAGCACCGGCACGCCGTCGCGGCGCAGCCGCAGGATGCCGCTCCACTGCTTCCACAGCCAATGTTCCGCCTCGTCGCCGCGCGGGCCTTCGTCGAGGTTGGTCTCGGTGTGCATCACCGGCAGGCCGTAGCGCGCATGGTAGTCGCGCGTGACGGTGTCGTAGCCGAACACCTCGCCCGCCCAGCGCCCGTGTCCGTCCGCGTTCAGCAGGTGCTCGTTGGTCTGGTACCAGTCATTGCCCATCACGCAGTGACGCTTCAGCGACGGCGCCTCGAGCAGGAACCAGTGGTATTCGGCGCGGCTCATGCCGTTGTCCATGAGGAACTCGTACATCAGGCTGTCCACCCGCCGCCCGTAGTTGAGGTCGAGCGTGATGAAGCGCTCCGCATTGCGGAACTCGGCATGGGGCAGGGCGCGCGGGCATTCGGCGTGGAAGGCCTCGGTGCTTTCCGACTGGATGAAGATCGCGTCCGGGCGGACCGTGATGATCTCCCGCATCGCCATGACGTTCGCGCGGACGATGTTCTTGATCGCCGTGACGTAGCTGCGGTCGTCGTGCCGCTGCTCGTTCCACCAGCCGTATTTCGCGCTGAAGACCGCCGTGATGAACATCTCGTTCACCGGGGTGTAGAGCTGCACCCACGGGAAGCGCTCGGCGAAGGCGCGGGCGTAGCGCGCGAAGTGCTCCGGGAAGTCCGGGTTCTGGAAGTCGCCGATCCAGTCCGGCACGCCGAAATGGCAGAGATCGACGATCGGGCGGATGCCGAGCCGCTTCAATTCGGGCAGGGTCTCGTCCGCGAAGGCCCAGGCGTAGCGGCCGGGGGCGCGCAGCGTGGTGTGCAGCTGCGGGCCGTAGCGCAGTGCGTCGCAGCCAAGCTCGCGGACCAGCGCGAAATCCTCGCGCCAGCGGTCGTAATGGCCGCATTCGGCCATCTGGTCGCGTCGGATGCGTCCGCCCTGGATCCTGGGCGCGCTGTTCTCGATCCCGGTGGCGAAGAGGAAGCCGTGATGCGGCGCGAGGCGCGCGCCGGCGGCAAGTGTGGCGTCGAGCATCGGAAGCTCCTGGACGGCGGCTGGTGGCGCTCGTCCGGTCCCCCCGATCCGGCGCTCACAGGTAATTGTATATGATATTCCTCACGCTGCCGTGAACCCGGAAATCGCCTGCATCTCCAGTTTTTCGCCGCGCCCGTCTCATCCTGGCGTTCACCCCTGGATGCGATGGCCCGCGTCGACGGGATGCACCGAGACCAGTTCCGCCGCCGCCCAGAACACCAGCAGCGCCACCACGGCTTCCAGCTGGATCGATCGCGCCAGCGCCGCGCCTCCGCCGCCGGTCAGCCTCGGCGTCAGCAGGAAGCGGTGCCGCGCGGCGAGCGCCAGCATCACCCCGACGAGCGCGAGCTTCGCGACCAGCGCGTAGCCATACCAGCCGGCGAAGAGCAGATCGCCGCGCCGCACCAGCAGCGCCGCGAGCGCGAGCCCCGTGCCCGCGATCGCGGCCACAGCCCAGACCGCGGCCCGCGACCAGGCCTCGACCAGCTCCGCCTGGCCGCGCCGCGCCGCCCAGGCGAGCGGCAGCAGGCTGCCCGTCCAGAACGCGACCGCCAGCAGGTGGAGCG
>NZ_JAKJIB010000508.1 GCF_021864505.1 Falsiroseomonas oryziterrae
GCAGAGCAGCTCGCCGCCTTCGCGCGCGTGCTCGACCTGCCGCTCGCCGTCGCCGCAACGCCCGCCGCGCTCGCCAAGGCGCTGCTGCGGCGCGCGGATGGCCAGGCAGCGCTGGTCGACATGCCCGGCTGCGACCCGTTCGACGACGCGGACGCAAGGCGGCACGCCGCGCTCGCCGAGGCGGCAAGGGGTGCCGCGGTCCTCGTCCTCCCCGCCGGGCTCGACGCGGACGAATCGGCGGAGACGGCACGCGCCTTCGCGGTCCTCGGCTGCCGGCACCTCTTGCCGACACGCCTCGACGCCGCGCGGCGCCTCGGCGGCGTGCTCGCTGCGGCCGCCGCAGGCCTGGCGCTGACGGAAGCCGGAACCGGGCCGGATCCGAGCGGCGGGCTCACGCCGCTGACGCCGGAATGGCTGGCGGAACGCATGAACAGAGGGGGCTCGCGATGAGCGGGCGCGTCGTCGCGATCGCCTCCGGCAAGGGCGGCGTGGGCAAGACTTGGTTCGCCATCACGCTCGCCCAGGCCCTCGCCCAGCTTGGGCGTCGCGTGCTGCTGCTCGATGCCGACCTCGGCCTGGCCAACGCCGATGTCCAGCTTGGTCTCGCGCCCCCGCACGGCCTCGCCGCCGTCCTCTCCGGCCGGGTCGCCGCGGAGGCGGCGATCCTCGCGCATCCCGGCGGCTTCCGCCTGCTGCCGGGACAGTCGGGCAGCGGCACGCTGGCGGAGTTGCCGGATGCACTGCTCGACGCAGCCCTGAACATGCCACGTCGCCTCGCCGCGTCGCACGACGACGTCGTGCTCGACCTCGGAGCCGGGCTCGGCACCGTGCAGCGGCGCTTCCTGGCCGAAGCCGACCTCGCCCTCCTCCTCGCCACCGAGGAGCCGACGAGCCTCACCGATTGCTATGCCGTGCTGAAGCTCCTGTCGCGCGACGCGCCGGGCGCGGTGCCGCGCCTCGTCGTCAACATGGCCGGCTCGCCTGCCGTCGGGCTGCGCGTGCATGCGACGCTCGATGCCGCGGCACGCCGCTTCCTCGGCCGCGGCCTCGTGCTCGCCGGCGTGGTCCGGCGCGACGCGAAGGTGCCGGAGGCGATCCGCGCCCAGTGCCCACTGCTGACGCGCCACCCCGGCAGCGCGGCGGCCGCCGACGTCACGTCGATCGCGCGCTCGCTCGCATAGGCTCAGTCACGGCGCAGGACGAAGAGCACCCCCGGCACCGGCGCACCACGCTCCTCGCGCAGCACGGTTTCTTCCCGCCACAACTCGGTGAATCCGGCCGCCTCGGCAAGCCGCGCGACATGGGCGGGATCGTGGCGGTAGCGCATGCCAGACCCGAGCGCGAAGGGCGCGCCCTCGCCGGCTTCGATGCTGAAGGCCGCGATGCCGCCCGGCGCCAGCGCCGCCGCGATCGCCGCCAGCGCCGGGCCGAGATCGCCGAGGTAGTTCAGCACATCCGCCGCGGCGATCAGGTCGAAGCGCCCGGGATGGCGCGGCAGCCAGTCCAGCAGGTCGGCTTCCTCCAGCGCATCGTAAATTCCGCGACGCCGCGCCTCCGCCAGCATGCGCGGGGAGAGATCGAGGCCGACCAGCCGCCTCGCATGGGGCTTCAGCGGCAGGCCCGACAGCCCTGTGCCGCAGCCGAGGTCGAGCACGCGGCGTGTCCCGTCGGCCGCAACGCCGGCGCGATCGAGCAGCGCGGCGAGCAGCCGCGGCGTGCGATAGCCGAGCTGGTCCTGCAGATCGGCATCGAAGCGCGGCGCGTACTGGTCGAACAACTCCCGGACGTATTCGGCGGGCGCGCGATCCGGCGCCTCGCCCTCGCCGAGCGCCGCAAGGAGGAAGCGCGCCTGGCCGGCGAGCGGGGGCGCGACGCCCGGGATCGCCAGCACGCGCCGTGCGGCCTCCGCCGCCTCGGGTTCGCCGGCCTC
>NZ_JAKJIB010000509.1 GCF_021864505.1 Falsiroseomonas oryziterrae
GACCAACCGGTGGGGGTAATCGCGGCGCTGCCGGGTGCCGCCATCCGCGTCGCGACCGCGCAGGGAACCATCGAGGCCGCGCGCGTCGCGCTCGCGGCGGGGCTCGGCAACGCGGCGCTGGCGCCGATGGTCGGGCTGGCCGCGCCCGTGCGTCCGCAGCGCGGCCAGGTGATGGTGACGGAGAAGACCGCCCCCTTCCTGCATCACCCCATGGCCACGCTGCGCCAGACCGACGAGGGCGGCGTGATGATCGGCGACAGCAAGGAGGAGGCGCCGGAGGACGAGGCCGTCGGCCCCGGCGTGCTCGCCGCCATGGCCCGGCGCGCGATCCGCATGTTCCCGCTGCTCGGCGGGCTGAACATCGTCCGCAGCTGGGGCGCGCTGCGCGTGATGTCGCCGGACGGCTTTCCGATCTACGACGAATCCCCGACCGCCCCGGGCGCGTTCGTCGTCACCTGCCACAGCGGCGTGACGCTGGCGGCCGCGCATGCCGGGCCGCTCGCGGCGATGATCGCCCGCGGCGCGCTGGATGCCTCGGTCGCCGACTTCAGCGCGCGGAGGTTCGATGTTCCGGCGGTTGCCTGAGGCCGCGCGCCCTGCGCTGCGCTTCACCTTCGAGGGCGAGGCCGTCGAAGGCCGCGAGGGCGACAGCGTCGCCGCTGCCCTGCTTGCGCTCGGCCACGCCGCGACGCGCGACACGGCGGTCTCCGGCGCGCCGCGCGGGCCCTATTGCATGATGGGCGTCTGCTTCGACTGCCTGGTCACGATCGACGGCGTCGGCAACCGCCAGGCCTGCCTGGTGCCGCTGCGCGCCGGGATGGACGTCCGCCGCCAGCGCGGAAAGCGGGAGGCCGGCGCATGAGGCGGCTCGGCGACGTCGCCGCGCTGCGCGACACCTACGACATCGCCATCGTCGGCGCCGGCCCGGCCGGCATGGCCGCGGCGGCGGAAGCGGGCGGGCGCGGGCTTGCCGTGCTGCTGCTCGACGAGAATCAGGGCCTCGGCGGGCAGGTGCATCGCGGCGTCGAGGCCTCGCCGCTCGCGGCCGTCCCGGCGCTCTCGGCGGTGCCCGAGGCGGGGCGGGCGCTGGCCGCGGCCGCCACTTCGGCGGACATCGAGTTCCTGCCCGGCGCGACGGTCTGGCACCTGGATGCGGCGCGCCGCCTGGGCGTGTCGGCTGGTGGCGCGGCGCGCATGATCGCGGCGCGGCGCGTGATCATCGCCACTGGCGCGCAGGAACGGCCCATGCCGGTGCCGGGCTGGACGCTTCCCGGCGTGATGAGCGTCGGCGCCGCGCAGACCCTGCTGAAGGGGCAGGCGCTGGTGCCGGAGGGCCGCGTCGTCATCGCCGGCTGCGGGCCGCTGGTCTGGCTCTATGCCGCGCAGCTCGTCGCCGCCGGTTGCCCGCCCGCGCTGCTGCTGGAGACGACGCCGCGCGCGAATTGGCGTGCAGCGCTGCCGCATCTGCCGGCCTTCCTGCTCTCGCCCTATGCGCGCAAGGGCCTCGCGCTGATGGCGCGGGTCCGGCGCGCGGTGCGGGTGGTCTCCGGCGTCCGGGCGCTGGGCATCGAAACGCGGGACGGCGCCCTCGAGGTGGCCTGGCCCGGCGGCCGCGCCGCAGCGGATCGCGTGCTGCTGCATCAGGGCGTCGTGCCGCAGCTCAATCTGGCGCAGGCGGCCGGCTGCACGGTCGCATGGGACGCGGCGCAGGCCTGCTTCGTGCCGGTGACCGACGCATGGGGCGACACCGACATGCCCGGCATCGCGATCGCAGGCGATACCGCCGGCATCGGCGGCGCAGAGGCCGCGGAAGCGGCAGGCCGCATCGCCGCGCTTGAGGCACTGCGGGCGCTCGGCGTGCTCGACGCCGCCGCGCGCGATGCGGCCCCCGCCCCGCATCGCACGTCTCGCGCGCGCTG
>NZ_JAKJIB010000051.1 GCF_021864505.1 Falsiroseomonas oryziterrae
TCTCTGGGCGAATGACGGTGGCGCGCCGCAGCCGCAGGTCGGCTTCCTCGGCTTCGATGCAGGCCGCCCGGCAGGCGCCGCGCCGCCGCGCGGCGGGCGCGGCTAGAGCAGCGCCCGATCGGGTGGAACCGCTGCGCGGTTCCGCCGGGCGGGCATCAACTGCTCCAGAAACTTCGTTCTCTGGAGCACGCCCTCCCGACCGGCTGATTCCAGCCGATCGGAACGTGCTCCGTTGCTACTCCGGCTGGATCCGCGCCGCCGCGACCAGGGCGCGGTTGCGCGGGATCTCGGCGGCGATCAGTTCTGCGAAGGCCTGCGACGTCTCGTTCAGCGGCGTGAGACCCACGGCGGCCATGCGCTGCGCATTCGCCGGCTCGTTCGCGCTGGCGTTCATCGCCGCGTTGATCCGCGCGACCTGGTCGGCCGGCAGGCCGCGCGGTCCCCACAACCCGCACCACCCCTCATAGACCAGCTCCGCGAAGCCGGCCTCCACCAGCGTCGGCACCTCGGGCAGCACGGCTTCGCGGCGCGCGGAGGTGACGGCGTAGGCGCGCACGCGCCCGTCACGGACCAGCGGCAGCGCCGGTCCGAGCGGCGCGATGAACAGGCTGACCGCACCGGAGACCAGGTCGTTCATGGCCGGCCCGGTGCCGCGATAGGAAACGAAGGTCGTCTCCACGCCGAGCTTCTGCCAGAGCGCCGCGGTGGCGAGCTGCCCGACCGAACCGAGCGAAGAGCCGGCGAAGGAGAAGCGCGTGGGCTCGCGACGGATCGCGTCCAGCAGCTGCGCGAGGTTCTGCTGCGTCAGCTGTGCCCCACCGATCATGACGTAGGGGATCGAGACGGTGCGAGCGATGGGCGTGAGGTCGGTCTGCAGGTCGAAGGGCACGTTGCGCTGCACGAAGGGCAGCACGGTCAGCACCTCGTTCGAGTAGAGCAGCGTCGTGCCGTCCGGCGCGCTCCGCGCCACCGCCTCGGCGCCCACCGCGCCATTCGCGCCGGAGCGGTTCTCCACCACCCAGGTCTGGCCGAGTGTCTCGCCCGCGCGCGGCGAGAGGATGCGGCCTGTGAGGTCGGTCGTGCCGCCGGGCGGGTAGGGCACGACGAAGCGGACCTGGCGCTGCTGTGCCAGCGCCGGCGCGGCCAGCGCAGCAAAGCCGAGGGACAGCGCGCCGCGACGCGTGAAGCGGATCATGCTCGTTTCCTCCCGCTCCGGCTTGGCGCCGGATGTCGTGTCGAAGCACCCTGCCGAGACGCGCCGATCCGGGTCAAGCCGTCTCCAGGGTCACCAGCTCGGCGCCGTCCTCGACCAGGTCGCCCGCGGCGCACCGGATCGCGACCACCGCGCCATCGGTCGGCGCGGTGATGCGCATCTGCACCTTCATCGCCTCGATCACCAGCAGCACGGCGCCGCGCTCCACGCGGTCACCTGGCGCGACAAGCACCTGCAGCACGCGGCCCGGCATCGGCGCGACGACGCGACCGCCGGTGCTGTCCGCCTGCCCGGAGGGGGCGCGCGGGTCGCGGTGGCGCAACTCATGCGTCGCGCCGTCGAGGATGACGGAGATGGCGTCGCCTTCGCGCAGGACCACGGCGCGATGCGCGACGCCGTCCAGCGTGAGTGTCAGCGTGTCGCCTGCCCAGCGCGCCGTCTCGACGCGCGCGGGGCCGTCCGGCAGGGCGAGCATGGTGGCCCCGCCGAGATGCGCGCGGATGACATGTGCCTGCTCGCCATCCAGCAGCGTGAGGTCCTGCCAGCCCTCGCCGTTCAGCCGCCAGGCATTGGCGAGGCCCCAGGGCGAATGCGGGTCGGCGGGGTCGGTCACCGGCTCGTCGCGCAACAGCCGCAGCGTGGCGGCGGCGAGCGCGGCGCGCGGTGCAGCCCCGGCAGGCACCAGCACCTCGGGACGATGCGCGATGAAACCCGTGTCGAGATCCGCGGCGGCGAAGGCCGGATGCGCGACGATCGCGCGCAGCAGGGGCAGGTTGGTGCGCACGCCCGCGACCTCCGTCGCGTGCAGCGCGCGCAGCAGCCGGCGCCGCGCCTCCTCGCGATCGGCGCCATGCGCGATGAGCTTCGCGATCATCGGGTCGTAGTGGATCGGGATCGTGTCGCAGGGCCGCACGCCGGCATCCACGCGGATGCCCGCGCCAGCGGGCAACGCCAGGTGCTTCAGGGTTCCGACGCTCGGGGAAAAGTCGCGCGAGGGGTCCTCGGCATAGAGTCGGACCTCGATCGCATGGCCCGCGATGCGTAGCACGTCCTGCGCGAGCGGCAGGGGCTCGCCGGCGGCGACGCGCAACTGCCATTCCACGAGGTCGAGGCCGGTGATGGCTTCCGTCACGGGATGCTCGACCTGGAGCCGCGTGTTCATCTCCATGAAGGCGAAGGTGTTGCCTTCCGCGTCGGGCAGAGAGCCCGCATCAACGATGAACTCGACGGTGCCGGCGCCGACATAGCCGATGGCGCGCGCGGCGTCGCAGGCGGCCTTGCCCATGGCGGCACGGCGTTCCGGCGTCATGCCGGGGGCAGGCGCTTCCTCCACCACCTTCTGGTGGCGGCGCTGGATGGAGCAGTCGCGCTCGAACAGCGAGACGACGTTGCCCTGTGTATCGGCGAAGACCTGGATCTCGATGTGGCGCGGCTTGGTCAGGTAGCGCTCGAGCAGCAGGCGGTCGTCGCCGAAGGCGCTCGCAGCCTCGCCGCGGGCCAGCGCGATCGCCTCCTCAAGCTCCGCCGCGTCACGGGCGATCTTCATGCCCTTGCCGCCGCCGCCCGCGCTCGCCTTGACCAGGATGGGAAAGCCGATGCGGGACGCGGCCGCGCGGAGCGTGGCATCCGACTGGTCCTCGCCATGGTAGCCGGGCACGAGCGGCACGCCGGCCTTCTCCATCAGCGCCTTGGCCGCCGCCTTGCTGCCCATGGCGCGGATCGCCGAGGGCGGCGGGCCGACGAAGACGAGGCCCGCGGCCGCGCAGGCCTCGGCGAAGTCGGCATTCTCCGACAGGAAGCCGTAGCCCGGGTGGATGGCCTCGGCACCTGTGGCCCGCGCGGCGTCGAGGATCGCGGGGATGCTCAGGTAGCTGTCGCGCGCCGGGGCGGGGCCGATGCGGATCGCCGCGTCGGCCATCGCGACATGCATCGCGTTCGCATCCGCGTCGGAGAACACCGCGACGGTACGCAGGCCCATCCGGCGTGCCGTGCGGATGACGCGGCACGCGATCTCGCCGCGGTTCGCGATGAGCAGGCTGGAGAAGCTCACGTGCGGAACACCCCGAAGCGCGGCCCGCCGGCCCAGCCCCCGACCGGGTTGTTCCGCGCCGCCGACAGGCACAGCGCCAGCGTCATCCGTGTGTCCTCCGGCGCGATCACGCCGTCGTCCCAGATCCGCGCACTGGCATAGGTCGGATTGCCCTGCGCCTCGTACTGCGCCTCGATCGGCGCCTTGAACCTCGCCTCCTCCTCCGCTGGCCAGGCGCCGCCCTTCGCCTCGATGCCGTCGCGACGGATCTGGGCCAGGACGCTCGCCGCCTGCGTCCCGCCCATGACGGAAATCCGCGCATTCGGCCACATGAAGAGGAAGCGCGGCGAATAGGCGCGGCCGCACATGCCGTAGTTTCCGGCCCCGAAGCTGCCGCCGATGATCACCGTGAACTTCGGCACGCGTGCGGTGGCGACGGCCGTCACCATCTTGGCGCCATCCTTGGCGATGCCGCCCGCCTCGTATTTCCGCCCGACCATGAAGCCGGTGATGTTCTGCAGGAACACGAGCGGGATTCCGCGCTGGTCGCAGAGCTCGATGAAATGCGCACCCTTCTGCGCGGACTCGGAAAACAGCACGCCGTTGTTGGCGACGATGCCGACGCGATAGCCCCAGATCCGCGCGAAGCCGGTGACGAGCGTCGGACCGTAGAGCGGCTTGAACTCGTCGAACTCGCTGCCGTCGACGATGCGGGCGATCACCTCGCGCACGTCATAGGGCTCGCGGATGTCGGCCGGCACGACGCCGTTCAGCCCGTCATGGAGCGGCGCGCGCGGCGGCGCCGGATCGTCATGGCCCGTGGGCTTGGCGCGGTTCAGCCCGCCGACGATCCGCCGCGCGAGGCCGAGCGCATGCGCGTCGCTCTCCGCTAGGTGGTCCGTCACGCCCGACGTCCGGCTGTGCAGGTCGCCGCCGCCAAGCTCCTCCGCCGTCACCACCTCCCCGGTCGCGGCCTTCACCAGCGGCGGGCCGCCGAGGAAGATCGTGCCCTGGTTGCGGACGATGATCGCCTGGTCCGACATGGCGGGCACATAGGCGCCGCCCGCGGTGCAGCTGCCCATCACGACGGCGACCTGCGGGATGCCCTGCGCCGACATCCGCGCCTGGTTGAAGAAGATGCGGCCGAAATGGTCGCGGTCGGGGAAGACCTCGTCCTGGTTCGGCAGGTTCGCCCCCCCGCTGTCCACCAGGTAGATGCAGGGCAGCCGGTTCTGCTCCGCGATCTCCTGCGCGCGCAGGTGCTTCTTCACCGTCATGGGGTAGTAGGTGCCGCCCTTGACCGTCGCGTCGTTGGCGACGATGACGCATTCGCGCCCGCTCACACGGCCGATGCCGGTGATGATCCCGGCGGCCGGGATTTCCTCCCCATACATGCCCTGCGCGGCGAGCTGGGAGAATTCGAGGAAGGGCGAGGCGGGATCGAGCAGCGCGCGGATGCGCTCCCGCGGCAGCAGTTTTCCTCTGTCGAGGTGCCGCCGCCGCGCGGCTTCCCCGCCGCCTTCGCGGATGCGCTCGACCGTCGCGCGCAGCCCGGCCACCAGCGCGTCCATGGCGGCCGCATTCGCCTTGAAGGCGTCGGAGCGCGGATCGGCGGTGCTGGCGATCACGGCCATGCGTGGCGTTTCTCCCTGTCGCGTACTACCTCAGCCCGTTCCGCGGCAGAAATCCAGCAGGGCGGCGATCACGGGCTCGGGCTGCTCCTGCTGCACCCAGTGCCCGGCGCCCGGGATCAGGTGGACGCCGCGCATGTCGGCGCAGGCCTCGGTGCGCATGCGGCGCAGCGCGCCGGGAAACTGATGGATGCCCCAGTCGGCGGCGCCGGCGAGGAAGAGGCTGGGCACCTCGATCCGCCGCCCGCTGAAGAGGCGCAGCTCCTGTGCGTTCCCGCCGCCGGTCTGGCAGCGATACCAGTGGAGCCCACCCTGGAAGCCGGTGCGCGCATACTCGGCCGCGTAGACGGCAAGCTCGTCCTCCGGCAGCCAGCGGCAGGCCGCGACCTGCGCGGGCGTCGGCATGTGCGGTGCCACGGTCTGCGGCATGGTCTCGCCGGCCCGCATGACATAGTAGGTCGGCAGCTTCGCGAGCTCCGCGGCCGTCCACGCCGTCAGCTCGAAGGGCGTGTTGCCCGGCCAGTCGGCGCTCTTGTGGTGGTAGTAGGCGCGCAGGAAGGCGTGCAGGCCCTGCGGCGGATCCCGCATCTCGGCATCGGCCGCCGGCGTCGAGTAGTACCACTGGTAGTGCTTCCGCGGCGGGTCGAGCGCGGCGAGCTCCTCATGCACCGTGTCGCGCGGCACCGGGGCCCAACCCGGCGGGCCGGCGAAGGGCGAGCTCATCATCACGACGCGGCGGAAGATGTCGGGCCGGATGAGCGCGCAGCAGGCGGCGACGGGCGAGCCGAAGTCGTGGCCGATGACAGCCTGCACGTGCGCGATGCCCAGCGCATGCAGCAGGGCAAGCTGGTCGCGCACCAGCCCCGGCATGCGGAACGGCGCGAGGTCCGTGTCGTAGGCGGCGTCCCATCCCGTGGTGCGCCCATAGCCACGCTGGTCGGGCGCGACGACATGAAACCCGGCGGCGGCCAGCGCCGGCATGACCCTTCGCCAGGAATAGGCGAGTTCGGGGAAGCCGTGCAGCAGCAGCAGCACGGGCCGGCCCGGCTCGCCCGCCTCGAGCACATGCATGTCGAGGCCGTTCACGCCCGGGACGATTCGCGCGCGGATGCCGTCGGGAAGCCCGTTCAGCCTGTCCATGCCACTTCCCATCCGCCCTGCGCGGGGACAGAGTCGCGCCCCCGGAGCGGAGGAGCAAGGCCCGTGTGCCAAGTGCGCACCCTCGACGGCGGCAACGCGGCCGATGCGCCTCCCCTGCGGCCAGGCACCGCGGGGACGGCGGCATGACCTTCGTCATCGAGCCGGGCTGGGCCTGGGACGCCGAGAACGGCCTGCGCAGCGGTGTCCACGTGATCGTGCGCGACGGCATCGTCGCCGATGTGGTGCGGGAGCGCCCGACGCTCGATGCGAGGCGTATCGCCGCGCCGGATGCGCTGCTGCTGCCGGGCTTCATCAACCTGCACAACCACGCGCTCTCCGCGCCGCTGTTCCGAGGCCTGGCCGACGACATCGCGCCCGGCGACATCCCGGGCCACATCGTCTTCTCGCTGCTGATGCCGCTTGGCGGCGTCGCGGCCTCCGTCATGACGGAGGAGGAGATCGGCGACGCGGCGGAGATGGCGCTGCTCGAGGGGCTGCGCAGCGGCATGACCGGCGTGCTCGACGTCCATCGCGTCGCGCAATGGCCCTTCATCGAGCGGGCGAAGCGCCTCGGCCTGCGGAGCTGGACCTGCCCCTACACCTTCTCCGAGACCGTCGGCATGACGCAGGAGGGCAAGCCGACCTACACGCCAACCGCCGAGACCGGCTTCGAGGCGACGCTCGCGCTCTTCGACCGCTTCGACGAAGGGCCGAAGGGTGTCACGCGCGTGGGCTTCGGCCCGCACGGTCCGGATTCCAACACGCCGGAGCTGCTGCGCCGCATCGACGCGGCGGCGCGGGAGCGGCAGACGGTGGTCTCGATCCACGCCGCGCAGAACCTCATCGAGATCGCGCGGGTGAAGGAATTGCACGGCAAGGGCTCGATCGATCACCTGCGCGACCTCGGCCTGCTGCGTCCGGGCGTCGTGCTGGCGCATGGGATGTTCGCGACGGACGAGGAGTTCGCGACCATCGCGGCGGAAGGCGCGGCACTCGCCTCCTGCCCGCTTGCCTTCGCGCGCTCGGGCCGCTTCGTGCCGCTGGCGCGGATCGAGGCGTCGGGTCTGCGCCTCGGCATCGGCACGGATGGCGTGACGCTCGACATGCTGCAGGAGATCCGCACCGCCTCGATCTTCGCCAAGGTGCAGTCCGGCACGCCGCATGGCCTGACGGCGCCGCGCATCCTGCGCGCTGCGACGCGCGACGCCGCGCTCGCACTCGGACGCGACGACCTCGGGCTGATCGCGCCGGGACAGCGCGCGGATCTCGTCATGTTCGACCTCTCCTCCTCGCGCTACCAGCCGGTCTGGGACCCGCTGAAGGCGCTGATCACGAACGGCAGCGCCGCGGACCTCATGCTGGCCATGGTGGAAGGCCGCGTCCTGCTGCGCGACGGAACGGTGCTGAGCGCGGATGCGGCAGCGGTGACGCGCCGTGGGCGGGCGGCCATCGCGCGCGTCTGGCAGGAGGCGGCGCGCTGCGGCGCGATCCCGCCCTCCATCGCGGCGCGTGCCGCCTTTCCGTTGTCGGGATGAGCGCGCATTCCGTAGGCTCGTCCCGCACCGAACCGGGAGAAACCGCATGACCCGCCTGCCCCGCCGTCCATTGCTGCTCGCCGCCCTCGCCCTGCCCGCCGTCGCGCGCGCGCAGCCACGCCGGCCGCTGCGCATCGTCGTCCCCTTCCCGGCCGGCGGCGCGGTGGACAGCCTGGCGCGGGTCATGGCGGACCGCCTGCCCGCGCTGCTCGACCAGCAGCAGGTGGTGGTGGACAACCGCAGCGGTGGCGGTGGGCTGATCGGCGCGGACGCGGTCGCCAAGGCGGCACCCGACGGCACCACCATCGGCATCATCGGCGCCGCGACGCTCTGCGCCGCGCCGTTCCTGCAGCAGACCATGCCCTTCGACGTCGCACGCGACCTGCGCGCGGTGACGCAGATCACCGACAGCGCCGTGTTGCTCGCCGTCGGCGCGCAGCTGGCGGAGAGCCGCGGCTGGACCGGCATGGGCGCGCTGCTCGACTGGGCACGCGCCAATCCCGGCGCGTTCCGCGTCGCCCATTCGGGCGTGGCCACCGTCACCCACCTGGTGATGTCGGCGGTCGTCGCCCAGGCGCGGGTGGACATGACGCTGGTGCCCTATCGCGGCGGCGCGCAGCAGGCGACGGACCTGATCGCCGGCACGATCGAGGGCTCGGCCGACCTGCCAGCCTCCCTCATGCCGCACGCCGCGGCGGGGCGCGTGCGGCTGCTCGGCACCTCCTCCGGCACGCGGCTCGGGCTGCTGCCGGACGTGCCCGCCTTCGCGGAGACGCCGGCGCTCAGTGGCTTCGACGTGCGGTCGTGGAACGCGATCATGGTGCCGGCCGGCACGCCGGAGGCCGAGATCGCACGGTTGCATGCGGCGATCGCGCAGCTTGGGGCGACGACGTCCTTCCGCGATGCGCTGCGCCCGCTCGGCTACGATGCGGTCACCAGCGCGAGCCCGGGCGCCGCGGCGCAGTTGATCCGCGACGAGACGCCGCGCTGGCAGCGGCTGGTTCAGGTGTCGGGCGCGCGAATCGAATAGCGAGCAGCAGGGTCCGGGACGAGGAGGACACGACATGGCAGGCTTCGCGGGCAGGCGCGTGCTGGTGGCGGGCGGCAGCAAGGGCATCGGGCGGGCCGTCGCGCTCGGCTTCGCGCGGGCTGGCGCCGCGGTGTCGATCTGCGCGCGCGGGGCCGAGGCGCTGGAGGCGACGCGGGCGGAGATCGCGGCTTGCGGCGTGCCCGCACATGCGCGGGCGACCGACCTGGCGGAGGCAGCGGCCGTCGCCTCCTGGGTGGAGGACGCGGCGACCGCACTCGGCGGCGTGGACGTCCTGGTCAACAACGCCAGCGGCTTCGGCGCGAGAGACACCGAGGAGGATTGGGCGAAGGGCCTCGGCGTCGACGTCATGGCGACGGTGCGCGCGAGCCGTGCCGCGGCGCCGCATCTGCGCGCGGCGAAGGGCTCGATCGTCAACGTCACCTCGATCTCGGGCTTCCGTCCCTCGCTCCGCACGCCGGCCTATGCGGCAGTGAAGGCGCTGCTGGTGAACTACACGCAGAGCCAGGCAGCGGCCTTCGCCGCGGACGGCGTGCGGGTGAACGCCGTCGCGCCGGGCTCCATCGAGTTCCCGGGCGGCAGCTGGGAACAGCGGCGCACCAGCGACCCCACGCTCTACAACCGCATCCTCGCCTCCATTCCCTTCGGCCGGCTCGGCACGCCGGAGGAGGTGGCAGAGGTCGTGATGTTCCTGTCCAGCCCGGCGGCCCGCTGGGTGACGGGCCAGACCATCGTGGTGGATGGCGGGCAGCTGCTCTCGTGACGGTGTTGTTTCGTCCGTGTCGTTCGGCGCGTCACGGACGGAACGCGAAACCGCCCTCCGCGGCATCGGGATGAAACCCGGCTGGGCGACAGACGGGCCCGTCCAGATCCGGAGGATCCGTCATGTCGCGCCTGCCGCTCCTGTTCGTCGCCGCCGCCGCAGCCTGTCTCGTCTGCGGCGTCGCGCTCGGCATCGTCATGGGTATCGCGCACGATTTCCAGCTCGCGCCCGTGCACGCCCATCTCAACCTGCTCGGCTGGACCTCGCTGGCGCTCATGGGGCTCACGCTGCGCAGCTGGCCGGAGCTGGCGCAGGGACGGCTCGCCCTCCTGCAGTTCGTGCTGTCGGCAGGCTCGGCCGCCGTGTTCCCGGCGGGCATCTACGTCGCGATCATGCATGAGCAGCCGGGCCTGGCGATCGGCGCGGCCATCGTGTGGTTCGCCGGCGCGGTGCTCTTCCTCGGCCGGCTGCTGCGGCTGACCTTCGCAGGCGCGCCGCGGCGCCTGCGGGCCGTGCCGGCGGAGTGACGCTCCGGGCCGGCGGCGTCGACGCCGGCCTCAACCGTCCCGCGGGGTGACGCCGACCACGCGCCAGGACTCGTCGCGCCCGTCGGGATCGCGCAGCGTCAGGACCTCGCCCGGCCGCAGGCCGCCCTCGATGTGGCAGAGCCGATGGACCGGCATGTCGGGATCGGGTCCGTCGCCCGGGAAGAAGCGTAGCTGCCAGCCATCCTCGTCATGCGCGACGTCGCCGGGCTGCGAGGTGCCCGCGCCCTCGACGCGTCGCGCCGGCCAGACTGCAGGGTCGTCGAGCCAGGCCTGCACGTCCGGGTGCCCCTGGGGGTCGAGCACGATGGCGAACTCGATCCGGCCGGCCTGTTCCGGGCCGGCGGGATCCCAGGCCCGCACCATCGTCACCGTCACCAGCCCCGCGGCTGTCACGCGCGTCATCCCTCCATCGCACATCCCGGCGAACGCCGCGGCGCGGCCCGGGGTTCAGATGGCCACCCGCACGCCCAGCTCGACCACGCGGTCGGAGGGGATGCGGAAGAACTCCGTCGCGGAGATGGCATTGCGGCTCAGCAGGGTGAAGAGCCACTGCCGCCAGCGCGACATCTTCGGCACGGCCGCCGCCACCACGGTCTCTCGGCCCAGGAAGTAGCTCGCCTGCATCGCCTCGAAGGGGATGCCGATCTCCCGCAGCGATTCGAGCTCCTTCGGGATGTTCGGGCTCTCCTGGAAGCCGTAGCGCAGGATGACGCGGTGGATGCTCGGCGCCAGCTCCTGCACCTCGCGCCGCTCCTCGGCGCGCGGCACGTCCTCGTTGATCACCGTCACGAACAGCACCCGCTCGTGCAGCACCTTGTTGTGCTTCAGGTTGTGCAGGAGCGCGCCCGGCACGAAATCCGCCTGTCCGGTCATGAAGACGGCGATCCCGGGGACGCGCACGGTGCGGCTCTGCGGCAGGCGCGCGATGAAGGACTTCAGCGGCAGGCTGTCCTGGCGGAAGCGCGCGAAGAGCAGGTCGCGCCCCTGCTTCCAGGTCAGCATCAGGAAGAACAGCACGATGCCGAGCACGAGCGGCACGTACCCGCCCTGCGGGATCTTGAGCGCGGTCGAGACGAAGAAGGCGGCGTCCAGCAGCCAGAGCGGCCCGAACACCACGGCGACCGCGAGCCACGGCCAGTGGAAGGCGCGACGGAAGACCAGGATCGCGAGGCAGGAGGTGCAGAGGAAGGTGCCAGTCACCGCCAGCCCGTAGGCGGCCGCCAGCGAGGAGCTGTCCTTGAACTCCAGCACCAGGATCACGACGCCGATCAGCAGCATCATGTTGACCTGCGGCATGTAGATCTGGCCCTGCTCCGTCTCGCTGGTGTGGACCACCTGCAGCCGCGGCAGGAAGCCGAGCTGCACGCATTGCCGCGCGATCGAGTAGGCGCCGGAAATCATCGCCTGACTCGCGATGATGGTGGCCGCGGTCGCCAGCACCACGAGCGGCAGGCGGAACCATTCGGGCGCGAGCAGGAAGAACGGGTTCTCGACCGCCTCCGGCTGGGTCAGGATCAGGGCGCCCTGGCCGAAATAGTTGAGCGCGAGCGCCGGCAGCACGAGGCCGAGCCAGGCGACGCGGATCGGCTTGCGGCCGAAATGCCCCATGTCGGCGTAGAGCGCCTCCGCGCCCGTGACCGCCAGCACGACGGCGCCGAAGGCGACGAAGGCGGCGAGCTTGTAGTGGGCGCAGAAGGCGACCGCGTAGTGCGGCGACAGGGCCACCAGCACGCCCGGCTGCTGCACCACCTCGATCAGGCCGAGCAGGCCGAGCACGCCGAACCAGACCGCGCAGATCGGCCCGAACACCAGGCCCATGCTGCTGGTGCCCTTCCACTGCACCAGGAACAGCGCGAGCAGGATCCCGAGCGCGATCGGGATCACCGCCTCCTCAAATGCGGGCGAGATCACCTTCAGCCCCTCGACGGCCGATAGCACGGAGATCGCCGGGGTGATGATGCCGTCGCCGAAGAACAGCGCCGCGCCGGTGATGCCGACCAGCGCGACGATCCATTTGCCGCGCTCGGTGTGGGCATGGCGCTGGGCGAGCGCCATCAGCGCCAGGATGCCGCCTTCGCCCTTGTTGTCGGCGCGCAGCACGAAGGTGACGTATTTGATCGTCACCGTGAGGATGAGTGACCAGAAGATCAGGCTGAGCAGCCCGAGGATCTCCCAGCGCTCGATCCCGTCGTCGGCGAAATGTGCGAGGGATTCGCGCAGCGCGTAGAGCGGGCTCGTCCCGATATCGCCGTAGACGACACCGAGGACCCCGATCAGGCCGGCCTTGGTCAGGGGCCGCTCGGCGGCGGAAGGATGACTCAACGTGGCGCTCCGGATGCGGAACGCGTAACGCTTAGGACCGCCACGGGCCGGCGCGCAAGCGGCGCCCCGCGGCGGTCGCGCCCGTCAGTGCCCCCGCAGGATCTGCGACAGGAACAGCTTCAGGCGGTCGGTCTGCGGATTGCTGAAGATCGCCTCCGGCTCGCCGCTCTCGACGATCTCGCCGCGGTCCATGAACACGACGCGGTCGGCGACCTGGCGGGCGAAGCCCATCTCGTGCGTCACGCAGATCATGGTCATGCCGGTGGAGGCCAGCATCACCATGGTGTCCAGCACCTCCTTGATCATCTCCGGGTCGAGGGCGGAGGTCGGCTCGTCGAACAGCATGATCTTGGGCTTCATGCAGAGCGCGCGCGCGATCGCCACGCGCTGCTGCTGGCCGCCCGAGAGCTGGCCGGGATACTTCTTCGCCTGCTCCGGGATGCGCACCCGGGTCAGGTATTCCATCGCCAGCTCCTCCGCCTCCTTCTTCGGCATGCGGCGGACCCAGATGGGCGCGAGGGTGCAGTTCTCCAGCACCGTCAGGTGCGGGAAGAGGTTGAAGCTCTGGAACACCATGCCGACCTCGCGGCGGATGGCGTCGAGGCTGCGCAGGTCGTCGGTCAGCTCGATGCCGTCCACGACGATCTTGCCTTCCTGGTGCTGCTCGAGCCGGTTGATGCAGCGGATCATGGTGGACTTGCCCGAACCCGAGGGGCCGCAGACCACCACGCGCTCGCCGGCCGCCACCTGCAGGTTGATGTCGCGCAGGACGTGCAGCGCGCCAAACCACTTGTTCACGCCCTCCAGCACGATGGCCGGCGGGGCGTCGGTGCGCATGGCGGAGGCAACCGGTGCCTCCAGGACCGTCTCACCCATCGATCAGAACCCCCTGTCTCCCGGCCTTGGGCCGTCCGTTGCGGCCACAGATGCGGTGTCCCGGCGGGGAAAGCAAGCGCCGGGCCATCCGGCCGGGCCGCCGTGCGGACCCCGCCTCGGGCGCATCGTCACCGCCTCCGGTGCTGGTTCAGGTCGCGTTCCAGCCCCTGGCTGTACTTCGACATGGCGAAGCAGAAGACCAGGTAGATGACGCCGACCGTGACATAGACCTCCACGCCGAAGCCCTGCCAGGCCGGCTCGACGATGGCCGTCTTGCCGGCGGTCAGCAGGTCGAAGATCCCGATGATCAGGACGAGCGAGGTGTCCTTGAAGAAGCCGATGAAGGTGTTGACCAGCGGCGGGATCACCAGCCGCAGCGCCTGCGGCAGGATGATGAGGCCGGTCTTCTGCCAGTAGCTGAGCCCGAGCGCCTCCGCCGCCTCGTACTGGCCGCGCGGCAGCGCCTGCAGGCCGCCGCGGACCACCTCCGCCAGGTAGGCGCCGGCGAAGAGCGTGATGGCGACCTGCGCGCGGAGCAGCTTGTCGATGTTCATCCCCTCCGGGAGGAAGAGCGGGAACATCACGCTCGCCATGAAGAGCAGCGAGATCAGCGGCACGCCGCGGATCAGCTCGACATAGAGCACGCAGAGGATCTTGATGGCCGGCAGCTTCGACCGCCGCCCGAGCGCGACGAGGATCGCCAGCGGGAAAGCGAGGGCGAGGCCGAAGGTCGAGAGGATCAGCGTGATCGGCAGCCCGCCCCAGCGTTCCTGCGGGACGTAGGGCAGGCCGAGGATCCCGCCCCACATCAGGATCCCGATGACCGTCAGCGTGACGATCCAGATCGGCACCAGCGTCCAGTTCCAGAAGCGCCGCATCGCGGAGACGATGTAGAGCGCGACGAACAGCACGCAGACCAGCGCCGGCCGCCAGTGCTGCTCGAAGGGGTAGGTGCCGAACAGGATGAAGCGGTGCTTCTCGTTGATCACCGCCCAGCAGGCGCCGGTGCCGCGCATCTCGCGGCAGGCCTGGGTCTGCGCCTGGCCGTTGACGACGGGCACCTCCCAGATCGCGTTGAGGAAGGCCCATTCGATGAAGCCGACCGTCCAGCGCAGGATCAGATAGGCCAGCAGCAGCGTGACCGCGGTGGACAGCCAAGTGGCGAACAGGTTCTGGCGCACCCAGGCGATGGCGCCCGTCTGGCGGATCGGCGCAGAGCGCGGCGCGGAGGCGTCGTGCGGGACGCCGGCGACGGCGGTGTTCAGCGTGACGTCGCTCATGTCAGCGCTCCACCAGCGCGATGCGCGCGTTGTACCAGTTCATGAAGAGGCTGATGCTCAGGCTGATGGTCAGGTAGACGAGCATGATAATCGCGATGCCCTCGATCGCCTGGCCCGTCTGGTTCAGCGTCGTGTTGGCGATGCTGACGATGTCCTGGTAGCCGATCGCGACCGCGAGGCTGCTGTTCTTCGTCAGGTTCAGGTATTGCGAGGTCATCGGCGGGACGATCACGCGCAGCGCCTGCGGCAGCACGATCTTGCGCAGGATCTCGCCGCGCTTCAGGCCGATCGCCTGCGCGGCTTCCCACTGCCCGTGCTGCACGGACTGGATGCCGGCGCGCACGATCTCGGCGATGAAGCCCGCGGTGTAGGTGACGAGGCCGATCAGCAGGGCGAAGAATTCGGGGCTGACGGTGATGCCGCCGCGGAAGTTGAAGCCGCGCAGCGCGGGGAGGTCGGGGGTGAAGGGCGCGCCGAGCGCCGCCCAGACCGCAAGCGGCAGGCCGAGGATCAGCGCCACCCCGACGGGCCAGATCCTGCGCGGCTGGCCGTCCTGGTACTGGCGCTGGCGCATGACGCGCGCGTAGAGCCAGGTCACCGCGACGCCGACGACCATCGCGGCCAGCGCGAGCCAGTGCGCCGAGGTCCACTCGATCCAGGGCAGCTTCATGCCGCGGTTCGAGAGGAAGACGTTCGGCACCGGGTTCAGCGCCTGGCGCGGCCCGGGCAGGCCCTGCAGGATCGTGTACCAGAACAGCAGCTGCAGCAGCAGCGGCAGGTCGCGGATCACCTCGATGTAGACGCCGGCGAGCTTCGACAGCAGCCAGTTGTTCGACAGCCGCGCGATTCCGATCAGCGTGCCGAGGATGGTGGCCAGCACGACGCCGATCACCGCGACCTTCAGCGTGTTCAGCACGCCGACGGTCAGCGCGCGCAGATAGGTGTCGGTCGGCTCGTAGTCGATCAGGCTCTCGCCGATCGGCAGCCCGGCCTCCCGGCTCAGGAAGCCGAAGCCGGTGGCGATCCGACGGACCTCGAGGTTGTGGACGGTGTTCTGCCAGAGCCACCAGATGATCGTGCCGATGAGGCCGACGACGAGCACCTGCCAGACGATGCCACGCACGCGCTCGTCGCCCCAGGAGAGGCGTAGCGGGCGCCTCGGCGGCCCGGAGGAGGCGAGGCGCGGGTCGGTCGTGGCGGACATGCGGTCGTTCCTGTCTCGGCGCACCGGCCGCGCACGGGACGCGGCCGGGGCCGGGGACCCGCGGCCAGGGCCGCGGGAGTCTCGCGCGCGGGCAGACGCCCGCGCGCCTGCCGATCAGCGGAAGGGCGGGGCGTATTGCAGCCCGCCCGGAGTGGTCCACAACGCGTTCGGACCGCGCTGGATGCCGATCGGCTCGAGGTTGCGGGCGAAGATCTCGCCGTAGTTTCCGACGCCACGGATGATGTTCACCATCCAGGCATTGTCCACGCCAAGCATCCGACCGAGGTCGCCGGTGCGGCCGAGCATGCGCTGGACCTCCGGGTTCGCGTCGGAGGCGCGCTGCTGGACGTTCGCGGCGGTGATGCCGAGTTCCTCGGCGCCGATCAGGCCGAAATGGATCCAGCGCAGCAGGTCGGCGAAGCGCTGGTCGCCATGGCGGATCAGCGGCCCGAGCGGCTCCTTGGAGATCACGTCGGGCAGGATGCTGTGCTCGCGCGGATTGGGCTGGGCCGAGCGCGTCGCGGCGAGGCCCGAGACGTCGGTCGTGTAGGCGTCGCAGCGCCCGGCGACATAGGCCTGCACGACCTCCTCCAGCCGCTCGATCACCACCGGGGTGAAGCGGATGCGATTGGACCGGGCCCAGTCGGTCAGGTTCTGCTCGGTCGTCGTGCCTGGCTGCACGCAGATCGTGGCCCCTTCCAGCTCACGCGCGGTGCGCACGCCGGTCGAGGCCTTCACCATGAAGCCCTGGCCGTCATAGAAATTGATGCCGGTGAAGTCGAAGCCGAGCGAGGTGTCGCGCGACAGCGTCCAGGTCGTGTTGCGCGCCAGCATGTCGACCTCGCCGGACTGCAGCGCGGTGAAGCGGTTCTGCGCCGTGGTCGGGACGTAGCGCACGCGATTCGCGTCGTTCCACAGCGCCAGCGCCACGGCACGGCAGTAATCGACATCGAAGCCGCGCCAGACGCCCTGGCTGTCGGGCTGCGCGAAGCCGGCAAGCCCGGTATTCACGCCGCAGATCAGCGTGCCGCGCGCGCGGATCGCATCGAGGGTGGGCGAGCCCCCGGCCGCCGGTGCGGCAGGGGCCTGGGCAAGGGCTGGCACGGTCATCGCCAAGGCAAGGGCGGCACCCCCGACGGCGCGGGTCACTGAAAGGCGCATGGCCTTCATCTCGTCTTCTCCTTTTGGCGAGCGCATGCGCAGCACGGCATGGCTCGCGGTACGTCACGTCGCGACAGCCGGGTCGAAACCCCCGGACTCGTCCCGGACTGTTCATCTTTCACGGCGCCATACGCCTTCCGTCAAATGACAGCCTCTTCACGAACACGCCGGCGCGATGCAACACGAGGTCACGACGGCAGGAGATGACCCGCATGCGCATGATCGGCCCGGAGGATCTCCGCCGCACCCTGCCGTGGCACGCGCTGGAGGACGCGCTGGCCGCGATGTTCCGCGACGGGTGCGAGGCGCCGCTCCGCCACCGGCATCCGCTGCGCCAGGACGGCGCGCCCGAGGGGATGCTGCTGCTGATGCCCGCGTGGCAGTCGGCCGGGCAGGCGCCCGGCAGGTCCGGCCGTCGCTTCACCGGCGTGAAGATCGTGCACGTCCTGCCCGGCAACGGCGCGCGCGGACTGCCGGCGGTGCAGGCCTCCTACCTGCTTTCGGACGCCGGCACCGGCGAGCCTGTCGCGCTGCTCGACGGCGGTGAACTGACGGACCGGCGGACCGCCGCCGCGAGCACGCTCGCAGGCCGCTTCCTGGCGCGGCCGGACAGCCGTCGGCTGCTGATCCTCGGCGCCGGGCGCGTGGCGACCGCGCTCGCCGAAGCCTGGTGCGCCCGGTTCCCGATCGCCGAGGTCGCGATCTGGTCACGCAACGGTGACAACGCGGCGCGGCTCGCCACGCGCCTCGCGGCGCACGGGCTGCCGGCGCGCGCGGCCGCGACCATCGATCCGCGCGGCTTCGACATCGTCTCCGCCGCGACGCTTGCCGAGGCGCCGCTGATCCGTGGCGCGGACGTCGAGCCCGGCACCCATGTCGACCTCGTGGGCGCCTTCCGTCCCACCATGCGGGAGAGCGATTCGGCGCTGCTCGCGCGGGCGACGCTCGTCGTGGACACCCGCGCCGGCGGCCTCGGCGAGGCGGGCGACGTGGTCCAGGCGATCGCCGAGGGCGCCATCGCCGAGTCGCATGTCGCCGCCGACCTCGCCGAGCTCTGCCGGGGCGCACATCCGGGGCGCACGCGCCGCGACGAGATCACCGTCTTCAAGTCGGTCGGCTGGGCCGGCGAGGACCTCGCCGCGGCGATCCTGGCCTGCGGCGGATAGCTAAGCCGCGCGCCCCGGCAGCATCCGCCGCATCACGCCATCCCGCCGCACCAGCGCGTGCCAGAGCGTCGCGGCGACGTGCAGCGCGATGGCGCCGAGCATGATGTTCGACAGCACCTCGTGCAGGCCGCCCAGCGGACGGCGCAGTCCATGGGGCGCGAGCATGTTCGGCAGCTCGAACAGCCCAAGCACCGACACCGGCGCGCGGCCCGACATCGCGAGCCCGAGACCGGTCGCCGGCACCGCGAGCATGAGGGCATAGAGCAGCAGATGCGCCGCCGCAGCCAGCCGACGCTCCCAGGCCGGGCCGGCCGCCTCGGGCGCCCCGCCCGCCAGGCGGGCCAGGAGGCGCGGCAGCAGCAGCGCCGCCACCGCGAGCCCGAGCAGGACAT
>NZ_JAKJIB010000510.1 GCF_021864505.1 Falsiroseomonas oryziterrae
GTTGCGGGCGCGCCGGCGGGGCGGGGCGGGGCGGCGATGCGGCCGTTCATCGGGATGGCGATGGACGCCTGGATCTCGGCCGCGCGATCCGTCTCCGGCACCATGCCGAGGATCGGCGCGACGGCGCGGATCGCCATGCCGGCGGCTGGCGCGGCGACCCAGCCGGCGGTCGCGAAGCCCTGGCTGCGGGCGTTCGGCTTCGGCTCGTCCACCATGATGTAGATCGCGTAGCGCGGCGCGTTCATCGGGAAGGCGCCGACGAAGGCGGCGATGCGCTTGCCTTCCAGGTAGCCGCCGCGCGGGCCGGTCTTCTGCGCCGTGCCGGTCTTGCCGCCGACGAAGTAGCCCGGAACCTCGGCGCCGCGGCCGGAGCCCTCGGTGACGGCGGCGCGCATCAGCCGCCGCATGATCTCGCTCGTGCGCTCGCTGATCACGCGGACGCCCTCCACCGGCTCGCCGGGCGGGCGGGCGATCAGCGTCGGCTGGCGGTAGATGCCGCCATTGGCCAGGGCGGCGACGCCGGTGACGACATGCAGCGGCGTGACCGAGATGCCGTGGCCGAAGCCGATCGTCATGGTGTTGATCTCGCGCCAGTTCTGCGGCGTCGGGATCAGCGGCAGGGCGCTTTCCGACAGTTCGAGCTGCAGGCGCGAGCCCATCCCCATGCGCACCATGAATTCGCGGTGGCGCTGGATGCCGATCGCGACCGCCATGTGCGCGGAGGCGAGGTTCGACGAGTAGGCGATGATCTCCGGCAGCGCGAGCCAGCGGTTCTTGCCGCGGAAGTCGTTGATCTCGTGCCGGCCGATGCGGATCGGGCGCGAGGCGTCGAAGCCGTTCCAGGGCTGCATCACGCCGAAGTCGAGCGCGGCCGCGGCGGTGAACAGCTTGAAGGTCGAGCCGGGCTCGTAGACGCCCACCGTCGCGCGGTTGAAGCGCGGGTTGTAGCCCGCCTCCTCGCGCCGGACGTTCAGCTCGTCGCGCCGCACCGGGTCGGAGAGGTCGAAGTCCGGCAGGCTGACCATGCCGATCACCTCGCCGGTGGCGACGTCCATCAGGATGCCGGCGCCGCCGATGCCGTTGAACTCGCCCATCGCGCGCAGCACCGCGTCGCGCAGCGCGAGCTGGACGCGGACGTCGATCGACAGCCGCAGCGGATCGCCGCGGCGGCCGCGCAGCCTTTCGTCGAAGTAGCGCTCGATGCCGGCGATGCCGTTGCCGTCCACGTCGACGCCGCCGAGGATGTGCGCGGCCGAGCGGCCCTGCGGATAGGCGCGGCGCTCCGCCTGCTCGAAGTAGAGACCGGGAACGCCGAGGGAGTTCACCGCCTGCTGCTCGCGCGGCGTCAGCGCGCGCGCGATGTAGGCGAACTGCCGGTCGCCGGTCAGCCGTGCCGCGACGCGTTCTTCGTCCAACTGCGGCAGGACGCGCACCAGGCGGCGTGCCACCTCGGCCGGGTTCTCGATCTCGCGCGGGTTCGCGTAGAGCGCGGTGACCGGCAGCGAGACGGCCAGGATCTCGCCGTTGCGGTCGGTGATCGGCGCGCGCTGCGGCTGGTGCTCCACCGGGCGCTGCATCGCGGCCATCGCGTGCAGGCGGCGCGGCTGCGCGGGATCGAGCACCATGGCGTCGGCCAGGCCGAGCGCGACCGCGCCGAACAGCACGCCGAAGCCGGAGGCGGCCAGGATCAGGCGCGTGCGGGTGCGCTGCAGGATGGCGCGGCGCGCAAGCTCCGGCCGCGTGACCTTCACGATCTCGTTGCGTGGGCGATCCTGGCCGATGGTCCGGCCGATCGTCCGGCCCGGGGGGGGCGCGTCGGGTGCGGGGGGGAAGGGCGTCATCGCGGCGTCGGTGGCCGTAGCCCATCGAGCGAGGCCGCCTGCGCCGAGCCGACAGGCACGGGCGGCGCGAGCATC
>NZ_JAKJIB010000511.1 GCF_021864505.1 Falsiroseomonas oryziterrae
CGGCGTCGTCTTCGTCAACGACAGCAAGGCCACGAATGCCGACAGCGCGGCACGTGCTCTCGGCTCCTACGACCGCGTCGTCTGGATCGCCGGCGGCATCGCGAAGGAAGGCGGGATCGAGAGCCTCGCGCCGTACTTCCCGCGCATCGCCCGCGCGCTGCTGATCGGACGCGACGCGCCGATGCTGGCCGCGACGCTTGCCGCGCATGGCGTGCCGCACGAGGTCGCGGGCACGCTGGAGGCCGCCGTGCAGGGCGCCGCCGCGGACGCGCGGGGCGGCGCGGCGCCGGTGGTGCTGCTCTCGCCCGCCTGCGCCAGCTTCGACCAGTTCAGCGGCTTCGACGCGCGGGGCGACCGCTTCCGCGCGCTGGTGCAGGCGCTCATGGCCGACGATCTGGGGAGGGCCGCCTGATGGCCGTCTCGCGCGCCGACACCTCCACCCTGGGCCGCTGGTGGTGGACCATCGACCGCTGGACGCTGGCCGCGCTGCTCGCGCTGGTCGGCTTCGGCTACGTGATGATGCTCGCCGCCTCGCCGGCCGTGGCGGAGCGCATCGGCGCCTCCTCGCGCAACATGTTCTTCGCGCGGCAGATCATCTACCTCGCCGCCGCGACGACGCTGATGGTGGCCGTCTCCATGCTGTCCATCCGCCAGGTCCGGCTGCTTGGCTGGCTCGGCCTCGGCGGCTCGCTGCTGCTGGTGGCCGCGACGCTGGTGATGGGCGTCGAGATCAAGGGTGCGCGGCGCTGGCTGAGCCTGCCGGGGTTCGGCTCGCTCCAGCCGTCGGAGTTCCTCAAGCCCTCCTTCGCGATCGTCGCCGCCTGGCTGATCGCCGAGGGCAAGGTCAATCGCCGGCACGGCGCCACGCTGCTCGCGATCGTGATCTTCCTGCTGATCGCGGTGCTGATGAAGGGGCAGCCCGACATCGGCATGCTGCTGGTCATCACGGCGGTGTTCTTCGCGCAGTTCTTCGTCGCGGGACTCAACCTCTTCGTGGTCGGCTTCGTCGGCGCGCTCGGCCTCTTCGGCGCCGGCCTCGCCTACATGCTCTTCCCGCACGTCCAGTCGCGCGTGCACCGCTTCATCAACCCGGAATCGGGCGACAACTACCAGGTGAGCGTGGCGCTCGAGGCCTTCGGCCATGGCGGGCTGCTCGGCCGCGGCCCCGGCGAGGGGCGGGTGAAGAACGTGCTGCCCGACGCGCATGCCGACTTCGTCTTCGCGGTGGCGGGCGAGGAATTCGGCCTCGTCATCTGCCTGCTGATCCTCGGCCTCTTCGCCTTCGTCGTGGTGCGTGGGCTGGTCCGGCTGCTCGGCGAGACGGACCTGTTCGTCGTGCTTGCGGCGGCGGGATTGCTGACGCAGTTCGGGCTGCAGGCCTTCGTCAACATGGCCTCCTCGCTCCACCTCATCCCGACCAAGGGCATGACGCTGCCTTTCGTGAGCTATGGCGGCTCCTCCGTGCTCGCGATCGCGCTCGGGATGGGGTTCCTGCTGGCGCTGACGCGCCGCCGCCTCTCGCGCGTCGAGGAGGAGCGCTGATGGGCGCCGCCGAGTCCCGGGTCCGCGCGTCGCAGGCGCTCCGCCGACCGGAGGCGCGATGATGCGCGGGCCGGCAGCTCGTCCGATCGTAATCGCCGCCGGCGGAACCGGCGGTCATCTGTTCCCGGCCGAGGCGCTGGCGGCCGAGCTCGTCGCGCGCGGCGAGCGGATCGCGCTGATGACCGATGCCCGCAGCGCCGCCTTCGAGAGCCCCGCCTTCGGCGGCGCCGAGCGGTTCGTGCTGAAGGGGTCTGGGCTCGCCGGGCGCGGCGCGGCCGCGGCGGCGCGAGGCGCGATGGCGCTGGCGGCCGGCACGCTGGAAGCGCGGCGGATCCTCTCGCGGCTCGACGCCGCG
>NZ_JAKJIB010000512.1 GCF_021864505.1 Falsiroseomonas oryziterrae
TCCCGATCCGCTTCGGGATCCCGGCCGCGCGCGCCGCCGCGCCAAGCCGCGCCTGCGCCGCCGGCACCTCCGCGCGGCGCGACCATGCGCGCTCGGCGAGCGCCACGAAGGCCTCCGTCGTGCTGCCTGCACGCCCGGCATACTTCGATGCCTGCGCCGGGTCGCGCAGCTTCTTCACGATGCCGGGGGTGTGGTCGTTGTAGGCGAGCAGCTGCACGCGACCTGCCGCGATGTCCTCCAGCAGCTCGTCGAGCACGTCGAGATTGTCGGCCTCGAAGCGGCAATGGATGCGCAGATCCACGCCCGCATGCGCGCGCGCCGCCTCGACCGCCGACAGCGTCGCGCGCCAGGCCTCGATGCCGCGCAGCCCCGGCTCCCAGGACAGCGTCACGCCAAGGAAGGCCGTGGTGATGCCGGCGGCCAGCAGCTGGGCCGCGCTGTCGCGCATGGCGACGGCGGGCGGCACGCCGACGCCGGGCCGCGGCTGCATCTGCCGCTCATGCGCATCGCCATGGATGTCAACGAGGCCCGGCATGACCAGCAACCCGGTCGCGTCGAAGACTCGCGCGCCCGGCGCGGCATCGGCCACCAGCCCGGCGCGGAGCGCCACATCGGCACGCGCCAGGCGCCCGTCGAGCAGCGCCTCGCCGCCCGCGATCAGCCAATCCACCGTCACGACTCCACGACGAGCTGCACGCGCCCCGCGGCGTAGCGGGCGATGGTCACGTCCACCACCGCGCCCTGCGGGTCGGTGTTCACCGCTTCGGTGACGAGCACCGGCCGGTTTCGCGACTGCTGCAGCAGCTCCGCCTCCTCCGGCGTCGGCAGCCGCGCGGTGATGCGCGTCACCTGCCGCCGGTAGTCCGGCACGCCGCAGGCGGCCAGCGCCGCGGTGATGGAGGGGTTGGCCGCCAGCAGCTCCGGCAGGCGCCCGAAGCGCGCGGCCGGGAAGTGATGCGTGCCGAGCACGACCGGCCGTCCGTTCGCGAGCGCCAGGCGCTCCGCCACGATCACCGGCCGTCCGCGCCGGATGCCGAGCGCCTCGGCGAGCGATGCCTCGGCCGGCATCTCGGCGACGCGAATCAGCCGCCCTTCCGGCTCGCGGTTCTGCCGGCGGATGTTCTCCGAGAAGCGCGTGCGCGGACCGAGCCGGTAGTCCAGCACGTCCTCCGCCACGAAGCTGCCGCGGCCCTGCTCCACCCGCACGAGGCCGCGCGCCTCGAGCTCCTCCATCGCGCGGCGGACTGTGTGGCGGTTCACGCCGAAGCGGGCGGTCAGCTCCGCCTCGGTCGGGAGCCGCGCGCCGGGCCCCCATCGGCCAGCCGCGATCTCGCCCTCCAGCGCGAGCTGGATCTGGCGCCACAGCGACACGCCCTCGCGGCGCGCGAGCGGGCCGGGCTGCGGGGCGGCCTCCGTCATCGAAACTTCAACCTCCGGAGCGGTGCGGGATGGCAGTTTCAGCTTGACCCATAGAGGGATGGACGACTAGTCGTCTAGACAAATTTCGGACCGCCATGACCGATCCCGACGCCACCGCAGACCGCCAACGATGGATGGGCGTGCTGGCCCGCGCCAGCGCGGACGACATCCTCGCCTGTCTCGCGACCCTGCCGCCGGCGCCGCCGCATACCCGCCTGCGCGGCCCCGAGACCGGGCTGGTCATGGTGCGCGGCCGTGCCGGCGGGGACGGCGCGCCCTTCAACCTGGGCGAGATGACGGTCACGCGCTGCGCCGTGCGCCTGCCCGACGGGCGCGTCGGACACGCCTATGTCGCCGGCCGCGACGCGCGCCAGGCGGAACTCGCCGCGCTCTGCGACGCCCTGCTGCTCGACGCGGCCGCGCGACCGGAGGTGGAAGCGGCGGTCATCCGCCCGCTCGCTGATCCGAAGAGCT
>NZ_JAKJIB010000513.1 GCF_021864505.1 Falsiroseomonas oryziterrae
GGCGCACCTCGAGCCGCGCCCCGTCCGGCGCGCGTGCCAGGTGCAGGGTGCGGTCGTGATAGGCATCGAGCCCCGGGCGGTGGCCGATCGAGACCAGCGCGCTGTCGGCCAGCTCCTCGCGGAACAGCCGCATCATGCTGTCCTGGTTCTCCTCATCGAGCGCGGCCGTCGCCTCGTCCAGGAAAACCCAGCGCGGCCGGTGCAGCAGCAGGCGGGCGAAGGCCAGCCGCTGCTGCTCGCCAAGCGAGAGCACGCGGTCCCAGCGCTCCTCATCGTCGAGGCGGGGGACCAGGTGCGCCAGCTCGCAGCGCTCCAGCGCGGCCGCCATGGCGGCGTCGGGGAAGCGCTTCGCGGCGGCCGGATAGGCGAGCGCGGCGCGGAGCGAGCCGATCGGCATGTAGGGCCGCTGCGGCATGAAGAACATTTTCTCCCGCGGCGGGGTGCGGATCTCGCCGGACCCCCAGGGCCACAGCCCCGCGACCGCCCGGAACAGCGTCGATTTGCCGGTGCCGCTCTCGCCGACGATCAGCACCTTCTCGCCCGCCTCGATCTCCGCGTTGGCGTCCTGGATCACGACGTTGCCGTCGGCATGGCCGACCTGCAGATTGCGGAAGGCCAGGACCTCCCGCCCGTCCTCGGTGGGCCCGACGACCAGGTCGATCGTCTGGTCGGCCTCCAGCTCCTCGGCCGTCTCGAAGGTGTCCTCCAGCGCCGCGACGCGCTCGATGTGGCTGCGCCAGTCGGCCAGCAGGGGGAACTTGTCCACGAACCAGTTCAGGCTGCGCGTCACCTCGAGGAAGGCCTGGGTGATCTGCATGAGCACGCCGAGCGTGATCGCGCCCGCGAAGTAGCGCGGGCTCGCCACGATGATCGGCACCACGCCGGCGATCATCCCGTAGGCGGAGGTCAGGTACATCAACGCCCGCTCGCGCCCGTAGAGGTCCTTCATCACCGCGACCACGCGGGCGAAGGCGGCGCGCAGGCCGCGATCCTCGTCCGGCTCGCCGCGGATCAGCGCGATGCCCTCGCTGTTCTCGCGCATGCGGATCAGTGCGAAGCGGTGGTCGCCCTCGGCCTCGTTGCGGCGGATGTTGATGCCCACCATCGGCGCGCCGAGGATCATCGTGATGACGCTGCCGACCAACGCATAGAGCAGCGCCGCCCAGACCATGTAGCCGGGCACGTCGAACTCGTAGGCGCCGAGCGCCACGTTCAGCGGCCCCGACAGCGTCCAGAGGATGCCGAGGAAGGAGACCAGCGTCAGGATCGAGCCGAGCAGGCCGATCAGCAGGTCCACCGCCATCGCCGTCGCCCAGCGCGTGTTCTCGCTGATGCGCTGGTCGGGGTTGTCCGCCGCGTCGGGCATGAAGTTGAGCTGGTAGTGCAGCCCGCCGCGCAGCCAGCGCGCCTGCAGGTCCTGCACGAGCCAGCGGCGCCAGTCGAGCGAGAGCATCTGCTTCGCCCAGAGCGCCGCCACCGCCGTCCCCATCGCGCCCAGCACCAGCAGCAGCAGCGTCCAGAGCTGGCCGTAGAAGGCGACGCGGTCGCGGTTCTCGAGCGCGTTGAAGAAGTCGCGGTTCCAGAGGTTGAAGCGCACCTGCACCGCGATCTGCAGCACGGTGAAGAACACCACCGCCGCCGTCAGCAGCCAGGCGCGCCGCCGGTCGCCGGGCGAGGTGTAGTAGCCGCGGACGATGCGCCAGAACTGCCGGAAGAAGCCGCGGCGCGCCGGCGCCTCCGCGGGCGTCCCGCTCATCAGCGCCGGCGCGTGTCGGCGGGCGAGCGCGGCTCCGCCGGCGGCGGCACGTCGCGCAGCGCCTCCGGGTTCTCCCCGATCCTCTCGGCCGCCACGGCGCGCGACCCTTCGACGGCGACGCCGCGACCCTC
>NZ_JAKJIB010000514.1 GCF_021864505.1 Falsiroseomonas oryziterrae
CGCCGGCCGCGATCAGGGCGGCGCCGGCCAGCCGCGCGCGCGTCGGGCGTTCCCGCAGGACCAGCGCCGCGAGGGCGACGCCGAACAGGATGGAGGTCTCGCGCAGCGCCGCGACGGGGGCGATCGGCGCCTGCGTCATGGCCCAGAGCGCCAGCGCATAGGACCCGACCGTGCAGGCGCCCGCGCCGAGCCCGATCCGCCAGCGCGCGCGGAGGTGCGGCGCCAGCTCGCCCGGCCGTTGCCAGGCGACGAAGGGCAGGAAGCATGCCGCGGTCAGCAGGAACGCCCAGAGGGTGTAGGCGACCGGCGCGCCCGACAGCCGCGCGCCGACGCCATCCACCAGCGTGTAGGTCGCGATGACGCCCGCATTGGCCAGCGCGAGGGCCACCGTGCCGCCGTCGCCCCGCGCGCCGCGCCGGATCGCCATCGCCAGCACGCCGGCGCAGACCAGCGCGATGCCGGCCCAGGCGAGCGGGCGCAGCTGCTCGCCCAGCAGCAAGGTGGCGGCTACCGCGACGATGAGCGGCGGCGTGCCGCGCATCAGGGGGTAGGCGAGGCTCATGTCGCCGGCGCGATAGGCCGCGGCGACGAGCGCGAAGTAGGCGAGATGGATGACGCCGGAGGCGACGAGCATCGGCCAGCTCGGCGGCGCCGGCTGCGGCAGGAAGGGCAGCGCGACGACGGCGAGCGCCGCCGATCCGGCGACGACGAGCGCGGTGTCGAGCAGCTTGTCCGCGCCCGACTTCACCAGCGCGTTCCAGCTTGCGTGCAGCGCGGCGCCGAGCAGCACGAGCAGCATCACCTCGGCGGGCACGCGGCATTCCCTGCAACCAAACTGTCATGAAAGCGCAACAGGGGGGCCGCGCGAAGCCGGCGGAGTGCGCGTGTTGTCTGTGTCAGCGCCCGGCAGCGCGCCGCAGGCGGGGCTTCTCCGGTGGTGCCTCGCGGTCGAGCAGCGCGTGCATCGCCGCGACTGTCTGCGGGGTCAGCCGGCGAATCGATTCCGCGAGGCGATTGGCCAGCGCCGTTGCCTCCGGCGAGAGCCCGGCGGTGTCCACGCTGACCCTGGGGTGGGAGATGCGGGCCAGCTCCGCCAGCTCCTCCGCCTCGTCCCAGATCAGGCCGAAGAACTCGTTCACCTGGTGCACCAGGCCGGCGGAGGGACGGCCGCGATGCCCGTGTTCCAGTGCCGAGAGATAGGCGGAGGAGACCTGCAGATGCGCGGCGAGGTCCTTCAGCTTGACGCGGCGCTGGCGGCGAAGCTGACGGAGGCGCGCGCCGAAGGGGGTCATGTATTTGTGCCCTCAAGCGGCGGGCGGCCGCATCCGCGGCCTTGCCTTGCGCGGCGAATGTGTGTGCCCTCAGGCGCCGGGCGCCGCCTCCGGCGGCGTCGTGCCGGAGGCACGCCTTCGGCGTGACGCTTGCGCGCCGCAGACGTGGTGCGCCCGACGCTGCGGTCGGTCGCGGCGCGGGCCGCCTTTGGCGGCCGTGCGTCATGTGCCTGGTGTCGAGGAGTCATCGGTGCTGCCTGCGCTTGCGCAGCAGGATGTTCACGGCGCCGGTGTTCGTCGGGTGGGGATGGGCGGCGCCGAGCACCAGGGGGCGCAGGTCGGGTGCGTTCAGCCAGTGCGGCAATTCGCGCTTGAGGATGCCGCCATCCGGCTGCGGGCCCTTGCCGGTGACGACCGTCACGGTGCGGATGCCGTCCATCGCCGCATCATGCAGGAAGGATCGCAGCGCCGCATGCGCGTCGTTCACCCGCCGGCCGTGCAGGTCGAGCGTGCGCTCGCTCGGCGCGTCGCCGCGGCGCAAAGCACGCCAGCGGCGGCGATCGAGGCCGCCGGGCTGCTCGCCGATCCGCACCTCCGGCGCGACGGCGCGCTGCG
>NZ_JAKJIB010000515.1 GCF_021864505.1 Falsiroseomonas oryziterrae
CGGGGCGCCGCGGCTGGCCGCGATGACGCGCGCGCCGCGCCCGGCCGCGATCGCGCAGGCAGCGCCGCCGACACCGCCCGTCGCGCCGATCACCAGCAGCGTCTCGCCCGCCTTGAGCTCCGCGTAGTCGAGGCCGAGCAGCGCGGTGACGTAGTTCACCCCGACCGAGGCAGCCTGCTGGAAGGAAAGATTGGACGGCTTGCGGGAGAGTCCCCCGACCGGCAGGCGCAGCAGTTCCGCATGGCTGCCGTCGCGCGTGAAGCCGATGTCGCCCCCCGTGCCCCAGACCTCGGCGCCGATCCACTCCGGCGGACCGTCCAGCACTATGCCGGCGAAGTCGCGCCCCGGGGTGCGCGGCGGCACCGTCTGCCGCATGCGCCCGGCGACGTTCTTCACGTCGGACGGGTTGATGGAGGCGGCGCGCACCGCGACCAGCGCCTCGCCCGGCTCCGGCGCAGCCACCGGCACCTGGCCGAGCGAGAGCACCTCAGGCCCACCGAAGGCCGCGAAGCGCAGCGACCGGGCGCTCTCGGGCGGCGTCACGGGGCGGGCGGCATCTGGGGCGACGGTCGTCATGCGCGAGGCGTCCTGGTCGTTCCGGAGTGGGCTGGCCACAGCCGCCCTTCTGCAAACGATTGCGCGCCCTGTCAACCCTCAAGGCTGCGCGAGGGGCGCGATGGGGCGGTACGAGCACGGCGATGGTTCACGTGGATCGGCCCGCCTGGCAGCGGCGCCGGCGTGACAGGCAGCGGAACATGCCCCCGGGGAGATTCGAACTCCCACACCCTCTCGGGCGAGCGATTTTGAGTCGCCTGCGTCTACCGTTCCGCCACAGGGGCCTGCGCCGAGACCTACGACGGATCGGCTGTCTGGGGAACCGCCCGCGTCACCGCTCCAGCAGCACCTCGACGCGCCGGTTGCGCTGCCGCCCTTCCGGGTTGTCGCGGCCATCCACCTCGTTCGCGGCCACCGGCTCCGCCTCGCCGCGGCCTTCGGCCCGCAGCGGCGGCAGCCCCGCGGCATTGGCCGAGAGCCAGCGCTCCACGCTGGCGGCGCGGCGTTCCGACAAGGTCCGGTTGTAGCTGTCGGAGCCGACGGAATCGGTGTGGCCGACGATGCGCACGGCGCGCGGCGCGCGCTGACGGATGAGCTCCGCCACGCGCTGCAACGCCTCCGCCGCCTCCGGCCGAAGCTCGGCGCGATCGAAGTCGAACAGCACGTCGTTGCGCACCGTCAGCTTCGTCGCGCGCGGCGTCTCCTCGATCACCACGACGTTGGCGCCGCGAATGTCCACCGCGCCACCCGGCCCCACCACGCCTGTCAACGGACGCCCGTCCTGTTCGACGATCACGCCGCGCGGCTGCGGCGCCGGTTGTTCGAGGGTGACCGCGCCGGTTGCACGCTCCTGCGCCGCCGCGGGCAGGGCGACGGGAAGAACGAGCAGCGCCGCAACGGGAATCGATCGCATCATTGGCCTCCGGCTTGATCGGGCCCGGTCCCTCGGCACCTTGCGCGTCCCAACGCGGCACGCTGTGCCGCGCCGCAGCCGCGGGCGCGGAGGATCGGTTCGGGTCACGCGAATATCAGGCACGGCGCGAGCCACGTCCGCGGGGCGCAACGGTTAACGCCCCGCTGACCCCATCCGGAGGAGGATCGCATGACGCGTATGCCCTTCGTGCTCGCCGCCGTCGCACTCACGCTCGGCGCCTGCACCTATGTCGAGCGTGACCGCCCGCCGCAGCAGGCGACCGTGGTGGTGCCGCAGCAGCCGCCCGCCGCCGTCGTGCAGCAGCCCGCACCCACCGTGACGGTGCGCCCGGGCCTGTAGCCGCCCCCGGCGCCGCCGCCGCGCCGAGCGGCGGCGCCA
>NZ_JAKJIB010000516.1 GCF_021864505.1 Falsiroseomonas oryziterrae
GGTGAGGAAGGGTTTGGCGCGGGGCGCGCGGGAGTTCAAGCGGCGCGCCCCCGACGGGCCAGCGTGCCCGCAGAGGACGGGGCGCCACCACCAAGGATGCGGCCGCAACGCGGCCGCCGCGCCGCGACCATCAGCGCCGCCGGGCACGCCCTGTCTGCGGCGCGCCAGCCAAGCGGCCGGAGGCCGCGCCGGCGCTTGAGGCTAAACGAAAACAGCCGGCACGCCGAAGATGCCGCGGTGGAAATGCAGCAGCGCCATCCAGAGGATCAGGCCGACCACGGGCGGCATCCAGCCGATCTCCGACAGGACCAGCCGGTTGCGGCCCGACAGGATCGCGCCGAAGGGCAGGATCGAGGTCTTCTCCGCGAAGCCGCGCCAGGCCTCCGGATTGCGCCGCGCGAGCTTGGCGTCGATGGACGGCATGCCGGCCACCGCGGTCACCAGGAAGGCACCGAAGAACACCAGGCTCGCCGTGTCGCCGTTGCCGACGACGTGCACGAGCCCCCAGAGCGCGAAGGACATCAGCATCGGGTGGCGGGTGACGCGCTGGATGCCGCGCGGCTCCTCGCCGAGCCCCTTGTTGCCGACGGCGGTCGGGTTGCGCTTGTGGCTCGCCATGAACAGCACGAAGGCCGGCAGCATCAGAAGCGCCAGGATCCAGCGCAGCCAGGACGGCGCGGACCAGAGGAAGGTGGTCTCCGCGTTCTGCCAGGCGATCACCAGCAGGGCGATGGACGCGACGGAGGCCAGCGAGAAGACGAGCACGAAACGCCCCTCGCCGAGCCGCGCGACGACCGTGTCGCGCAGCCGCGTCCCGGACACGCCGATATGGATGAACACCCAGAGCGCGGCGGCGAGGATCAGCAGCGTCATGGCGAAGTCTCCGCGAATCGGGGCAAGGGTGCCAGCGGATCAGCCGGGGCGCCACGCCCGGTGATAGGGGTGGTTCGTGCGGATCGCCTGGGCGCGGTAGAGCTGCTCGGCGAGCATTCCGCGCACCAGGAAATGCGGCCAGGTCATCGGGCCGAGCGAGAGGCGGTGCGCGGCACGGGCCAGCACGGCGGGGTCGAGGCCCTCCGCGCCGCCGATGACGAAGCACACCGGCTTGCCCGTCGCCGTCCAGCGCTCCAGCAGCGCGGCGAAACCCTCGCTGCCCGGCGCCTCTCCGCCGAGGTCCATGGCGACGGCAAGCGCATTGTCCGGCAGCGCGGCGAGCAGCGCTGCGCCCTCGCGCCGGCGCAGCTCCGCGGCGCTGCCGCGCGCCTCCGACACCTCGGTCACCACCGGCGGCGGGCGCAGCCGCGCGGCGTAGTGGTCGTAGAGGTCGCGCTCCGGGCCGGGCTTCAGCCGGCCGATCGCGACGATCGCGAGCCTACTCGTCGTCGTCTTCCGTCGCGGTGGAGCCGCCGGCGCCGTCATCGGGCAATGGCGTGCGGTCCTGGTCGGGGGCCGGGCTCTCCGGGCCCCACATGCGCTCCAGCGCGTAGAGGCCGCGCGCCTCGGGCTTGAACAGGTGCACGACGAGGTCGCCGGCGTCGATCAGCACCCAGTCCGGCGAGGCCTGGGTGGCGTCCCGGCGGAGCTTCAGCCCTTCCCTCTCGAAGGCGTCCTCGAGATGGCTGGCCATCGCCTGGATCTGCCGGTCGGCGAGGCCCGTCGCGACCACCAGCCGGTCCGCGTAATCGGCGCGGCCGGTGACGTCGAGCACCACGATGTTCTCGGCCTTGTCGTCCTCGAGGCTCTTCGTCGCCGCGGCGACCAGCCGGTCGAGCAGCGCGGGCGCGACCTTGGGCTGGCGGGCGCGCGGGGCGCGGGCGGGGCTGGGCGCGGCCGGGCGCTTCGCGG
>NZ_JAKJIB010000517.1 GCF_021864505.1 Falsiroseomonas oryziterrae
GCCCGAAGGGCGGGGCGGCGGCGGCCCGCATCCAGGCCGCCCCCAGCGCCGCCCAGGCGGAAGCGGCCGCAGCCCAGGCCTCGGCGGCCTCGCGGTCGGCGGCGAGCGCCGCGATCTCGGTCTGCCAGAGCGTGATCCAGTCCTCGGCGAGCCGGTCGAGCTCGTCCCCGGGGCCGGGCTTGTCCCCCGTCATGCGCCATGACTAGCCCGACGGCGCGTGGCAGGCGATGCGTCGGGATCGAGATGTCCACAACCTATGTTTCGCACTGCAGCGCGGCCCATGATAGCATCCAGCCGAGGCGGCGGAGACAGCCGCGCGGAAGGCAGAGCATGTCCCAGGACACCATCCACCCGCCGGCGGAGGCGGCCGAGACGCCGGCCGGCCCCCCCGTCGTGGTGAAGAAATACGCGAACCGCAGGCTCTACAACACGGAATCCTCGTCCTACGTGACGCTGGAGGATCTTGCGCAGATGGTCCGGCAGGGCCGGCACTTCGTCGTCTATGATGCGAAGTCGGGCGAGGACATCACCCGCTCGGTGCTCACCCAGATCATCGTGGAGGAGGAGGCGAAGGGGCGGAATCTGCTCCCGACCTCCTTCCTGCGGCAGATCATCGGCTTCTACGGCGACAGCATGCAGGCGCTGGTGCCGCGCTACCTGGAAAACGTCATGGGCGCCTTCTCGCGCCAGCAGGACCAGATGCGCCGCGCCGTCGAGCAGACCATGGGCGGCTTCAACCCCTTCGGCGGGCTCGAGGAGATGGGCAAGCAGAACATGGCGATGATGGAGCGCGCCATGACGCTCTTCGCCCCCTTCCGCCCGAATGCGGAGCCGCCCGAGCAGGGCGAATCGGCCCGCGTCGCGGCCCTGCAGGCCGAGGTGGAGCGCCTGACCCAGGAGCTCGAGGCGCTGCGCGCCGGGCGCAAGGCGAAGGGGTAGTTTCTGACGCGCGTTTTCGTTGCGACGAGAACGCCTTCAATCGCCAGCGCGACGAATCCGCGTCGCTTGGCTGCGCCGGATGTGCGGCGGGCGCCGTTCGGCGCCTCCGCCCGCGCATTCCGCGCGGGCCGCCATCGGATTACTCGAAGGGCTCGCCAGGACGCGCCTACCGCGTCGTCCAGGCGATGCCGGCCTCGGCCAGCGTCGCCTCCAGCAGCGCGCGGTCGAGCCGCGCGTGGCGCTCCAGCAGGCGCAGATAGGCGGCGACGAAATCCGGGCCGTGGCCGGCATGGACACCGTCCACATCCGCGGTCAGCGCATGCGCGACCTCGTGCAGCAGCACCCAGCTCGGCAGCTCCGGCGGGCATTCGATGGCAGTGCGGGTGGCGCGCGCGACGGTGCGGCGGGCCTGCTTCGGCAGCGGCCTGATCCGCGGCGGCCAGCGCCGCCCCTCTTCCGCCCAGACATGGTCCACCAGCGCCTGCAGCCGGGCGAAGGGCACGCGGCTCCGGTCGCGCGGCGCGACCACCGCATCCTCCCAGGCATAGAGTCTGGCGGCCTGCCGGTCGCCGCGGCTCATCGTCGCGGAAGGCGTGCCGTCGCCCCGCCACCCACCGGGTGGTCGAGCCCCACCCGGCCCCCCGCCTCGCGCCCGCGCCCATAGGCGCCGCGGTCGCGGATCGCGGTGCTGCGCGTCACCGTGCGCAGCCGCACGCCGAGGCCACGGAACTCCTGCTCGATCTTGCGCTCCTTCAGCAGCACCAGCGCGGTGCCGGCGCTGCCCTGCCGCGCGGCCTCGGCCTGCGCCGCCTGCTCGGTCGCGCGGCGATGGCTGCCGAGCTCCTCGAGCCGCGCCGCGACGCGGTCGGCGAAGCCGATGCGGAAGCTGCGGAGCGCCG
>NZ_JAKJIB010000518.1 GCF_021864505.1 Falsiroseomonas oryziterrae
CGGGAGGCTGCGGTCCCGGTCGCCGGCGGCCGGGCGCTCCCGGTGGCCGGGCGCGTGGTGACCGCCTTCGGCGAGTCCCAGCCTGGCGGCCCGCATCGCGGCCTGACCTTCGCCGCCGCCGGCGGCGCGCGGGTGGTTTCGCCCTGCGCCGGGCGGGCGGCCTTTGCGGCGCCGTTCCGGTCCTACGGGCTCTTGTTGATTGTGGACTGCGGCGGGGGATACCATTTTGTTCTGGCCGGTCTCGACCGGCTCGACGTCGCCGCGGGCCAGCGCCTGCTGGCGGGCGAGCCCGTGGGGGTTCTGGCCGAGACTGGCGGGCGTGGCGGATCGCTCTATGTGGAGTTGCGCCGCGGCGGCCAGCCGGTGGACCCGCGCCCGTGGTTTGCGGCGCGCGGGTGAGGGTGTCCGTCAGGGCGCCGAGACATACGCGGGTTACACGGCCCGTGCAGGATCGACGCGTGCATCGGCCGTGTCGCGGCCAAGGGATCGGGTGAACGCATGGGCGTGCAGGACGGATCGCAGCGGAACGCCAGGATGCCGAGCGTCGGCGCCGTCACGGCTGCTCCGCCGCAGGGAGGCAGGCGCAAGCTGCGCACCGTCGGCGCCGTCACCGCCGCCTTCCTGGCCGGCGCGGTGGTCGGCCCGGTCATCGCCATCCCGACCTTCCAGGCCTTCGCGCAGGAAGGCGGGCGGGCCGAGACCTATCGCCTGCTCAACCTGTTCGGCGACGTCTTCGAGCGGATCCGCGCCGAGTATGTCGAGCCGGTCAACGACCGCGACGTGATCGAGAACGCGATCAACGGGATGCTGCAGGGCCTCGACCCGCACAGCTCCTACATGAACCCGCGCAGCTTCCGCGACATGCAGGTGCAGACGCGCGGCGAGTTCGGCGGCCTCGGGATCGAGGTCACGCAGGAGAACGGCTACGTCAAGGTCATCTCGCCGATCGACGAGACGCCGGCGGCCCGCGCCGGCGTGCGGCCGGGCGACGTGATCACGCATCTCAACGGCACCTCGACGCAGGGGCTCACGCTGCAGGAAGCGGTCGAGCAGATGCGCGGCGAGCGCGGCACGCAGATCCGCCTGACCATCCGGCGCGAGGGCGAGCGCGCGCCGATCGAGATCAGCCTGACGCGCGACGTCATCCGCCCGCAGGTCGCGCGCTTCCGTCTCGAGGGCAACGACATCGCCTATGTCCGCCTGTCGGCCTTCAACGAGCAGACCGAGAGCGCGCTGCGCCGTGCGGTCAACACCATGCGCCAGCAGGCCGGCGGCAACCTGCGCGGCCTGATCCTCGACCTGCGCAACAACCCGGGCGGCCTGCTGGACCAGGCGGTGCAGGTCGCCGACGATTTCCTCGATCAGGGCGAGATCGTCTCGACGCGCGCCCGCCGCAGCGAGGATGCGCAGCGCTGGAACGCGCGGCCCGGCGACATCGCGCAGGGCCTGCCGATGGTGGTGCTGATCAATGGCGGCTCCGCGAGCGCCAGCGAGATCGTCGCCGGCGCGCTGCAGGACCATCGCCGCGCCGTGGTGCTCGGCACCAAGAGCTTCGGCAAGGGCAGCGTGCAGACGGTGATGCCGATCCCCGGCCAGGGCGCGATCCGCCTGACCACCGCGCGCTACTACACGCCGTCGGGCCGCTCCATCCAGGCGACGGGCATCGACCCCGACATCGAGGTGCTGGCGACCCGCCCGGATCCGAACGGCGCCGCGCAGGCGCAGCGCGACCGCGAGGCGGACCTGCGCCGCTCGCTGCGCAACGACGCCGAGAGCCGCAGCGCGCAGCAGCAGCCGCAGCCGCTGCCAGATCCGAGGACCAC
>NZ_JAKJIB010000519.1 GCF_021864505.1 Falsiroseomonas oryziterrae
CGCCGGCGGGCGCGAAGCCGGCCTGCGGCGCGAAGCCCGGCGCGGGGCCGCCGGCAGCACGCGAAAGGCGCACGCGGTCGCCGCGGCTGACCACCACGCGGTCGCCCACCTGCAGGCCTTCCTCGTTGGTCTGCACAACGGCGATGTCGCCGCCCTGATCTTCGCGCACGATGAACTCCACGGCGGTACCTTGCGTCATGCCGCGCTCGAGCGCGCTGCCGGCCAGGCCGCCGAGGATGGCGCCGCCGACGCCGGCAATGGCGTTCTCGCGCCAGCCACCGCCGATGAAGCTGCCGGCCAGGCCACCAGCCACCGCGCCGCCGAGCGTCCCTACACCCGCCTGCCGCCCGGCCACGGCCACCTGGCGGGCGCCGACGATCGTGCCGAAGGACACGCTCGCTGCGCTGCCGAGCGCATAGCCGGGCACGGTGGTGCCGGTGTTCTGCGGCGCGCAGGCCGGGACGAGGGCGAGCAGGGCGAGGCCGGCCAGAAGGGGCAGGCGCTTCGGCGGGGTCATGTCATCGTTCTCCGGACGGAGGGCGCGCGGACGCTGCCGTGCAGATAGGGGACACCCTGCCCGTTTTCACGATCCGGTGCGAGGGGACGCCCGCAGGACACACCTTGCCATGCGCGCGCCATCATCCCGTCCTTGCCTATCGACCCCACGCTAGGTTAGTGGGTTAGGTCCTGGACTTGCCTTGGCGCCTGAGGGCCGTTTGCCCTGCGCGCGCGACTTGCTTGCTAACGCACGGGACGGGATCGGGGTTGGCCCGGTGTGCATCCTCCGCAGGGGAGCGGCGGATGCACCGAGGGGGGCGGGCCTCGGAACACCGGTTCCCGGCAACCGACGGAGTGCGAGCATGACCCGGTCCCGCCCTGCGCGTCGCGCCAGGCCGGTCGTCGCCTGTGCGCTGCTGGCGGCGCTCGCCGCCTGCGGCACCACGCAGCAGCCGGCGATCCAGTCCTCCGGCGCGGGGTGGGAGCGTCCGTCGAGCTACGATCCGCCCGGCCCGCCGCACGACCCCTGGGGCCCCTGGATCCGCCAGGCCTCGCAACGCTTCGACGTGCCGGAGCGCTGGATCCGCGAGGTGATGCGCCAGGAATCCGGCGGCCGCGCCAGCGCCACCAGCCGCGTCGGTGCGATGGGACTGATGCAGGTGATGCCGGGCACCTATGCCGAGCTGCAGCGCCGGCACGGGCTGGGGTCCGATCCCTACCACCCATGGGACAACCTGATGGCCGGCACAGCCTATATCCGGCAGATGTACGAGCTCTACGGCTCGCCCGCCTTCCTGGCCGCCTACAATGCCGGACCGCGGCGCCTCGAGGACTATCTCTGGGGCAATCGCGGCCTGCCGGACGAGACGCGCAACTACGTCGCGCGCATCGGCCCCCGAATCCAGGGCACCACGCCGAACACCCGCGCCGCGCCGGAGATCTACGCCGCGGCCGAGATCCCGCTCGACATCCCGCGCGGCCCGCGGCGCGGCGACGCCGCGACGATGCTCGCGCTGCGCGAGCAGCGGCGCCAGGCCAATCCGGGCATCCAGGTGGCTCAGCTGCCGCCCGGCCCGGTCGTGCGGATGGAGCCCATCCCGGATGGCAGCACCTTCGCGCAGCCGGCGCCGACGCCCTTCCGCACGCAACTTGCCTCGGCCGGGCCGGTCGTCGCGATGGAGCCGATCGAGAGCCCCGGCGACAGGCCCGTCAGCATCGGCGCCGTCACGCGGATGGAGCCGATCGTCAGCCCCGGCGACCCGGGCACCATCCGCGCCGAGCCGCTGCCAGCGCCCGGCCGGGC
>NZ_JAKJIB010000052.1 GCF_021864505.1 Falsiroseomonas oryziterrae
CGGCCCCTCGGCCTCCGGCGCGGTGGCGGAGGGCAGGGGGGCGGCGACCGCGGCCGGCGCGGCGGCGGCGACCGGGGCGGCGGCAACCTGGGCCACCGCCTGCACGCTGATCTGCCGCGCGACGCGGATGCGCGAATCGCTCTCGACCAGCTCGATCTCTGTCAGGTCGGTCTCGCGCAGGATCTTCGCCAGCTCGCGGATCGCCGCGGGGTCGAACGTCACGCCCGCCATCAGGGCTCTCCTTCCTCTGCTAGCAGCCCCGCCATGGCGCGCAGCGCCAGCGCATAGCCCTGGATGCCAAGCCCCGCGATCACGCCGGTCGCGACCTTGGACACGTAGCTCAGATGCCGGAATGCCTCCCGGCGGTGGATGTTCGAGATGTGCACCTCGACGACCGGCAGCCCGACCGCCGCCAGCGCGTCCATCAGCGCGACGGAGGTGTGCGAATAGCCGGCCGGGTTGATCACGATCCCCGCCGCGCGGCCGCGGCATTCCTGCACCCAGGTGATCAGCTCGCCCTCGCCGTTGGTCTGGCGGAAGTCGATCGCGAGGCCGAGCTCCTCCGCCGCCTCGGCGCAGAGCGCCTCGACGTCGTCGAGCGTGGCGCGGCCATAGACCTCGGGCTGGCGGGTGCCGAGCATGTTGAGGTTCGGGCCGTTGAGGACGGCGATCAGCGGCGGGGTCAAGGAACGAACCCGTGAAGGAGCAGGGGCGCGGGGTCTAGCATGCGGCTCCGCGCCGGGCCAAGCCGGGCGCAGGGCTGGCCCCCGCGACGCCTCGCTTGCCCGCGCCCCGGCCGGTCGCCATGTTCCCGCGCATGACGTCCGCGACTGCACTCCGCATCGAGGTGAACGGGGAGCCGCGCGAGGTCGCCGAAGGGGCGACCGTCGCCGACCTGCTGGCCGCGCTCGGCCTCGCCGCACCGAAGGTCGCGGTGGAGCGCAACCTCGAGATCGTGCCGCGCTCCGCCTGGGCCGCGACACGGCTCGCCCCCGGCGACCGGCTCGAGGTGGTCCATTTCATCGGAGGGGGATGACCCCATGCCTGACGACGGCTTGCCCCTCGGCGACGACAGCTGGACCGTCGCCGGTCGGCGCTTCCGCTCCCGCCTGATCGTCGGCACGGGCCGCTACAGGGATCTGGAGGAGACGGCCCGTGCGATCGAGGCCTCGGGGGCCGAGATCGTCACCGTGGCCGTCCGCCGGGTGAACCTCTCCGATGCCTCGGCGCCGATGCTGCAGGATTTCGTGCCGCCGGACCGCTACACCTACCTGCCCAACACCGCCGGCTGCCACACCGCGCAGGACGCCGTCCGCACGCTGCGCCTGGCGCGCGAGGCGGGGGGGTGGAACCTGGTCAAGCTCGAGGTCCTCGGCCCGCCGCCCTTCCTCTACCCGGACATGAAGGCGACGCTGGAGGCGGCCGAGGCGCTGGTGAAGGACGGCTTCGAGGTGATGGTCTACTGCGCCGACGACCCGGTGGCGGCGAAGCGGCTGGAGGAGATGGGCTGCGTCGCCATCATGCCGCTCGGCTCGCCGATCGGCTCGGGCTTGGGCATCTCCAACCCCTTCATGATCCAGAGCATCGTGCAGCAGTCGGAGGTGCCGGTGCTGGTGGATGCCGGGATCGGCACGGCGAGCGAGGCGGCGCAGGCGATGGAACTCGGCTGCGAGGCGGTGCTGCTGAACTCCGCCATCGCCCATGCCCGCGACCCGGTGCGGATGGCGGTTGCGATGAAGCATGCGGTGATCGCCGGCCGGGCCGCCTACCTCGCCGGCCGGATGCCGCGCAGCGGCGCCGCGGACCCGTCCTCCCCGCTCTCCGGCCTGATCCGCTAGCGGCGGCGGCGCCCCCCGTCCGGCGGATTCGCGCGCCGAGTCGGGAACGGGCCGGATCGGCTCCCGGAGCCCGGCGACCTTCCGGGCGGCTTTCCGGCCCCTCCCAAGAAGGGCCAGAAAAAAATGCGCCCTGCCGGGATTTTCCGCTTGTGCGGGGGGGAGGCAGGGTCTAACTGCCCCCGCAGACGCAGTACGCACGTGCCTCTGGCCCCAGGCCCACGGAACCGCTGGCCGCTCCCCCGATAAGGAGCCCAGCCCAGGTCACCGCGGCGCAAGGTTTACGCAACGACGTCAAGCGTTCCGGCACCCGGAGCCGCCCCGTCAGGGGTGAAGCCGGGAGACTTCCGCTGGTTCGTTGGACCGTTTCGTCAACACTGGGGCCGCCCTGTTTCGCGGTCTCCGCCGAAGGAATGGGAGTGGGGCGCGATGAACCCGAAGATCGCTGCCTTTCTGCGCACGCATCAGCCGGCCACGCCGTGCCTCGTGCTCGACGTCGACACGGTCGAGGCGAACTATCGCCGGCTGCTCGGCGCCATGCCGCTCGCCCGCGTCTACTACGCCGTGAAGGCCAATCCGGCCTCGCCGATCCTCGAGCGCCTGACCACGCTCGGCTCCTCCTTCGACGCCGCGTCCTATGAGGAGGTCGAGGCCTGCCTCGCCGCCGGCGCCGCGCCGGAGCGCATCTCCTTCGGCAACACGGTGAAGAAGGAAAGCGCGATCAAGGCCGCCTTCGAGAAGGGCGTGACCATGTTCGCCTTCGACTCCGAGCCGGAGCTGAAGAAGCTCGCCCGCTCGGCGCCGGGTGCCCGCGTCTATTGCCGCATCCTCGTCGAGAACAAGGGCGCCGAGTGGCCGCTCAGCCGCAAGTTCGGCTGCGAGGCGAAGATGGCGGTCGAGCTGATGAAGAAGGCGGGCGAGTGGGGCCTCGACCCCTACGGCATCTCCTTCCATGTCGGCTCCCAGCAGACCCGCACCGACGCCTATGAGGCGGCGATCGCGCAGGTCGCGATGATCTTCACCGATCTCCGCGATGCCGGCGTGACGCTGCGCATGGTGAACCTCGGCGGCGGCTACCCGGTGCGCTACCGCGCCGAGGTGCCGGGCATCGACGATTTCGGCGCGGCCATCATGGGCGCGATGGCCGAGCATTTCGGCAACGCCCTGCCCGAGATCGTGGTCGAGCCCGGCCGCTTCCTGGTCGGCGAGGCCGGCGTGGTGGACACCGAGGTCGTGCTCGTCTCCCGCAAGGCCGAGGACGACCCGGTGCGCTGGGTCTATCTCGACATCGGCCGTTTCGGCGGGCTGGCCGAGACCGAGGGCGAGGCGATCCGCTACGCCTTCCGCACGCCGCATGACGGCACGGCGGACGGGCCGGTGACCATCGCAGGCCCGACCTGCGACAGCACGGACACGCTGTACGAGAAGTCCAACTACCGCCTGCCGCTGGCGCTCGACTCCGGCGACCGCGTGCAGCTGCTCGCGACCGGGGCCTATGTGACGACCTACGCGTCGCAGGGCTTCAACGGCTTCCGCCCGCTCGCCGAGCACTACATCTGACGGCGCCGCCCTGGCCCTCGCGGGGTCAGGGCGCCGCCTCCAGCAGCGTCAGCGTCGCCGCGTCCGGCTCGCCGCCGAAGAAGCGGTCCAGCGCCTCGCGGAACGCGGGCTGCTCCGGAGCCGCCCGGGCGAACAGCGTCATGCAGGAGCGGAACTTGAGGTCGTCGGGACTGCCGAGGATCTCCCGCGCCGTGCGGCCCTCCACCCCCAGGACCAGCCGCGTGCACTCCGCCAGCCGCGGCCCCAGCACCGGATGCGACGCATAGGCGCGCGCCTCGGGCAGCCCGCTGATCCCGTAGTAATGCGCCATCTCGCTGCGCCCGAGGCCGCGGAGCTGGGGGAAGACGAACCACATCCAATGGCTCCGCTTCCGGCCTGCCGCGAGCTCCGCGCGGACCTGGCCGATGAGCGGCTCCTGCGCCCGCAGGAAGCGGTCCAGGTCGAAGCTGTCCGGCATGCGCCGAGCCTACATGATGCGCCGCCCCCGCGCCTGCGCTCCGCGCGGCCATGTCCCGTGGTCGGCTATTCTGCCGCTTTTTCCGGTCATTCTGCCTTGGCGCCGTTGCTTTTTCGGCGCTAGGGTGGCGCCGCCATGGACGAAGTCGATCGCAACCTCATCCTGGCGCTGCAGCAGGACAGCGCCGCAGGCCTCGCCGAACTGTCGAAGGCCGCCGGCCTCTCGGTGTCCGCGACCGCGGAGCGGGTCAAGCGGCTGGAGGAGCGGGGCGTGATCCGCGGCTGGCGGATCGAGCTCGACCCCGTCGCGGCGGGCTGCCCGCTGCTCGCCTTCGTCTTCGTCGCCATGCGCCCCGGCCGCGACGACGCGGCCTTCCTCAAGGCCATGAAGCGGCATGAGGCGGTGCTGGAGTGCCACACGGTGACCGGCCCGTGGTGCTACCTGATCAAGCTCCGCCTGCCCGACATCGCCGCGCTGGAGACCTTCGTCTCGGACGAGATCCGCGGCCAGCCAGGGGTGGAGCGGACGGAGACCATCCTGGCGCTGGCCAGCCCGAAGGAGACGGCGATCCTGCCGGTGGCGCCCGCCACGGAGGAATAGCGCGGGCCGCCTGCCGGCGCGCCCGGCGCGCTCACTCCGGCCGTGCCGGGAGCGCAGTGATCCAGGCGCGGATATCGGGCACGCGCGTCTCGTCGGGCAGGAGGGTGAGCGAGACGAGCCGGCTGCCCGTGGTCTCGCGGCCGGCCTCGCCGAGACGGATCGGCCGCCCGCGCCGCGCCTCGGCCGTGGCGCCGACGAAGATCACCCGCGGTGCCCCGTCATCGCCGAAATCGGCCGACAGCAGCACGCCGTCATCGGTCCGATGGAGGCCGGGCGCGTCGTCATGCATCGTCACGACGCGCACCGCCGTCGGCCGCAATGCGCGCCGCCCACCCGCGGCGCGTGCCCGGTGGCGCGCCTCGTCCCGCTCCTCCTCGTCGCGCCGCCGCAGCGCCTTGAGCCGGTCGATGTCGCGCTGGTGCAGCAAGCCCGCCTCGGCCCGCAGCCACATCCCGATATCGGCCGCCCGCGTCAGCGCGGGCCCGAGCCGCGTGCCCCGCAGCGCGCGGATGCGGTCGATCAGGAAGCGCCTGGGCTTCTGCTCGTCGTGGCTCCAGGCGCCGACCTCGCGGATCTCGGGGAAGCCGTCGGGGCCGCGCGTTCCGTGCAGGCTGCGGATGGTCACCTGGCGCTCGCCCGACGGCTCGCCGGGCGCGTCGTAGCCGATCCAGGCATCGCGCTTGAGGTTGGCGGCCAGCGGCGGCGGCTCGTCCGGCGTCGCAGGGGCGGCTGCCTGCCCCGGTTCGGCCTTGTCGGCCGCCGGGTCCGGCGCGGCCGGTTCCACCGGCCGCATCGGCGCAGCAGGCCTGGTGCGCGGAGACCCGAGGCCGCCGACCAGTGCCGTCAGGCGCGACACGAGGGCCAGCGCAGGCTTCATCCAGGACCCTCGGAGGGAAGAGGCGGAAGGGGAAAGGCGGGAGGGGAGAGCGGCACCAACAATTGTTCTAAACGTGGAAGCATTGCAACGAACTGAATCAAGAAAGAGACGCGGCGCCCGCAACCCTGGGCTGTGACCCTCGCCCCCCGGTCAGTTCGGCCGCACCCCAATGGCCAGCGTCCGCTCGTCCATCCGCGGTTCGTGGACGAGGCCCCGGCGCAGCGCCCAGACATTCGTCAGGTGGACGAGCGGGAACATCGGCACGTTCTCGGCCGACCATCGCACCAGGCGGTGGATCGCCGCCTCGCGCCGGGCGTCGTCCATGATGGTCTCGGCCTCGGCCAGCATCGCGTCGAACTCGGGGGCGGAGAAGCGCCGCTGGTTGGCGGATCCGGTGCGCCGTTCGCGGTCGAAGGTCGCGAGCACCGATTTCGGGAAGGACAGGCCCTCCCCGGTGGTGCTGCCCCAGCTCCCGAGCGTCATGGAGAATTCCTGCCGCGCGACGCGCGCGGAATAGCTCGCCCAGGGCAGGGCCTCCACCGCGGTCTGCACGCCGACCCGGCTCCACATCTGCGCCACCGCCTGCGACAGCCGCGCGTCGTTCGGGAAGCGGTCGTTCATCGTGTGCAGCGTCATGCGGAAGCCGTTCGGGAAGCCGGCCTCCGCCAGCAGGCGCCGCGCGCCTTCGGGGTCGAAGGCCGGCGGGCGCGTTTCGGGATCGTGCGACCAGGCGCCCGGCGGCAGCCATTGGCCGGCCGGGATGGCGAGCCCGTCCATCGCGCGCTCCGCCAGCGCCTCCCGGTTGATCGCCATGTTGAGGGCGCGCCGCACCCGGACGTCGAGGAAGGGGTTGCGCGGCAGCGGCCGGCCTTCGGTGTCGGTGACGAAGGGCAGGGCGCCGCTGCGGGAGAAATCCGGCCCGAGATGCGCGAGGCGCAGCGAGCCGATCTCCGACACCGCGATGCGCGGGTCGCGCCGGAGGCGCGGCAGGTCGGTGGGCGCGACCTGGTCGATCAGGTCGACGTCGCCGGCCAGCAGCGCGGCGGTGCGCGCAGGATCGGCCGCGACGAAGCGATAGGAGACGCGCGCCCAGGGCTGCGCCCCGGCGAAATAGGCGTCGTGGCGCGCGAGTTCCGTTCGGTCGCCCTGGCGATGCGCGACGATCCGGTAGGGACCGGTGCCGATCGCGGCGCGGCCGGCATTGTAGTCCTCGGTCGCCGCGCCGCTTCCGGCGTGGCGCGAGACGATGAAGACGCTGGCGAGTTCGGGCAGCAACACCGGGTTCGGCCAATGCGTCTCGATGCGCAGCGTGAACGGGTCGGGCGCGCTGGCGCCCTTCACGCTCCGCAGCGTGGCGCCGAAGCCGCCCGGGCTGTTCGGCACGTTGGGCGCGCGCTCGAGGGTGAAGAGCACGTCGTCGGCTGTGAAGGGCCGGCCGTCGTGCCAGGTGACGTCGCGGCGCAGCCGGAATTCCCATTCGGTGTCGGAGATCAGCCGCCAGGATTCCGCCAGCTGCGGGCGGATGCGCGCCTGCGCGTCGCGGTCGACGAGACGGCCGAAGATGTGCTCGGCGATCGCGTTGTTCGGCGCTGCGTTGAAGAAATGCGGGTCGAGCGAGGTGATCGCCCCGCCCGTCGCGATGGTCAGCGTCTGGCCCAGCGCGGGCGAGGCGAGCAGCGCGGCCACCGCGGCGGCAAGGGCGGACCTGGTCATGTGTCGCTCCATGGCTGCGGGGAGCGTAGCAGGATCGGCGGGTCCTTCCGCCAGGAGTTCGGGAGGGGCGGCGCCCCTCCCGCCCCCCGCTCAGTTCGGGCGGGCGCCCATCGCTGTGGTGCGCTCGTCCATCCGCGCCTGGTAGGTCACCGGCCGGCGGCTCGCCCAGGTGTGGTTGAGCTGCACGATCGGCATGATCGGCGCATTCTCCGCCACCCAGCGGACCGCCTCGCGCGACAGGCGCTCGCGCTCGGCGTCGTCGAGGGTGGCGGCGATGCGGTCCGTCATCGCGTCGAGCTCGGGCGAGGAGAAGCGGCCGGAGTTGGACGCACCCGTCCGCTTCTCGCGGTCGAAGGTCGCCATGATGTTGACGAGCATGTAGCTGGCCTCGGCCGTGACGCTGCCCCAGCTGGTCAGGCGCATGCCGTATTCCTGCCGCGCGGAGCGGGTGGAGAAGGTGGCCCAGGGTTGCGCTTCGACCTGGGTCTGCACGCCGATGCGCGTCCAGTTCTGCGCGACGGCCTGGGCGATGCGGCTGTCGTTCGGGAAGCGGTCGTTCGGCGTGGTCAGCACGAGGCGGAAGCCGTTCGGGAAGCCGGCCTCGGCCAGCAGGCGCCGCGCCCCGTCGAGGTCGGCCGGACGCGCCGTGACATCCGGGTTGTGGCCGAAGACGCCGGGCGGCAGCCACTGCGCGTTGGGCGTCGCCTGGCCTTCCATCACGCGCTCCGCGATCGTGTCGCGGGCGATCGACATGTTCAGCGCACGGCGCACGCGCACGTCGTGAAAGGGGTTCTGCGCCAGCGGCTGGCCATTGTTGTCAGTGACGCCCGGCACGGCGCCGGTGCGCGAGAAATCCGCCATCAGGTAGACGACGCGCAGGCCCTGCACCTCGCTCACCGCGACGCGCTGCTCGCGCCGGAGCCGCGCGAGGTCGGAGGAGGCGACCTGGTCGATCACGTCCACGTCGCCGGCCAGCAGCGCGGCCGAGCGGGCGGCGTCGTTGGCGACGAAGCGGTAGGACACGCGCTGCCAGTGCTGCCGCGGGCCCCAATGCGCGTCGTTGCGCGTCATCTCCGTCCGGTCGCCCTGGCGGTGGCTCGCGAAGCGGAAGGGCCCGGTGCCGATCGCCGCGCGGCCGGCATTGTAGTCCTCGGTCGAGGCACCCTCGCCGACATGGCGGGAGATGATGAAGATCGAGGCGATCTCGGTCGGCAGGATAGGGTTCGGGTAGGAGGTGTGGAAGCGGACCGTCAGCGGGTCCACCACCTCGGTCCGCTCGATCGAGCGGATGAAGCCGGTGAAGCCGCCCGGGCTGTTCGGCACGTTCGGCACGCGCGACAGGGTGAAGACCACGTCGTCGGCGGTGAAGGGCCGACCGTCATGCCAGGTCACGTTCGGCCGCAGCTTGAATTCCCAGACCCGCGGCGAGACGGCACGCCACTCGGTGGCCAGCCCGGGCTGCAGCTTCGCGTCGTGGGTCCGGTCCACCAGCGTCTCGAAGAAGTGCAGCGCGAGCGAGGAGTTGGGCGCGGCGTTGAAGAAGTGCGGATCCACCGAGGTGACAGACCCGCCGGTCGCGATGGTCAGGTTCTGGCTGAGCGCCTGCGGGGCGACGGTCGCGGCGACAGGGGCGGCGAGCGCGGCCGCAAGCAGCGCGCGGCGAAGACGGGGCATCAACGGTTCTCCCTCTGGAACGGTCCGGTGAGCTCAGCCTAGCTTCGCCCTGCCCGGACTGCTACAGATCGGTGCACGGGGAACTTCCGGGACCTGGGAGACAATGATGCGAACGGGCATCCGGGCGGCCGGCATGGCTGCCGCTTCGGCGTTGGCGCTGACCGCGGGCCAGGCAGCGGCGCAGGCGCCAACGACCTTGACCATGGCGGTCGGTGCACCGGTCACCTCGCTCGACCCCCACTTCCACCAGCTGTCGCCGAACAACGCCGTCAGCGACATGATCTTCGACAAGCTGGTGGACACCGACGCGCAGGCGCGGAACATCCCTGGCCTCGCCACCGAATGGCGCGCCGTCGGCCCGACCACCTGGGAATTCAAGCTGCGTCCCGGCGTGCGCTTCCACAACGGCAGCGAGTTCACGGCCGAGGACGTGGCGTTCACGCTGCAGCGCCTGCCGAACGTGCCGAACGCGCCATCGTCCTTCGCCGCCTTCTCGCGCCCGATCCAGCGCATCGAGATCGTGGATCCGCTGACCATCCGCTTCCACACCGCGGCCCCCTATCCGCTGCTGCCGCTCGACATGACCAATGTGCGCATCATCGATGCGCAGACGCACGCCAACGTCACGACGGAGGGCTTCAACTCCGGCGGCCTCGCCATCGGAACCGGCCCCTTCCGCGTCGTGCAGCACCGCTCCGGCGACCGCATCGAGTTCGAGCGCAATGCCGAGTACTGGGGCGGCGCGCCGCATTTCCAGCGCGTCTCCTACCGGATGATCACCAACGACGCGGCGCGCACCGCGGGGCTGCTGGCCGGCGACCTCGACTTCATCGACCAGGTGCCGACCACCGACATCGCGCGGCTGCGCAACGACCCGCGGCTGCACCTGTCGGAGATCGTAGGCCTGCGGCTGATCTTCCTCGGCCTCGACCACCTGCGCGCCGAGAACGAGAACAGCCCGCACATCACCGACAACGACGGCCGGCCGCTGGGGCGCAACCCGCTGCGCGACGTGCGCGTGCGCCGCGCGCTCTCCATGGCGATCGACCGCGAGGCGATCACGGGCCGCATCATGGACGGAGCGGCGACGCCAGCGAACCAGTTCCTGCCGCCCGGCACCTTCAGCCACGTCGCCGACCTGCCACCGATCCGCTTCGACCCCGATGGCGCGCGCCGACTGTTGGCAGAGGCGGGCTACCCGAACGGCTTCCGCATCCAGCTCAACACGCCGAACGACCGCTACATCAACGACGCCCGCATCGCCCAGGCGGTCGGCGCGATGTGGACGCGCATCGGCGTCCGCACGAGCGTCGAGGCGCAGACCTGGGCAGTCTTCGTCAATCGTGCTGGTCGGCAGGAATACTCCGCGCACCTGATCGGCTGGGGCTCGAACCCCGACGGCAGCCACCCGATGCGCAACATCATCGCGACCGCCAGCGCCGAGCGGGGCTGGGGCGCCTCCAACCGCGGCCGCTACTCCAACCCGCGCCTGGATGCCCTGCTCGTCCAGGCGATGGCGGAACTGGACGAGGGGCGCCGCGAGCGGCTGCTGGTGGACATCCAGCGCATGGCCGCCGAGGACGTCGCGGTCATCCCGCTGCACATCCAGACCAATATCTGGGCGATGCGGCGCAGCCTGCAGCACAGCGCGCGGGTGGACGAGCTCACCCGGGCGCAGGATGTGCGTCCGGCGACGATGCGCTGAGCCCGAAGCTGGTGACCACGCCGCGCCCGGAGCGCGTCATGCACCCGCGCGTGGTGCGCGTCTTGCATCACCCGGCTCCGCGGCAGGTGTCCACGACGCCGGCCGCGGCACCGGATAGGCCCCTCGGCCGCGCGGGCGGAGCGTAACGCATGTCGGTCTATCTTCTTCGTCGCCTGATCCAGGCGGTCGGCGTCGTCTTCGCCATGTCGCTGATCGTCTTCATCGGCGTCTTCGCGATCGGCGACCCGGTCGAGATCCTGATCAGCCCCGACGCCGACCAGATCGAGCGCGAGCGCGCCATCCGCGCTCTCGGCCTCGACCTGCCGCTCTGGCAGCAATACCTGGTGTTCCTCGGCAAGGCGCTGCAGGGCGACCTCGGCCGCAGCTTCGTCTTCAACGAGCCCGCGCTGCAGCTGATCCTCCAGCGCATGCCGGCGACGCTGGAGCTCGCCTTCGCGGCGACGATCGGCGCCATCATCATCGGCCTGCCGCTCGGCCTCTATGCCGGCCTGCGGCCCGACAGCGCCGGATCCAAGGTGATCATGGCGGGCTCCATCCTGGGCTTCTCGCTGCCGACCTTCTGGGTCGGTCTGATGCTGATCATGGTCTTCGCCGTGCAGCTCGGCTGGCTGCCCTCGACGGGCCGCGGCGAGACGGTCGAGGTGCTGGGGATGCGCTGGTCCTTCCTGACCTGGAACGGCATCACGCATCTCATCATGCCGGCGCTGAACCTCGCGCTCTTCAAGATCAGCCTGGTCATCCGGCTGACGCGCGCGGGCGTCCGAGAGACGATGCTGATGGACTACGTGAAGTTCGCGCGCGCCAAGGGCCTCAGCCCCTTCCGCGTGACCTTCGTCCACGTGTTCAAGAACATCCTGATCCCGGTGGTGACGGTCACCGGCCTCGAATTCGGCTCGACCATCGCCTTCAGCGTGGTGACGGAATCGATCTTCGCCTGGCCGGGCATGGGCAAGCTGATCATCGACAGCATCAACGTGCTCGACCGGCCGGTGATCGTCGCCTACCTGATGATCATCGTGCTGATGTTCATCACCATCAACCTGATCGTGGACCTCACCTATTCCCTGCTCGACCCGCGCGTCAGGCTGGAGGGCAAATGAGATGAGCATCGCCCTCGAGACCGCGGCCGCCACTCGCGAGCGCGTCGAGACGCCCTTCCGCCGCTTCGTCTCGGAATTCTGCGAGTCGAAGCTGGCGCTGTTCGGCCTCGCCGTCTTCACCTTCATCGCCCTGCTCGCGATCCTGGCCCCCTGGATCGCGCCGCAGAATCCCTACGACCTCGCGGTGCTCGACATCATGGACGGCCGGCTGGAACCGGGGTCGAAGTCGGGCGACGGGACGATCACCTTCTGGCTCGGCACCGACGACCAGGGCCGCGACATGCTCTCCGGCATCATGTACGGCCTGCGCATCTCGCTGATGGTGGGCGCCGGCTCGGCGCTGCTGGCCTGCATCGTCGGCGCCTCGCTCGGCCTTCTCGCGGCCTATGCCGGCGGCAAGACCGACAGCGCGATCATGCGCGTGGTGGACCTGCAGCTCTCCTTCCCCGCGATCCTCGTGGCGCTGATGATCCTCGCCTTCCTCGGCAAGTCGATCGCCAACGTCGTCATCGCGATCGTCGTCGTGGAATGGGCCTACTACGCCCGCACCGTGCGCGGCACCGCGCTGGTGGAACGCCGGCGCGAATACATCGAGGCGGCGCAGTGCCTCGCGCTGCCGACGCGGCGTATCCTGTTCCGCCACCTGCTGCCGAACTGCCTGCCGCCGCTGATCGTCATCGGCACCATGCAGGTCGCGCGCGCCATCGCGCTCGAGGCGACGCTGTCGTTCCTCGGCCTCGGCGTCCCGATCACCGAGCCCTCGCTCGGGCTGCTGATCGCCAACGGCTACGAGTACATGCTGAGCGGCAAGTACTGGATCAGCTTCTACCCTGGCATCGCGCTGCTGGTGACGATCGTGGCGATCAACCTCGTCGGCGACCACCTGCGCGACGTTCTCAATCCCCGGCTCAAGAAATGAGCCGGGGATTGAGCGTCTTGTGCCCTCAGGCGCCGGGCGCGGCCTCCGGCCGCTTGGCTCGCGCGCCTCAGACATGGTGCGCTCGTGCGACGGTTGCGCGGCGCGCGCCGGCCGCCATGCGGCCGGATACTCGGAAGGTGGCGTCCGGTGACTGAGGTTCCGACACTCGAGGTCCGCAACCTCCGCACCCACTTCTTCACCCGCGCCGGCGTGGTGAAGGCGGTGGATGACGTCTCCTTCACCGTCCCGCGCGGCAAGGTCCTGGGCCTCGTCGGCGAGTCCGGCTCCGGCAAGTCGGTCACCGGCTTCTCGGTGATGGGCCTCGTCGACCCGCCGGGCCGCATCGTCTCCGGCCAGATCCTGTTCAAGGGGCAGGACCTGACGCAGCTCTCCGACGAGGAGATGCGCCAGCTCCGCGGCAACCGGATCGCGATGATCTTCCAGGACCCGATGATGACGCTCAATCCGGTCCTGCGCGTCGACACCCAGATGATCGAGACGGTGCTGGCGCATGAGAAGGTGCCGGAAGAGGAAGCCCGCCGCCGCGCCCGCGACGCGCTCGGCATGGTCGGCATCCCCTCGCCGGACGAGCGGCTGAAATCCTACCCGCACCAGTTCTCGGGCGGCATGCGCCAGCGCGTGGCCATCGCGATCGCGCTGCTGCACCGCCCCGACCTGATCGTGGCGGACGAGCCCACCACCGCGCTCGACGTGACGATCCAGGGCCAGATCCTGGCGGAGGTCCAGAAGCTCGCCGCCACCACCGGCACCTCGCTGATCTGGATCACGCACGACCTCTCCGTCGTCGCCGGCCTCGCCGACGACATCGCGGTGATGTACGCGGGCAAGATCGTGGAGCAGGGCGATGTGGGCGAGGTGCTGGACAGCCCGCTGCATCCCTACACCCACGGCCTGATCGGCAGCGTGCCCTCGCGCAACCGCCGCGGCGAGCCGCTGCGCCAGATCCCCGGCATGACGCCCTCGCTGCTCAGCCTCGCGCCCGGCTGCGCCTTCCGCGCCCGCTGCCCGCGCGCGGCCGATGATTGCGGCGTGATGCCCGAGCTCTCCGAATGGCGCCCCGCCCGCCTCGCGCGCTGCCACCACCCGCATCTCGAGACCGCGGAGCAGGCGGCATGAGCGAGGTGATCGACCAACACGCCCCGCGCGTCTTCTCCGACACCGAGACGCCGATGGTGGAGCTGCGCGGCGTCAGCCGCCGCTTCGCCAAGAAGCTCGACGTCGCCGCCAAGCTCGCGCGCCGCCTCGGCGCCGACGTGAAGGAGGAGATCGTCCACGCGGTGGACAAGGTCGATCTCCGCGTCCGCAAGGGCGAGGTGGTCGGCCTCGTCGGCGAGTCCGGCTGCGGCAAGTCCACGCTCGGGCGCATCGTCGCGGGCATCCTGCCGCAATCCGACGGCCAGGTGTTCTGGAACGGCAAGGACGTCGCGACCCTGGCCGGGGCAGAGGCGCGCGACGCCAAGCTCAAGCGCCAGATGATCTTCCAGGATCCCTACGCCTCGCTGAACCCGCGCATGCGGGTGGCCGACATCGTGGGCGAGGCGCCACAGGTGCATGGCCTGGTGAAGCGCGGCGGCTTCGACGAATACGTGGACGAGCAGATGCGCCGCGCCGGCCTCGACCCGGCCTTCAAGCGCCGCTACCCGCACCAGTTCTCGGGCGGACAGCGCCAGCGCATCGGCATCGCGCGCGCGCTGGCCGTGCAGCCGGAATTCATCGTCTGCGACGAGGCGGTGGCGGCCCTCGACGTCTCGATCCAGGCGCAGATCCTCAACCTCTTCATGCGGCTCCGGCGCGAGCTGGACCTGACCTACCTCTTCATCAGCCACGATCTCGGCGTGGTGGAGCACCTCTCCGACCGCGTGGTGATCATGTATCTCGGCCGCGTGGTGGAGGAGGCGCCGACCGACCGCGTCTTCAAGGCGCCGAACCACCCCTACACGCGTTCGCTGCTCGACAGCGTGCCGCGGATCGAGAACCGCAAGCGCGCCTTCGCGGTGGTGAAGGGCGAGATCCCGAGCCCGCTGAACCCGCCCCCGGGCTGCCACTTCCACCCGCGCTGCCCGCTCGCCTTCGATCGCTGCAGGGTCGAGGTCCCGAAGCTGCGCGAGGTCGCGCCCGGCCACCGCAGCGCCTGTCACCTGAACGACGCGGCATGAGCCCATCCTCTCCCTCCCCCGGAGGCGGGGGAGGGTCGGGGTGGGGGGACGAGGATTCGCGGGCGGCGACGCCCCCCTTCCGTGCCCAATGGGAATCCGCGGCACTCGTCGCCGACTTCCTCGCCGGCCGCGACGCGGCGACCGACCCGCTCTGGCAGGCATCCGCCGCCGTGGACGCCGCCGAATACGCGCGCTGGGCCGACCATCTCTGCGGCTGCGCCTGCCTGCAGATGGCGTTCGGCGCGCTCGGCCGCGACATCCCGCCGATCCACGCCATCCGTCGCGAAATCCAGGCGCTGGGCGGCTATGTCGAACTGCCCGACGGCTCGATCCGCGGGCTGATCTATGCAGGCGCCGTCGCCTGGCTCGCGGGGCAGGGCATCCCGGCCCGGATCGCGCTCGACCTCGCTGTCGCGGACATCCCGGCGCTCCTCGATGGCGGCAGGCTGTTCGTCGCCTCCGTCCACCCCGCGATCCGACGGCCGGAGGCCGATCCGCCCGCGCGTGGCGGCCACCTGGTCCTCGTCTTCGGCGCCGATGCGGCGGGTGCCCTCAGGCTGCACAACCCTTCCGGCCATGACGAGGCGACGCGGCGCGACGTGCGCCTCGCCCCGGAGGCCTTCGCGCGTTTCTTCGCCGGGCGGGGGATCGTGATCGGCTGAGAGCCGGCCGAAGGGGCCGGCCGCGGGTCTCAGGTGCTCTTCAGGTCGCCGCCCTGGCCACGGCCGCGCCCGGGCCTGTCGGTCGGATCGGTGTCGGTCGGACCAGCTGGCGGACGTTGCGGCTGGCCCCCGCGATTGCCGCCGCGCCCCTGCCCGGGCGGATCGGTCGGGTCGGAATCGCTCATGCCCGTCTGCGGGCCGCGGTTGCCGCCGCGCCCCTGCCCGGGCGGATCGGTCGGGTCGGAATCGCTCATGCCCGTCTGCGGGCCGCGGTTGCCGCCGCGCCCCTGCCCGGGTGGATCGGTCGGGTCGGAATCGCTCATCCCGGTCTGCGGGCCGCGATTGCCGCCGCGCCCCTGTCCGGGCGGGTCGGTCGGGTCGGAATCGCTGACACCCGCCTGACCGCCGCGGTTGCCGCCCCGCCCGCCCCCTGCGGGATCGGAGGGATCGTTGTCGGTGACGCCCGTGCGCGGCCGGGCTCCGCCCCGACCCTGCCCGGGCGGGTCCGTCGGATCCGAATCGCTCACCCCGCCGGGCCGTCCCTGGTTGCCGGTGCGGCCATTGCCCGGCGGATCGGTGGGATCGCTGTCGGTCAGGCCGGTGCGGGGCTGGGCCTGGGCGGGCGCCTTCCCGGCATTCGGCACGCCGCCGCCCCCCGACTTCGCGCCCTGCGCCAGCGCCACCCCGGGCATGGCCGCGCCCCCGATCGCGGCCAGGCGCAGCACGAACAGGCGGCGCCGCAGCGGCGAAACCGGATCCTCGGGCATCGGACTCTCCTTGCTCGCCTGCATGTTCCGCCCGCGCCCGGCTTGCGTCCAGAGCCAAGACGCACGCCGCCAGCGCCACGCGAGATGGGTCTTGCATCTATGTTCTTGTTATGTTCTTATGCTGTCCATGCGCACCCGCTTCGTCCCGGCTTATGAGGCCGCCGCCATCCCGGCCGATCTCCGCATCCCGGCCCCGCCGCGCTTCGTCTGGATTCCCGCCCGTCGCGAGCCCGCCTGGCGGGAGGCGATGCGCTGGGCACTGATCGGCCTGAGCGCCAGTTGGGCGGCCGGGGAGGTCACGCTGCTGCTGCTCGGCCTCTGAGCGGCAGGGGGCAGGCCGGCGAGGCGCATTTGTCCGAAACCGCGTCGCGACACCCGCAACACATGCAAAGCGCCGCTGGTCCAGACGGACATCCCACCCAGGAGGACGCCGTGACCGAAGCCCCCCCGTCCGCGCTCAGCCATGTCTCGCTCGGCACCAACGACTTCGACCGGGCGGTCGCCTTCTACGACCGTGTCCTGGCCCCGCTCGGGATCCGCCGGGTGATGTCCTTCCCGGGCGGCGTCGGCTGGGGCCGGCAGTTTCCGGAGTTCTGGATCCAGACGCCGATCGACGGCCGTGCGGCCGCGGCCGGCAACGGCACGCATGTCGCGTTCCTCGCCGCCGACCGTGCCGCGGTCGACGCCTTCCACGCCGAGGGCCTGGCCGCCGGCGGGCGGTGCGAGGGGCCGCCGGGCCCGCGCCCGGACTACGAGGCCGGCTACTACGCCGCCTTCCTGCGCGACCTCGACGGCCACAAGATCGAGGCGATGCTGATCGAGCACGCCGGCTGACCGGCGCGGCGCCCGCTCAGGCGGGCAGCGTCACCAGCGCGCTCAGGCCGCCGCCCTGCCGGTTGCGCAGCACCACGTCGCCGCCATGCGCGCGCAGGATGTTGCGCGCGATCGGCAGGCCGAGCCCGGTGCCGCCGGTCTCGCGGTTGCGGCTGGTCTCCAGCCGGCGGAAGGGCTGGAACACGCCTTCCAGCTCGTTCTCCGGCACGCCGGGCCCGTCATCCTCGATCGCGATGCGCAGCTGCGCCCCCGCCTGGGCCAGCGCCAGCCGCGCCGCATTGCCGTAGGCGAGCGCATTGCCGACGAGGTTGGCCAGCGCCCGCTTCAGCGCGACCGGGCGCGCGCGCACCGTCAGGTGCTCGGGTCCCTCATAGGCGATGTGGTCGGCCAGTTCCGGTGCCGCATCGGCCGCCTCGTCCAGCACCGTCCGGCAGAGCGCCGCGAGGTCCACCGCGACGGAGGGCTCGGCCGCCGCGTCGTCGCGGGCGAAGGCGAGGGTCGCGCCGATCATCGCCTCCATCTCCTCGAGGTCGGAGAGGATCTTGCGGCGCTGCTCGTCGTCGTCGAGCAGCTCGGCGCGCAGCTTGAGCCGGGTGATCGGCGTCTTCAGGTCGTGCCCGACCGCGGCGAGCATCTGGGTGCGGTCGCCGACGAAGCGGCGGATCCGCTCTGCCATGGTGTTGAAGGCCCGCGCCGCGGTCGCGACCTCGGCCGGGCCGTTCTCCGGCAGGGGGGGCGCGTTGACGTCGCGGCCGAGCCGCTCGGCCGCCGCCGCCAGGTCGCGCACCGGGCGTGTCAGCCGCCGCACCGCCCAGAGCGTCAGTCCCGCCGCGGCCAGCGTCATCAACACGAAGGCGATGAGGAAGGTCTCGGAATGCCAGGGCCGCGGCGGCGGCATCTCGATCCGCAGGTTCAGCCAGCCGGTGTCCGGCAGGCGCAGGCTGACGAGCAGGACGCCGGGCCGGCTGGCGCCGGAGACGATCGCCTCGCGCGGGCGCAGCCGCGGCGGCGCCGCCATGACGGCGTCGAGCCGGAGCAGCCGCAGCAGCGGCGCGGGCGCCGGATAGCCGGGCCGCGCCGTCGGCTCGTCGTCATAGGCGGCGCGCAGCCC
>NZ_JAKJIB010000520.1 GCF_021864505.1 Falsiroseomonas oryziterrae
GCCTCGCGCCACGCCGACAGCTGCGCGACGGCTGGCGAGGAGGCCATCGGGAAGTTCACCGCCGCCCGTGCGTCGCGCGCCTCTGCCGCCGCGACGAAGCGCCGCGCCGCGGCGAGGTCGGAGGCGAGCGGCTTCTCGAGGAAGGCTGCCTTGCCGGCCGCGAAGGCGGCTTCGGCATGCGCGATGTGGGACGACGGGGGCGACGCGACGTAGAGCGCGTCGCTGGCCGCGATCACGGCGGCCGCCGAGTCCAGCATCGGCACGCCCGGGGCCACCTCCGCGAGCCGTGCCGCGGCGGCGGGGGAGGGGTCCCACACGCCCGTCACGCGCACCGCGTCATGCGCCAGCGCGGCGCGCAGCAGGCGCTCCCCCATGATGCCGAAGCCGACGATGCCGAGCGCGATCATGCCTGTCTCCCGAGCCCCCCGCGGGCTTAGCGCGAAGCGCCGCGCCAGGCGAGGACCAGCACCGACACCGCCGCCAGCAGGGCGCAGGCGACCATGAAGGGCAGCGTCCAGCTTCCCGTCGTGCCGACGGCGAAGGCGAAGGCGCTCGGCGCCGTCAGGTAGCCGAGGAAGCACAGCATGATCGCGCCGGAGGACGCCTCCGCCACCCGGTCGGGCGGCGACACGCGCGCGACCTCCGCCAGGAAGATCCCGTTCCAGGAGGCGGAAGTGAAGCCGCACAGCACGCCGAGCAGGATCACGACGGGCCAGGCCGCGCCGGGCGCGCCGAGCACGAAGAGCGCCGAAAGCCCCGCCGCGACCACGCCATGCACCGCCAGGCTGCGCGTCGCATCCCCGATGCGGTCCGCCGCCCAGCCCAGCACGAGCCGACCCGTGACGCCCGCCACCTGCATCGCCGCATAGACCGTGCCGGCCGCCGTCAGCGTGAAGCCCTGCGCCTCCACCAGCCAGGTCACGGTGAAGTTGAACAGGCTGCCCTGCAGCGCGGCGAAGGCGAAGGCCTGCAGGCAGAGCGGCGGCAGGACGGGGTGCAGCCGGAGCGTCGCCACCGGCGCGCCGAGCCGCTTCAGCGTGAAAGCCTCGCGCAGCGGGAAGCGCGGCGATCGCTCGGCGTCGAGCGAGCCGCGCAGCGGCTGCAACGCCATTGCCGCGAGCACGCCCGCGACGAGGCAGACGCCGAGCGCGGCCTGCCAGCCCCAGACGGCCGCCACGGGGGCCGCGATCAGCCCCGCCAGCGCACCGCCGAGCGGCGCGCCGGCCTGCTTGATCGAGAAGATCAGCACGCGATGCCGCGGCGGCGCCGTCGCCTGCAGGATGCGGCTGCCCGCCGGCCCCGTCGGCCCGTAGCCGATGCCCATCAGCAGCGCCGCCGCCGGCAGCAGCCAGAGCTGCCCCGCCATGGCGAGGGCGAGCGCCGCCGCTCCCGTCAGCACGCCCCATTGCAGCAGCCGCGCCGGCCCGAAGGCGGCAACCAGCGGCGTGCCGAACAGCAGGAACAGGATCGCACCGAGCGTGTTGATCGAGGCGAAGTTGCCCACCGTCTCCGGCGGGATGCCGAGCTCGGCCGTCATGCGCGGCGCCACCACCGGCACCGCCTGCGCCATCATCGTGCCGACCGTCTGGATCAGCAGCGTGGCAAGAAGCGCGACGACCCAGCCGGTGCGCATCCGGGTGCTCAGGGTATGTCCGGGTGACGCGGCGAGCGCGGGAGGGGCTTTGCCCCTCCCGGACCCTCCCCACCAAGGGCCGGTGGGCCCTTGGAACCCATGAGTTTATGGCCAGGGCGGAGGGGGCCACGGCCCCCTCCGCCCTGGCCATGACTGATCGAGGTT
>NZ_JAKJIB010000521.1 GCF_021864505.1 Falsiroseomonas oryziterrae
GACGGCGGTGCGGCAGGCGCTGGTGGCGGGCGGGCTCGAGGAGACGCGGGTGGATGTGCGGCCGCTCGGGCGGACGCCGGCGGGGCTCGATTGCGCGGATGTGCTGCCGCCCTCGGCGCGCGCGACGCCGGCGCAGGGGAGTGCACGATGACGCGGCCGACGCTGTTCCTGTGGCGGATGCTGGGGTTCCTCGGCGCGGTGGCGGTGCTGGTGGCGCTGCTGCGGGAGGAGATCCTGCAGGCCTTCGCGGCGAACCCGATGCTGAACGGCGTGATCGTGGTGGTGCTGCTGCTCGGCATCGCGTGGAACATCCGCCAGGTGCTGGCGCTGACGCGCGAGGTCGCGTGGATCGAGGCGTTCCGCACGCCGGGCGGCACGACGGATGCCGAGCCGAAGCTGCTCGCGCCGATGGCGTCGATGCTGGCGAGCCGGCGGTCGGAGCGGCTGTCGCTGTCCGCCATGGCGATGCGGAGCGTGCTGGATGGGATCAGCTCGCGGCTCGACGAGACGCGGGAGATCTCGCGCTATGCGACGGGGCTGCTGATCTTCCTCGGGCTGCTCGGGACCTTCTGGGGACTGCTGCTGACGATCGGCAGCGTCAGCCAGGTGATCAACGACATGAGCGTCGGCACCGGCGACATCAACGCGCTGTTCAACCAGCTGAAGTCGGGGCTGGCGGAGCCGCTGCGCGGCATGGCGATCGCGTTCTCGTCGTCGATGCTCGGCCTCGCGGGCGCGCTGGTGCTGGGGTTCCTGGATCTCCAGGCGGGGCAGGCACAGAACCGCTTCTACACCGAGCTCGAGGACTGGCTGGCGGCGGCGACGCGGCTGTCGAGCGGGGCGCTCGGCGGCGAGGGCGAGGGCTCGATGCCGGCCTATGTGCAGGCGCTGCTCGAGCAGTCGGCGGAGAACATGGAGGAGCTGCAGCGCACCATCGCGCGCGGCGAGGAAAGCCGCGGCTCGAGCACCCAGGCGATGATGCAGCTGACGGAGCGGCTGGCGGTGCTGGCGGAGCAGATGCGCGCGAGCCAGGTGCTGATGAGCCGCATGGCGGAAGCGCAGGCGCAGCTGCATCCGGTGCTGAGCCGCCTGGCCGACGCGGCGGGGCATGGCGCGCTGGACGAGGCGAGCCGGGCGCATCTGCGCAACCTCGAGCTCTACATGGCGCGGATGCTGGAGGAGGTCTCGCAGGGCCGGATGCAGGCGACGGCCGAGATCCGCAACGAGATCAAGGTGCTCGCGCGGACCATCGCGGCGCTGGCGGACGAGCCGCGTCCGTGAGCACGACGTCGGACCTGGCGCGCCGCGACACCCCCACCCCGACCCTCCCCCGCAAGCGGGAGAGGGAGAGGGACTAGCGCATGGCCATCGGCCGGAAACGCCGGGAGCGCGGCGGGATCGAGGCCTGGCCGGGCTACGTGGACGCGCTGTCCACGCTGCTCATGGTGCTCATCTTCGTGCTGCTCGTCTTCGTGCTCGGGCAGGGCTTCCTCAGCGTCGCGCTGTCCTCGCGCGACCGGGCGCTCGATCGGCTGAACCGGCAGGTGGCGGAGCTCGGCGAGCTGCTGGCGCTGGAACGCGGCCAGGCGGAGGAGCTGCGCGGCGCGCTCGGGCGCACGGCGGAGGAGCTGCGCGCGGCGACGGGCGCGCGCGACGCGGCGCAGCGCGCGCTGTCCCTGCTGCGGGAGGAGCGCGACCGGCTCTGGGCCGAACGCGACGCGACACGCGGCCAGCGCGACTCGCTGGCACCCAGATCCG
>NZ_JAKJIB010000522.1 GCF_021864505.1 Falsiroseomonas oryziterrae
GCGACCGCGCGGCCGCGGCGCGGGCGGGCTGGACGGCGCTCGGCCTGGGCGCAGTCTTCATGGCGGCCTCGGCCGCGATGCTGATCCTGTTCGGCACGGCGATCGCCTGGACTTTCCTCGATGCCGCGAACCCCGGCGCGGCGGAGACGGCCGTGCTGGCCGCCACGCTGCTCGTCGTCGCGGGGCTGTTCCAGCTGGCGGATGGCGTGCAGGCGGTGGCGGCGGGTGCGCTGCGCGGGCTGAAGGACACCACCGTGCCGATGTTGCTTGCGGGCTTCGGCTACTGGGGCGCGGGGCTGCCGCTCGGCCTGCTGCTCGCCTTCGCGCTGGGGCTCGGGCCGGTCGGGCTCTGGATCGGGCTCGCCGCCGGGCTCGGCATCGTGGCGGGGCTGATGACCTGGCGCTGGGTGGCGATGACCGGGTTGACGCGGCGCGGCATGGCCGCCTCACTCGCCCGATGAGCATCTGGCGGCGTCCAGCGACGGTGGAAGCGATCAATGCGCGGCTCGCGGCCGGCGCCGCGGGCGTCTTCGGCATCCGCATCACCGAGGTCCTGCCGGATGCGATCCGCGCCGAGATGCCGGTGGAGGCGCACCACCTGCAGCCCTTTGGCCTGCTGCATGGCGGGGTGAGCGTGGTGCTGTCCGAGACGCTGGGCTCGCTCGGCTGCCTGCTGACGCTGCCGGAGGAACGGCACGCCGTCGGGCTCGAGATCAACGCCAACCACATGGCCGCCGTCACCGCGGGGCAGGTGGTGACGGCGGAATGCCGACCCTTCCATACGGGCCGCACGACCCAGGTCTGGCAGACCGAGATCCGGCGCGCCGACGGCAAGCTGGCCTGCGTGTCGCGACTGACCTGCGCCGTCGTGGATAGCCCTGCGATGGCCGGAGGGCGCAGCGGCGGCACGCCGCGAGCACCGGAGGGCTGAATCGCATGGCCAGACCGAAGGTCGCGGTCATCGGCACGGGCGGCACGATCGCCTCGCAGGGGCGCGGGCCGCTCGACACGCAGGACTACGGCTCGGCGGGGCTGCCGATCCTGGATGCGGCGCAGCTTGTCGCGCGCGTTCCCGCGCTGGCCGAGGTGGCGGAGGTGATCCCGGTGCCCTTCGCCGCGATCCCCTCCACCGCGATCGGCTGGGCCGAATGGCGCGCGGTGCTTGCGCGCATCGCGGAGGTGAAGGCGGCGCATCCCGACCTCGCCGGAATCGTCGTGACGCACGGCACCGCGACGCTGGAGGAGACCGCCTACCTCCTCTCGCTCACGCTGCCGGACGACATGCCGGTTGTGGTGACGGGCTCGCAGCGGCCCTTCACGGGGCTGTCTTCCGACGGGCCCATGAACCTCGTCGCCGCGGTGCGGGTGGCGGGCGATCCGCAGGCGCGCGGACTCGGCGCACTGGTGGTGCTGAACGAGGAGATCCACGCGGCGCGGGAGGTGACCAAGACCTCGACCACGCGTCTGCAGACCTTCCGCAGCCCGGATGTCGGCGCGCTCGGCCATGTGGATGCCGACCGCATCAGCCTCTGGCGCCGGCCGACGCGGCTGCTGACGCTGGCGGAGCGGTTCGACATCGCGGCCGTCGAAACGCCGCCGCGCGTGGATGTTTGCTACTCGGTTGCGGGCGGCGACGACGTCGCGATTCGCGCCTTCCTCGCCGCCGGCGCGCGCGGACTCGTCGCGGCCGGCTTCGCGCCGGGCTTCACCACCCCGGCGGAGCGCCGCGCGCTGGCCCAGGCCGCGGCAGG
>NZ_JAKJIB010000523.1 GCF_021864505.1 Falsiroseomonas oryziterrae
CAGGCGCGGATCTCATGGCACACCCGCGCATGGACGCCGGCGTCGCGCACCACGCCGCCCTTGGCGACAGCGGGGCCGACCTCGAATTGCGGCTTGATGAGCGCCACCGCCCAGGCGCCGGGGGCGGAGCCCGCGCCGGATGGCGGCGCGCCGGCGGAGGGCGCGGCGGCGCCGCAATCCATCCGCGTCGGCGTCGAGGTGCTGGAGCATCTGATGACGCTGGTGAGCGAGCTGGTGCTGACGCGCAACCAGCTGATGCAGCTGGCGCGCGCGCGCGGCGACCAGGCCTTCGCGGTGCCGCTGCAGCGGCTCTCGCATCTCACCTCGGACCTGCAGGACGGGGTGATGAAGACGCGCATGCAGCCGATCGGCAATGCCTGGGCGAAGCTGCCGCGGCTGGTGCGCGACCTGGGGCGCGAGCTGGGCAAGAGGATCGAGCTCGAGATGCGCGGCGCGGAGACCGAGCTGGACCGCCAGGTGCTGGAGCTGATCAGGGATCCGCTGACGCACATGGTCCGCAACAGCGCCGACCACGGGCTGGAGGCGACGGAGGCGCGGCGCCGCGCCGGCAAGCCGGAAGCCGGGCGCATCACGCTCAACGCCTATCACGAGGGCGGCCACATCCTGATCGAGATCGCCGATGACGGGCGCGGGCTGGACACGCGGCGCATCCGCGAGAAGGCGGTCGCGCAGGGGCTGGCGAGCGAGGCCGAGGCGGCGGGCATGCCGGAGCGCGACATCCACCGCTTCATCTTCCGCGCCGGCTTCTCGACCGCCGCCGCGGTCACCGCGGTGTCCGGCCGCGGGGTCGGGATGGATGTGGTGAAGACGAATGTGGAGCGCATCGGCGGCAGCATCGACGTCGCCTCCGCCGAGGGGCGCGGCACGCGCTTCGTCATCAAGATCCCGCTGACGCTGGCGATCGTCTCGGCGCTGGTGGTGGAGGCGGCTGGCGAGCGCTTCGCGATCCCGCAGATCGGCGTGCAGGAACTGGTGCGGGTCGGCGGCGGCGGCGCGCGGATCGAGCGGATCAAGGACGCGCCGGTGCTGCGGCTGCGCGACCGGCTGCTGCCGCTGGTGGGACTCGCCCCGGCGCTCGGGCTCGAGCCGGCGGCGCCGGAGGAGGGCCTCGTCGTCGTCACCCAGGTCGGCGCGGCGCTGTTCGGCCTCGTGGTGGACCGCGTGCACGACATGGAGGAGATCGTGGTGAAGCCGGTGGCGCCGATCCTGCGCCACATCGGGGTGTTCGGCGGCAACACCATCCTCGGCGACGGCAGCGTCATCATGATCCTCGACCCGAACGGCATCGCGCGCGCGGCGGGGATCGCGGCGGAGGGCGCGCCGCCACGAGAGGCGGCGGCGGTGGCCGGGCTGCGCAGCACGGAGCGGACGGCGCTGCTGCTGTTCCGCGCGGGCGACGCGACGCCGAAGGCGGTGCCGCTCGGGCTGGTGGCGCGGCTCGACGACCTGCCGGTCGAGAGCTTCGAGCGGTCGGGCGGCATGCCGGTCGTGCAGTATCGCGGGACGCTGATGCCGCTGCTGTCGATGGAGGACGGCGGCGCGTCGCCTGGGACGGCGGCGCGCGGGCGGCAGACCGTGCTGGTGTTCAGCGAGGGCGGCCGCAGCCTCGGGCTGATGGTGGATGCGATCCTCGACGTGGTGGAGGAGCGGCTGGAGATGACCGCGGGCGGCGCGCGGCCCGGCGTGCTCGGCACCGCGGTGGTGGCGGGCCGCGTGACGGAGG
>NZ_JAKJIB010000524.1 GCF_021864505.1 Falsiroseomonas oryziterrae
ACCCCGGACGACGTGGCGGAGGTCACCAGCCGCGTCCCGCCCCTGGTCCGTCGCCTCGTCGGCCGCCCGCTCTTCGCGCTCTGGCTGTTCTCGGCGATCCTGACGCCCTTCGTGCTCGCCGCCTGCGTGGCCTATTTCCTCGACCCGCTGGCGAGCCGGCTGGAGCGGATCGGCATTCGCCGCGCCTTCGGCGCCTTCCTGCTGATCCTGGCGCTCTTCGCGATCTGCCTTCTCGCCGTGCTGCTGCTATACCCGCTGCTGATCGCGCAGATCGGCGTGCTGATCCAGCGCCTGCCTGCCTATGTCGCCGGCATCACCGCGCTGGTGCGCCAGGCGCTGGAGGCCGCGCAGGAGGCCTTCGGTCCGGAGGTGGTGGATGCGCAGCTGCGCGACCTCGCCGTCCGCCAGGCCGCCACCATGGTGAACTTCCTCGGCACCGCGGTGGCGCGGCTGATCGGCGGCGGCGTCGCGCTGTTCAACGTCTTCACGCTGGTGATCGTGACGCCGGTCGTCGGCTTCTACCTGCTGCGCGACTGGCCGGGCATCGTTCGCCGCGTGGACAACTGGCTGCCGCGGCGGTCCGCGCATACGCTGCGCCAGCTGTCGCGCGACACCGACCGCGTGCTGTCGGCCTGGCTGCGCGGCCAGCTGCTCTGCTGCCTCGTGCTCGCCGTCTTCTATGCGGGCGGGCTGCAGCTCATCGGGCTCGAGCTCGGCCTGATCGTCGGCCTGATGGCCGGCGTGCTGAGCTTCATCCCCTATGTCGGCTCAATCACCGGCTTCGCCGTGGCCCTGCTCCTCGCCGCGGCGCAGTTCGGCACCTGGGAAGGCGTGGCGCTCGTCGTGCTGGTCTTCATGGTCGGCCAGTTCGTCGAAGGCTACATCATCTATCCGCGCCTGCTCGGCGACCGTGTGGAGCTGCACGCCGTCTGGGTGATATTCGCCCTCTTCGCCGGCGGCGTCGCCTTCGGCTTCCTCGGCGTGCTGCTCGCCGTGCCGATGGCCGCCGCGATCGGCGTCATCGCCCGCTACTGGCTGCGGCGCTACCTGGAAAGCCCGCTTTACCTCGACCCGCCGCGCACCGGCTCGTGACGGCGATGGCCTGCTCGGGCGTGCCCGGGCGCGCCGGCTGCGCTATGCGTTGGCGCGTGTCCCAGGCCGACCCGCCCGCCCAGCTTCCCCTGCCGATCCGCCACGCGGTGTCCGCCGCGCGCGCCGACCTTGTCGCCGATGCCTCCAACGCCGAGGCGCTGGCCTGGCTCGACCGTCCCGACGACTGGCCCGGCCATCGCCTCGCGCTGCACGGCCCGGCCGGCGTCGGCAAGTCCCATATGCTGGCCGCCCTGGCATCCGAACGCGGCTGGCGCCTTCTGCACGGACCCGAATTGACCGAAACCGCAGCTCTGGCTCCCGCGCCGGCAGCCCTCGACGAGGCTGATGCGGCGCCGGAGACCGCGCTCTTCCATCTCATCAACCGCGCAGGCGAATCCGGGCTGCCATTGCTGCTCGCATCCCGCGAACCGCCCGCCCGCTGGAGGACCGCGCTGCCCGACCTCGCCTCGCGCCTCAGGGCGACGCTGGCGGTGCAGGTCTCGTCACCGACCGATGCACTGCTGGCCGCCTTGCTGGCCAAACACCTGGCCGACCGGCAGCTGCGCGTCGCGCCCGAGGTCCAGGACTACCTCCTGGCCCGCCTGCCGCGCGACGCCGCCGCGGTCGCCGCCGCGGTGGCCGCGCTCGACG
>NZ_JAKJIB010000525.1 GCF_021864505.1 Falsiroseomonas oryziterrae
CACCACGCCGGGATCGACGCCGAGGAAGAGCGCGAGCAGCACGAGCACGACGGTGCCGAGCCCGCCGCCCACCACCATCCGCCCGCCGCCGCGGCCGCCACGGAAGCCGCCGCCCCGGCGATCCTCGACATTGCTGCTTTCGCGTCCGTTCTCGAGCCGCATCGCTGGTCCTCCGGATCGGGTGGGGAACGTCGCGGGCGGCTTCGGGGTTGCGGCCCGTCAGCCGCCGCGGAGCAGCGCGGCGAGGGGCGCGGCGAGGCCGATCGTGTCGCGATTGACCGGGGCGGCGAAGCTGCCGGTCGCGGGCTTGGGCAGCTTCAGCGCGACCAGCGCCTCGGCCAGCTTCACCGCGCAGCCGATGCCGTCGAGCAGCGGCACCGGTGCGCGCGGCTGCAGCGCGCGATCCATGCCGGCCAGCACGGCGCCGGCGAGGATCACGGAATCGGCGCGGGCGGCGAGCTCCTCGATGCCGGCGAGGATCGGCGCATGCGCGGCGGCGGGATCGCGCAGCACCTCGGGCGGCGCGATCGGCAGGCCGAGCACCCCGGCGCAGCGGGTGGCGAGGCCGTGGCGGGCGACGAGTTCCTCGTAGGGCCCGGCATTGCCGAGGGTGAGCACGCCGAAGCGCGCGCCGACCAGGCAGGCGGTGAGGCAGGCGGCCTCAGTCATGCCGATCACCGGGCAGGGCATGAGCTGGCGGGCGGCTTCGAGCGCGGTGTCGTGGCTGACGGCAAGGACGACGGCGTCCACCCGGCCGGCATGCTCGGCGAGCAGTTGCAGCAGCGCATGGCCGGCGATGGCGTTCTCGGCCCGGGTCGAGATGGTCGCGGGGCCGAAGGCTGGGGTCGCGGGGATCACTTCCGTGCCCGGCGCAGCGGCGGCGCGCGCGGCGGCGGCGCAGAGCTGCGTGGTGGCTTCGGTGGTGTTGGCGTTGGCGACAAGGAGGCGCATGGGCGCAGCTTCGCGCCCTCCGCTCGGGCGCGCAACGTCGCTCAGCCGCCCACCATCCCCTGCCCCGGCGCGCCGGCGGCGGGTTCCTCGCCGATCGCGACGAGGCCGGCGGGCAGGGCGCGGGAGGTCGGCGTCAGCAGCAGCATGCGCAGCGCCTGGCGAGTGGCGTCGCCGGCCTCCGTCCCCTCCGCCCGCCGCTTCCAGACCTGGAGCGGGTTGAACAGCAGCACGTCGCCGGGCCGGACATCGAGCCGCGCGGCGAGGCCTGGCTCGGCGCAGACCGCGTCGAGCAGGTCGAGGGCTGCGACCTGCGCAGCCGTCAGGCGCGGCGTCTCGGGCAGGCGCTGCGCGGCCTCGACCGCATCGCGGGCGTAGCGGCCAACGAACGCGCCGGAGGCGATGGTGAACACCGGCAGTTCCGCCACGTCGGACGGGGCGCCGGGCGCCGTGCGCAGCAGCTGCGGCAGCGGCGCGTGCAGCGCCTCCAGCGCGGCGCGGTCGCGGGCCAGCAGCGCGTTGTGGACGGCGGCGGCGGAGACGAGCATCACCGGATCGGCGTCGGGCGGCTGGCGCAGGATGATGGTCGCGACGATGTCGGCCGCATCGGCGTGGAAGCGCCATCGCGCGCCGGCGGCGGGGGTGGTCACGCGCTGCACCGCCTCGCCGGCCGGGCCCTGCGGCACGGGGCGCCCGAGATGGGCGCCGAGGGCGAGCAGCACCGCCTCCGCCGCGTCCTCGCCTAGGCGATCCAGCGGCAGGCCGCGCAGCAGGCAGAAGCCCTGGCCGGAG
>NZ_JAKJIB010000526.1 GCF_021864505.1 Falsiroseomonas oryziterrae
CGAGCGGCCCGTCCTGCCGCGCCGGCCGCGGCACGCCGACCACCTGCTCGGGGTCGCGCGACCGCGCCGCGAAGACGCCGCGGCTGTCGGTCAGCGCCACCGCGCCACGGCCGCGCGAGCCCTGGCCGCGCAGCGTGTCCGACAGGCGCTCGGGCAGCAGCGGCATACCGAGCACCGCATGCGCCACCCCGTCGCGCATCACCGGGACGAAGACGAAGGCGGTCGGCCGGCCGGAGAGGCGGCCCTGCGCCACGTCGGAAACCACCGGCCGGCCGGTCGCGAAGGCCCGCTCGATCGACACGGCGCCGCCGCCCGGCCCACCTCCGCCGCCGGGTCCCGGCAGTTCCGCGCCGAAGGGGCGCCGCGTACTGAGGATCTGGCTGCCGTCGCGCCGGTACAGATTGACCCAGGTGCCGAAGATCTCCGCCGTCGTGCGCGCATGCAGGTAGAGGTGCTCCAGCGGCGCGCCCGGATCCGATTCCGGCGCCACGGCCAGCACGCGCAGCGCGGCCAGCTTCGCGCCGATCTGCGTGTCCACCGCGGCCGCGAGCGCCTGCGCGGTGTCCATCAGCCGCGCCTCCTCGGCCGCATCCTGCCGGCGCAGCGCGTCCCAGGACGCGGCGGCGCCGAAGACGAGCGCAGGCAGCAGCACGGCCAGGACGAGCGCGACGAGATGTGCGCGAAGGCCGGGTCGCCGTTGCGACGGCGCATGTAAGGCGACCGGCGCGTCAGCCGGTTCGGGGCGTGCCCGCCCCCGTGTCTCGGGTGTCATGCGTCCTGCGGGTTGAGATCCGCGCGGCCTCTCGGCGGTCTCCCAGTCTGTGATCCCTGGCAGGCGCATCGGCAACCGACGATCGGGTGCGCGGGCACCGACCGTGTCGCCAGCGGGCTGACGTTCGCGTGATCCGCGCCGCCGCTCGCGCGGCCATGAACCGTTCAGCTTCCCTGCGGATGATCCTGCTGGCGCGCCGCGCGCACGAAATCGATGATGCGCGCCGCATCCTTCACGCCGCGCGACCGCTCCACGCCCGAGGACACGTCGACCCCGGGCGCGCCGGAGACGGCGATCGCCGCGGCGACGTTGTCGGGCGTGAGGCCGCCGGCGAGCAGCCAGGGCCGCGGCACCGCCACGCCCTGGGTCAGCGTCCAGTCGAAGGGCGCGGCGTTGCCGCCGGGCAGCGGCGCGCCGGGCGGCGCCTTGGCATCCAGCAGGAAGCGGTCCACCACCGGCGCATAGGCCGCGAGCGCCGCCAGGTCGTCGCGCGACGCGATGCCGAGCGCCTTCATCACCGGCAGCCCAAAGCGCGCCTTCACCGCCGCGCAACGCGCCGGCGTCTCCTCGCCATGCAGCTGGATGACGTCGAGCGGCAAGGCGTCCAGCACGGCCGCGATCTCGTCGTCCGACCCATCCACGAAGAGCCCGACCTTGCCTGGGCCCGGCGCCGCGATGGCCGCGGCCTGCGCCGGCGTCACCGCGCGCGGCGAGGGTGGGAAGAAGACGAAGCCGACGAGATCGGCACCCGCCGCCGCCGCGGCGTCCATCGCAACGGGATCGTTGATCCCGCAGATCTTGACGATCACCCGGCCAGGCTCCGCGCGATGGCCGCCGCCGCCGCGCCGGGGTCCGGCGCGCGGGTGATCGGCCGGCCGACCACGATCCAGTCCGCCCCGGCGCGCGCCATCTCCTCCGGCGTCGCGGTGCGCGCCTGGTCGTCGGTGGCGCTGCCGGCCGGGCG
>NZ_JAKJIB010000527.1 GCF_021864505.1 Falsiroseomonas oryziterrae
CGCGATGCCGCAGCGCGTCGCGCAACCGCAGCAGCGCCTTCGCCGCCATGGGGCGCCGCGACGCGGGGGACGGGTCGGCCTGCATGCCCAAGGGGATCAGCCTACGGCAGGGCGCGCGACCACGAGGCCGGTGCGGAGCGGTTGGGTCATCGCGGCATCCTCGCCGCACATCCCGCGTCGTGCGACGGCCATCGGCGGCACATCTGCCTGCTGCACACGGTTGTGACGCGCGGATTGCGCGGGGCCGACGGAGGCACTGTCAGATGGATGTTCCTCCGCCGGCCGTGACTTCGTCGTGTCGTAGCGTCGTGCGAGCCTTGTCCGCATGGCGGCACCGGCATGGCGCCGCCTGGGGAGCCGCCGTGGCACGACGCATCCGCCGCCTGCGCCTGTCGGAGCTGTCGATCCTTGCGGCGATGGTGCTGGCGGTCGGTGCATGGTGTGCCGCGCCGGCCTCGGCGCAGGGCGTCGAGCGGCGCCGCGAGATCCGCGTCGAGGTGGCGTTCGGGCAGCCGATGCAGGCGCACTCGATGGTCGGCTTCCTGCACGGCTTGTCGCGCGAGGCGCCGCCGCGGGAGCTGATCCGGCCGCTGCGCCCACGCCTGTGGCGCCTCGCCGATGCCGCGCTGGCCGCGGAGGCGCGCGAGATGGGTGCGCTTGTCGTGCTCGGCGGACTCGTCAACGGGCTGCCGGGCTACTGGGGCTACGGGCCGCGCGGCCAGGGCAACCCGATGGAGGATCTGCCGGGCTTCACCGCGCGGATCCGCGAGCATGTCGGGCGGCACCGCCATCTCGACGTCGCCTGGGGGGTCTGGAACGAACCCGATGTCCGCGGGAGCTGGGGCTATCCGCGCGAGGACTTCTTCCGCACCTACCTCGAGGCCTACCGGACGATCCGGCGCGTCGTCGGTCCCGATCGCTGGATCGGCGGGCCGGAGATCGGGCATTTCGACCTCGACTACCTGCGGCAGTTCCTCGACTTCTGCCTCGCCCAGGGTTGCGAGGTGAACTACCTCTCCTGGCACGAGAACGACCCGGTCGGGCAGTTGCCGGGCCTTCCCGCGCGCGTTGCGCAGCTGCGCGCGCTGACGCGCGAGCCCCGCTACGCGCCGTTGCGGATCCGCGAGCTGATCGTGGGCGAGGTGCTCGGCCCGCGCGACCAGCTTCGCCCGGGCGCGCTGCTCGGCGCCTTCCATTACCTCGAGGCGTCCGGCGTGGACCGGGCGGCGAAGTCCTGCTGGCGCGAGGCGGAGCGACCATCCAACAACTGCTTCAACGCCTCGCTCGACGGTCTGCTCGACCGCGTGGAGCGTCGCCCGCGACCGATCTGGTGGGCGGCACAGGCCTATGCGCAGGGCATCGGCCAGCGCGTCCAGGCGACGAGCAGCTCGCCCGCTACCGTCGCCTTCGCCAGCCGACGCAGCGGCGAGGGCGGTCCGCCGCAGATCCTGCTGGGATCCTTCGAGGCGCAGGACGGCGCGGCGGTCCGCATCGTCGCGAATGGGCTCGAGGGCATCCTGCGCGCGACGGCGGTGGAGGTCGCGGTGACCCTGCTGCCGGACGATACGGCCCCGGTGGAGCGCGCGGCGCTCGTCGTCCGGCGGCACCGCGTTCCGCTGCGCGAGCTCGACGCGGCGGGGATCGTGGTGGAGGTGCCGCGCGGCGGCGCGGCGGTGCTGGAGCTGCGGCCGGCTGCGGGCGAGGCACTGCGCGCGCCG
>NZ_JAKJIB010000528.1 GCF_021864505.1 Falsiroseomonas oryziterrae
GCGCTCGCCTCGGGCGCGTCGGTCTTCATGGCGATGCTGCCGGGCATGCCAGCGCTGCCCTTCCTGGGACTTGCCGGGCTGGCGGGCTGGCTGGCGCGCGCGCAGTGGAAGGCGGAGCGCGCAGCCGGCGCGGCGGTGACGGAAGCCCCGCCCGCGCCCGCCGAGCCGGCGCCGGCCGAGGCGCTGAAGATCGACCTGCTCCGCCTCGAGCTCGGCTACGGACTGCTCAGCCTGGCGGCCGGCGATGCGCCCCGCCTCACCGAGCAGATCCGCGCCCTGCGCCGGACGACGGCGCAGGAGATGGGCTTCGTGCTGCCGAGCGTCCGCATCCAGGACAATCTCCAGCTTCCGCCCGACACCTATGTCGTGCGCGTGAAGGAGATCGAGGCCGGCCGCGGCGTCCTGAAGCCGCCCCTGCACCTCGCCATCGACCCGTCAGGCAGCCCGCCGCCGGTGCCCGGCGAGCGCGTGCAGGAACCGAGCTTCGGCCTGCCCGCGGCCTGGATCGAGGAAAGCCTGAGGGAGGAAGCGCTGGCGGCCGGCTGCACCGTGGTCGACGCTGCCGGCGTGCTGGCGACGCACCTGACCGAGATCGTGCGCGACACCATGCCGGAGCTGCTGTCCTTCGCCGAGACGCAAAAGCTGCTCGACGAGCTGCCGCCCGAGCACCGGCGACTGGTCGGCGATCTGATCCCCGCACAGGCGAGCCTCGGCACCGTCCAGCGCGTGCTGCAATCCCTGCTCGTCGAGCGCGTCTCGATCCGCGACCTGCCGACCATCCTCGAAGGCATCCAAGACGCGGTCGGCACCGGCGGGCGCAGCATTCCCGGCATCGTCGCGACGGTGCGCGCCCGCCTCGCGCGCCAGCTGAGCGACGCCGCCCGCGCGCCGGACGGCGTCATTCCCGTCATCGTCCTGGCCCCGGAATGGGAGCGCGATTTCACCGAGGCGCTGCACGGGCCCGGCGAGGAGAAGCAGCTCGCCATGGCGCCCTCGCGGCTTGGCGCCTTCATGACGGCGGTGCGCGACGCCTTCGACGGCGCCGGAAGCGAACCCGCGGTGCTGGTCTGCTCGAGCGGGATCCGCGCGCATGTGCGCGCGGTCATAGAGCGGTTCCGACCGCAGACCACGGTGCTCGCGCATGCCGAGATCCATCCGCGCGCACGGATCCGCACCGTCGGCAGCGTGGCCGCATGAGGCTGCGCACGGTGCGCGCGGCGCATATCTCCGACGCCATGGCACGGCTGCGCGCCGAGCTCGGTGCCGAGGCAGTGATCCTCGCCACTCGCCGCATCGCCGGCGGCGTCGAGGTGACAGCGGCGCAGGACGGCGAGGACGAGCCGCTGCTGATTGCGCCGACGCCGCAGGCGCCCGTCCTGCCCGGCGCGCTGCAGCGGCACAACCTGCCAGCGACGCTCGCCGGGCGCCTTGCCGGGCTTCCGCTCCACGCCGCGCTGGCACGCGAGTTCCGCTTCGAAGGCCTGCCGCCGAGCGACCGCGCCCTGATGTTCGTCGGCCCGCCCGGCGCCGGGAAGACACTGAGCTGCGCCAAGCTCGCCACGCGCTTCGTGCTCGCGGGCAAGCCGCCGCTGCTGGTCTCAGCGGATGGCCGGCGCGCCGGCGCGGCGGAGCAGCTCGCCGCCTTCGCGCGCGTGCTCGACCTGCCGCTCGCCGTCGCCGCAACGCCCGCCGCGCTCGCCAAGGCGCTGCTGCGG
>NZ_JAKJIB010000529.1 GCF_021864505.1 Falsiroseomonas oryziterrae
GCCGAGCCGGCCCCGGCGGCCCCGGAGCCCGCGCCGGCCGAGCCGGTGATCGGCCAGCCCGTCGCGCCGATCGTGCTCGGCGGCGAGGCGCCCGCCGAACTGCCGCGCAAGCGCGGCTGGTGGCGGAGCTAGGCCGCGCTTCGGGCCCGTTTCCAAACCACGAAACCCCGCCCCGACCCGCCCCCGCCCGCGGGGGCGGGGACGATCCGTCCGGTCGGGACGAGCAGCGAGGATCCAGGACTTGGCGCGACTGACGGTGCTCGAGCCGGAGGCGATGTATCCGGACACGCGGCTCGAGCAGGAGGTGCTCGGGCCGGATGTCGAGATCATCCATGGCGGCGCGCCGCACACGGAAAGCCTCGACATGCTCCCCGACGCGGTCTGCGCGCGCGTCGACGGGCTGCTGATCTTCCGGCACTGGCTGAAGCCGCACCACATCGCGCGCTTCCCACGACTGAAGGTCGTGGTGCGGATGGGCGTCGGCTATGACCGGCTCGACCGCGCGGCCTGCGCGGCGCGCGGCATCACCGTCTGCAACGTCCCGGACTACGGCACGATGGAGGTCGCGGACCACGCCATCGCGCTGACGCTCGCGCTGCGGCGCGGCCTGCTGCTGCACCACGACCTGCAGCGCGCCGAGCCGCCCGCGGCCTGGCGCTACCTGGACAGCCCGCTGATCCGCCGGCTCGGCGCGCAGGTCTTCGGCGTGGTCGGCCTTGGGCGCATCGGCACGGCGGCGGCGCTGCGCGCCAAGGCGCTCGGCTTCCAGGTGCGCTTCTTCGATCCCTTCCTGCCGAACGGCGTGGACCGCGCGCTCGGCATCGAGCGGGCGCGCACGCTGGACGACCTGCTGCGCGGCGCCGACGTGCTGTCGATCCATGTCCCGGACACGCCGACGACGCGCGGGATGATCGGCGCGGCGCAGCTTGCGCTGCTGCCGAAGGATGCGGTGGTGGTGAACACCGCGCGCGGCACCAGCCTCGACATCGACGCGCTGGAGGCGGCGCTGAAATCGGGCCACCTCGCCGGCGCCGGCCTCGACGTGATCCCGGTGGAGCCGCCGGTGGAGCCGGTGCCCTCGCTGCTGGCCGCCTATCGCCGGCGCGAGCCCTGGCTGCAGGGGCGGCTGATCGTCACCCCGCACAGCGCCTTCCACACGCCGGAGGCCTGGGCCGATATCCGGCGCAAGAGCGCCGAGACGATGCGGGACAATTTGGTGCTCGGCATCCCGAGCAACGTGATCGCGCCCGAGTCCTACTGAGCGGCCGTCTCGCGCCTTGAGCGCGACCTCGCAAAAAAAGACGTGACGGGCCTGCCCCTCCGCGTCTCCGTATGCTAAAGAATTCGTGAACGGGGTCGCCTCCGCAGGGGGTGGCCCGGCTGGTGGTCCGGCCGCGCAGGCCGGACGGGGCGACGGGGGATCGGTGCACGTCATCCTCGACATCTCCCGTCTGCTGACGGTCGCGCAGCGGCCCTCGCCGTCCGGGATCGATCGTGTCGAGCTGGCCTATGCGCGGCGATTCGCCGCCGATCCCGACGCGCGCTGCACCTTCGTCGCGGAACTCCCGCTGCTCGGCTTCGCCGCGCTGCCGCGCGCCACGGTGCTCGACCTCGTCGCCGCGCTGGACCGCAGCTGGACCGAGGGCGGCAGCGCCAAGGGCGCGGCGCGGCGTGCGCGGCTCGCGCTGCCCTTCGGGCGGAGCGCCCT
>NZ_JAKJIB010000053.1 GCF_021864505.1 Falsiroseomonas oryziterrae
GCAGGCGCGACCGGCGGCAGGGTGGTGCGCGGCGCGACGCCGGCCGGGCGGATGGGGCGCGGCTGCGCCGGGCGCGGCACCGTGGTGCCGCTCGCCTCGCGGCGGATCGGGCTCGGCCGCGCGGGAAGGCTGAGGCGGTGCGCCTTGCCGACGACCGCGTTCTTGGAGATGCCCATGCGCCGGCCGATCTCGGCCGTCGAATGCCCCTCGGCCCAAAGCGCCTTGAGCCGCTCGATCGCCTCTGGCGTCCAGTCCATCGACCCGGTCTCCCTCAGCCCCCGACCTACCAGATACGGTAGGGCAACGCTGGGTCGGGACACAAGTTCTGGATTCGCGGCGGAAGCGAAAAGCTGTGGACAGAATACCGCGCGGTGGCGCCCCCGGCTGCCGCCGGGCTTCAGAACAGCAGGCCCTTCCGCAGCATGCCGTGCACGCCCTTCTCGCCGTTCACCGTCTGGGTCACGCGGAAATCGACGGCGAGCGAGCAGAGCTGGTAGGCATCGGCGGGGCTGACATTCATGCGCGCCACGATGAAGGCGATCATCTCGCGCAGCGCCTGCTTCATGGCGAGGTCGAGGTCCTCGTGCAGGCCCATCGAGATGTAGTGGGTCTTCGTCTCCGCGCGCGGGAAGCGCAGCGCCGGGTCCTTCGCGCCGCCGCCCTTCTCGAGCGTCAGACGGAAGTGGCCGGTCAGGCACATCTCGAGCGCGTTGATGCAGACCTCGCCGTCGCCCTGCACGCCATGGCCGTCGCCAGCGGAGAACAACGCGCCCGCGACATGCACCGGCAGCCAGAGCGTCGCGCCCTCGCCGATCTCCTTGTTGTCGAGGTTGCCGCCATGCGCGCGCGGCTCCTTCGTCGAAAGCCGGCCCCAGGCCGCTGGCGGCGCCACGCCCATCACGCCGAAGAAGGGGCTGAGCGGCAGCGTGACGCCGGGCCCGACCGGCACCGTGCAGGTCATCGCCGCCTTGTCCACGGGGATGTGCAGCATGCGGGCATAGGGGAAGTCCTCCGGCAGGGTGCCGAAGAGGGGGCGGAAGCCGCAGAAGCCCCAGTCGTTGCCGAGCTCGATCTTCTCGATATCGACGCGCAGCACGTCGCCGGGCTCGGCGCCCTGCACCTCGACGGGGCCGGTGATGATGTGCGGACCCATGCGTGGCGGATCGGCGGCGTGGATGGCGGCGAGCGCGGGCGGGACGCGGAGCCCCGTCTCGGGCGCCGGCATGATCTCCTTCGCGCCGGAGACGCATTCGAGCACCACGAGGTCGCCGCTGGCGATGCTGGCGACGGGCGGGAAGGCGGCGTCGAAGGCGCCGAAGCGCGTGGTCTCGGGGGTCGCGGCGACGCGGTGCGTGGCGGGCATGGTCAGTCTCTTGGCAGGTCAGGCGGCGGCACATGATCGTGCGCGCGGCACGGGGTCAATCCGGCCGTGCCGCGGAATCGCCACCCGCGCAACGTGGGGCTGCCCGGAATGCGGGCAGCGGCGCTCAAGCGCGGAGCGCGGCGCGCAGGCGGCGCTGGTCCTCGGGGCAGACCCGGCTGAGGCGGCGATACTCCGCCGGCGAATCGATCACCGCATGCGCGGCCTCGCGCGCCGCGCGCAGGCGCTCCAGCGCCGGATCGACCAGCGCGGCCAGTTCGTCCTGCAGCAGGGTGGCGGCGATCCCGACATCGGGCGCCCGTGCCTCGGCCCGCGCCGCCCAGGCCCGCGCGATGCCGCGCAACTCCGTCGCCGCCTCGCGCAGCGTGCGGCGGTTCACCTCGGCGTGGCGGCGCTCATGCGCGAGCACCTCCTCCGCGAGGCAGCTGCCGGGCGGGATTTCGCGCGCCAGGCGGATGCTGTGCTCGGCATGGCGCAGGCGCAGCCGGACATCGGCGGGTACCGCGCAGACCGGGCCATCGGCCGGGCCGCGCGCGCGCGCCGTCACCTCGCTGCGCCACTCGACGCGGGAGACGGTCAGGCCGAGATGGTGCGGGAAGGCCGTGTCGGAGGTACCACCGGCCTGGGCGCGCAACTGGCGTGCGGGCAGCGGCGCGAGGATCCGCGGCTCGGGATCCACCAGGTCGAGCGTGACGGTCGCCGCGACGCGCGGCGTGCAGGACGGCGCGGGCGCTGCCCCCTGTGCCAGGGCACCGGCAGGCCAGAGCGCGGCGAGCAGGACCGCCGTGCGCCGCCTCACAGCCATCCCTTGCGACGGAAGTACCAGACCGGACCGAGCGCCGAGAGCATCATCGCCACCAGCGCGGCCGGATAGCCCCAGGCCTGCGACAGCTCCGGCATGTACTGGAAGTTCATGCCGTAGATGCTGGCGATGAGCGTCGGCGGCATCAGCGCCACCGAGACCACGGTGAAGGTCTTGATGATGTTCATCTGCTCGACGTTGATGATGCCGAGGATCGCATCGAGCAGGAAGGTCGCCTTCCCGTTCAGTACGCCGGCGTGCTCCACCAGGCTTCGTACGTCGCGCACGAGCGTCTTGATCAGCGCCTTGTTCTCGCGTCGGACGGCATTGTCCTTCTCGGCGCCGACGAAGGTGAGGATCCGGGTGAGGCCGAGCAGCGTCTCGGAGGCGCGCGTCGTGACCTCGCCAACCTGGCCGAGGGTCAGGAGCGCCTCGCGCAGGTCGGCGTCGCGCTTGTTCGCCTTGATGTTCGCCCGCGCACTGCGGAAGGCGGCGCCCGAGGCGCGGTCCATGTCGCTGCCGACACGCTCCAGGATATCGGCGAGGCGGTCCACGATCTGCTCGAACAGGTGCAGCATGACGCCGTCCGGCGAGGCGACGAGGGCCGGGTTCTTCTGGCAGCGCACGCTGAAGACGGCGAAGGCCTTCGGCGTCTGGTAGCGCACCGTCACCAGCGCGTGCGCGGCGAGGACGAAGGTGATCGGCGTCGAGCCATATTCCCCGCCCTCGACGCCGTAGAGGAAGTTCGCGGTGAGGAAGAGCGTGTCCTCCTCGCGGTAGAGGCGCGAGGAGCTTTCGATCTCCTCCATCTCCTCCCGCGTCGGGATCTCGACGCGCAGCGCGGCCTGCACGGCGCGCTCCTCTTCCGCGGTCGGGTTCAGCAGGTCGATCCAGACGGCGCGGGAGAGGTCGTCCTCCGGCGAGAGCCCGTCGCGCACCACGATGCGCCCCTCGGCGAGGGTGTAGGACGTCAGCATGTGGCAAGCCTCCCGCCGCGGGATCGCGGCGCATCTAGCCTGCAGGCAGCATGCCTGTCACCCCGTTGCGGGCAGGCCGAAGCGGGCCGCGACGGCGGGGAAGTCCGCGGCCTCGGGATGCCGCCCGGATGGCCGCGTGCCGTCGGCCTCGCGGACCAGTTGGCAGGTGGCGAGGCCGGAAGCAGCGGCCGCGTCTAGTTCCTCGGCCACGTCCGAAAGGAACAGGATCGAGGCCGGTGCCATGTCGAGCGCGGTTGCGATGGCGGCGTAGGAGCCGACCTCGCGCTTGGCACCCACCTTCGTGTCGAAGAAGCCCCGGAACAGCCCCTCGAGATCGCCCGCGACGGAGTGGCGGAACAGAAGCCGCTGCGCCTCGACCGAGCCGGAGGAATAGACCGCAAGCGTGAGGCCGCCGACCGCCCAGGCGCGCAGGCACGCCGCCACGTCGGGCCAGAGATGTCCGCGCAGCCGCCCATCCTCGAAGCCGGCGCGCCAGATCAGGCCCTGCAGCGACTTGAGCGGCGTGACCTTGGCGTCCTCCGCCATCCAGCGCCGCAGCGTGGCGCGGCGGTCGGGGCCGGGCACTTCGGCCAGGATGGCCGCGACGGCGGGATCGTTCCCATGCGTCTCGAGGAACCCGTCCAGCGCGGCCTCCGCGAAGGGGAACAGCGTCTCCTTCACGAAGGCGATCGCGCTCGTCGTGCCCTCGATGTCGGTGAGGACGGCGCGGATCGCGGCCACGCGGCTGGTCAGGCCGTCTTGGCCGGGAAGCGCACCGACATGTCGGTGCCGGTGTAGTGCGGCGTCCAGCCGGTGGTGTCGGTGAAGACGCGCACCACCGCGAACTTCGGATTGTCGCCCGCGTCGAACCAGTGCTTCGAGTTGGCCGGCACGCTGATCAGGTCGCCGGCCACGCAATGCGCGTCATAGACCTTGCCGTTCATGTGCAGCACGAAGTTGCCGCTGCCCGAATGGAAGAAGCGCACCTCATCCTCGGTGTGCGTGTGCTCGGACAGGAACTTGGCGCGGAGCGCATCCTTCTGCGGATGGTCGGGCGTCAGCTTGATGACATCTGCCGTGCCGGCGCCGGTCGCGGCGAGGAAGGCGTCGAGATGCGGGCGATAGGCCTCCAGGATCTCGTCGGCCTCGGCATCGGCGGGGATGGCGGCGAGCGGCCAGCGCTCGAAGCGGACGCCGATCGCCTTGAGCTCGGCGGCGATACGCTGCGCGTCCTCGGTGACCAGCACCTGCTCGTTCGTGTCGGCGTCCCAGACCGTCAGGCGGCTCATGGCCTCAGCCTCCTCCATCCGTTGTCGTCACGCACCGGCCGGGCGAAGCGGCTGCCACTTCGCCTGCCTGTGCTCCAGCTCGCAGCGGAGCATGAACTCCAGCGCCTCCATGCGCGCCAGCGCGCCGGGCATGTCGGGCGCCCATACATAGGACCCGTGGCCGGCGATCAAGTAGCCCGGCGGGATCGCGCCGAGACCATCCCAGAGGGCGTCGAGCCCGCGCTGCATGCGGGCGATGTCCTGGTCGTTGGGCACCACCGGCAGCGCCACTTCGGCATCGTGGGTCGGCAGGCCGGGAAAGGCCTTCAGCAGCTCATAGCCTGCCAGCACCAGGCGGTTGCCGGCGGCGCGCGAGAGCACCGTGTTGGCGATGGAATGGCCATGCAGCACGGCCCCGGCCTCGGGGAAGCGTCGGTAGATGCCGCAATGGAGCAGCGTCTCGGCCGAGCCGCGCTTGCCGGGTTCCATCGGCGTGCCGTCGAGGTCGACGACCATGACGTCGTCCGCCGTCAGGAACCCCTTGTGCCGGCCCGAGACGGTGACCGCGAGCCGCGTGGCATCGAGACGGATGGAGAAGTTGCCGGCGGTCGCGGGCACCAGGCCGAGCGCGTCCATCCGACGCCCCGCGGCGACGATCGCCTCGGCCACCTGATCGGGAACGCCCAAGCCCCTCTCCGAAATGCGAAGCGCCGGCCCCGGTGCCGGGGTCGGCGCGTGACCGCATGCCGCGGCCGCCTCTCCGCGCGACGCTAGCCGCCGCGCGGTGGCAGGATCAACGCCGCGGCGTCAGGCCGCCGGGCGGGTCGGGTTGGCGGGCTGCGCCTGGGCCTGGGTCGCCCCCTGCGGGCCGGGGATGGTGCCGGCCGGCTGGGCGGGCGTCTGCGCCGAAGCATCCGCCGCCATGGAGGCGTCCTTCACGTCGTCCTCCTTCATGTTCTGCTTGAAGGACTTGATGCCCTTGGCCAGGTCGCCCATCAGCCCGCTGATCTTGCCGCTGCCGAACAGCAGCAGAATGACCAGCAGCACCACAAGCCAGTGCCAGATGCTGAACGAACCCATCGTGACGCCTCGATCCCATCTTCGGACGCGCCCCTGGCGGGGCCGTCCGGGTTGTCGCGGGGCCGGACACTAGTCCCCGTCGGGGTCCGGCGCAAACCGCAGATGGCGCGGCCGGCGGCGGGAGACAAGCGGGAGGGGTCGATTCCCCCGACGCCGGGCCGCCGGCTCGGCACCTGACCGCACCATGGCGGTCCGATTTCCTTTGATCCACTCTTGAAAGACAATTCGGTCTGCGCCAGATGCCGCCGCTGATCCGGGCCCCTCTGGCGGGACCGGCATCCGGGTGTGCGCCGGGCTGGGGAGCCTGGGCAGGGGAAAGCCCGGGTGTCGCCGCGATGTCGGATCGCATCGCAGGAACCCACGCCCGCCCGCCGGGCGCCACCCGGGAGAATTGGTCCGTCATGGAATTCCTTGTTGCCGAGTGGATCGGCAAGCCGGTCTGGATGTGGGCCGGCTTCCTCACCATCGTCGTCGCCCTGCTCGCCTTCGATCTCGGTGTTCTCAACAAGGAGAACAAGGAGATGGGCATCTCGGAGAGCCTCTGGCTCTCCGCCTTCTACATCGGCTTCGCCATGCTCTATGGCGGCGCGATCTGGTGGGCCTACGAGGTCGGATACATCACCACCTCGGACGGGCTGCACGCCGGCAAGACGTATTTCACGGGCTTCTTCATCGAGAAGGCGCTGTCCATCGACAACGTCTTCGTCATCAGCCTGATCTTCACGTTCTTCGCCATCCCGCGGAAGTACCAGTACCGCGCGCTGGTCTGGGGCATCATCGCGGTCATCGTGCTGCGCGGCATCATGATCGGCGTCGGCGCGGCGCTGGTGCAGGAATACGACTGGCTGCTCTACATCTTCGGCGCGTTCCTGATCGCCACCGGCATCAAGATGCTGGTGGTGCCGGAGAGCGACCCGGACATCTCGAAGAACCCGGTCGTGAAGTTCTTCAAGAAGCATATGCGCGTCACCGACGAACTGCACGACCAGAAGTTCTTCGTGCGCAAGCCCGACCCGGCGAAGGGCGGCAAGGTGGTGATCTGGGCGACGCCGCTGTTCCTCGCGCTCGTCATCATCAACATCGCCGACCTGATCTTCGCGGTGGACAGCGTGCCGGCGATCTTCGCGATCACCACCGACACCTTCATCGTCTACACCGCGAACATCATGGCGATCCTCGGCCTGCGCGCACTCTACTTCGCGCTCGCCGCGATGGTGCACCGCTTCCACTACCTGAAGTACGCGCTCGCCCTCGTGCTGGTGTTCATCGGCGGCAAGATCTTCTGGAACAACATCTTCGGGAAGGTGGACCCGGCCATCTCGCTCGGCGTCACCCTGGCGATGATCCTGGGCGGCATCTTCTACTCGCTCTGGAAGACCCGGAACGAGAAGCCGACCACGGTCGCCGCCGAGTAGGCCTCGCCGCACCGCGGACAAGAGGGGGGCGGTCCCGCGAGGGGCCGCCCCTTTCGCTTGCGCGCCTACCCCTCCGCCATCAGCCGCAGCAGCGCCGCCGAGGCGAGGCGCGACATCGCGTCGTCGCTGCGGCTGGTCAGCGCCATCGGGACCCGCAGGCCGAGCACGATCCCGGCGCTCTCCGCCCCACCCAGCAGGGCCAACTGCTTGGCCAGCATGTTGCCGCTCTCGATGTCCGGCACGACGAGGATGTCGGCGCGGCCGGCGACCGCGCTGACGATGCCCTTGGCCTGGGCCGCCGCCTCGCTCACCGCATTGTCGAAGGCGAGCGGGCCGTCGAGGATGCCGCCCGTGATCTGGCCGCGGTCGGCCATCTTGCAGAGCGCCGCCGCCTCCAGCGTCGAGGCCATGCGGGGCGTCACGGTTTCCACCGCCGACAGCAGGGCGACACGCGGCAGCTCGATGCCGATCGCGCTGGCCAGCGCGATGGCGTTGCGCACGATGTCCGCCTTGGCCTCGAGGTCGGGGGCGATGTTGATCGCGGCATCGGTGATGATCAGCAGGCGCGGATAGAGCGGCGCGTCCATGACGAAGGCGTGGCTCACCCGCCGCTCCGTGCGCAGCCCAGCCTCCCGCGCGAGCGCGGCCGAGAGCAGCTCGTCGGTGTGCAGACTGCCCTTCATCAGCGCCCTGGCATTGCCGTCCGAGACAAGTCCGACCGCCGCCTCCGCACTCGCATGGCTGTGCGGCGCCCCGACGATCTCGAGGCCGGCGATGTCGAGCGATGCCTCGGCCGCGGCGCGACGGATGCGGGCCTCGGGACCGACGAGGATCGGCGTGATCAGGCCGTGTCGGGCGGCGAGCAGCGCGCCTTCCAGGCTCGCCGCGTCGCAGGGATGCGCGACCGCGGTCGGGACAGGCGCGCGGCCATGGCAGCGCTCGAGCAGCGCGGTGATCATCCGGCGCGGCGTCACCCCGAAGGGCGTGTCGGCGTCCTCGGCCGGCCGCGCGGCGGGCGGGACGACGTCGGCGACGCCCTCGAGGATCGTCTCGCCGCCTGCCAGGCGCACCGTGCAGCGCAGCGCGAGGCCCCCCGGCGCGGCACCCGCCACCTCGACGCTCAGCTCGAGCTCGTCGCCTTCGGCGAGCCGCCCGGCATAGGAGAAGTTCTCTCGCAGCAGCCGCGTCCCGGGGCCGGGGAAGCGCGTGACGAGCATCCGCGTCATCAGCGTCGCGGCCGCGCGCGGGGCGAGCGCGGGATCGGCCGATCCGAGGAGCGCGGCGACGGGCGCAAGCTCGGCGGCCGTGACGCGGTGCGTCAGGGTGCGGCGGAGACCGGCAGGAAAGGCAGTCTGGCTGTCCATGCGGCCAGGGTGTCGGCCCACCGGCGGGCTGTCCAGCGCGCGACGATGACAGTCAGCGCCGGTTCTCGCGCAGCCAGGCGGCGGTGCCCGCCAGGGCGGCGATGTCGGTCACCACCTTGCGCGGGCGGGCCGTGAGGGCGTGCCCGAGGGCCTTGCCCAGATGGTGCACCGCACGACGCCGTCCTTCCCGCCGCGCGACGTCGACGCCGCCATCGTGCAGCGCGGTGAAGCGAAGCCGCGACCACGCCATGCAGCGCGCCTTCCGCCAACTCGTGGCGAGACTCCGCGGAGAGGATCGGCCACCGGCATGAGCGACGCGGGCGGCGGGCTCCAGCAGCGCGCCACCGGCCCGCGCGCAGAGGTCGTCATCCTCGTAGAAGAGGAAGAACCCCTCGTCGAACCGCAGCGGATCGGCGGGCCGCATCAGGAGGCAGGCGCCGGAGGCGAAGGCGACGCAGACCGGCCCCGCGGGCCATGGCTCGCCCTCCCTGTCGCGGGGCAAGCGGCGCCGCCACGCCTGGGCGACGTTCCACGAGCGGACCGGCCGGCCCTCCGCATCCAGCAGAAGGGGCGCGACGAGGCGGTGGTCCGGGAAGGCGTCGGCAGCCGCGACAAGGGCGGCGACGGCCTCGGCCGAGAGCCGGGCATCCGGATTGGCCAGCAGCGCGAACTCTGTCCCGATGCCGTCCAGGGCGAGATTGCACGCGGCGCCGAAGCCGAGGTTCCGGGCATTCTCGATGATGCGGGCCCGCGGCCGCACGGCCCGGACCCGGGCAAGCGTGTCGTCGGGCGATGCGTTGTCCACAACCAGGACGGGCAGATCATCCGGGCAGGACGCCAGGAAGTCACCGATCGTTCCGGCGCTGGCGTAGGTGACGGTCACCACGGTCACGCGCGGGTTTGTGGGCATGCGCGCGCTTCGCACGGCTGCGTGATGCCGGCAAGCTGGCCGGCTCAGGGCAATTTCAAGGGTCTTGCCTGGGGCCGCGGAGCACAAAAATGCATCGCGGCATTGCCGAAGAAAAAGCTGCGCCCCGGTGACAAGTGCGCTATGGGCCGCCCTTCGGTGTCAACCCTGTGACGGACTGACTGGACGATGGGTGTCGTGATCGGGGAGGTGGCGAGGAAGCTCGGCTACCGCCCGGGTATGGCGTGCGCGGTGATCGGCAATCCGCCCGGCCTGACCTTCGGCCTGCCGAGCGGGGCGACGGCGGCGGCCGACCTGATCCTGGCTTTTGCCGCGGATCGCGCCACGCTGCGCTCGATCGCGCCGCGGGCGCTCAACCTGTACGGGATCGGGGCGCGGCTCTGGTTCGCCTATCCGAAGAAGAGCGGCCCGGTCCGCTCCGACCTGGATCGCGACCATGGCTGGGATCCGGTCACGAGCGAGGGCCTGCTGCCGGTCACCCAGATCGCGCTGGACGACACCTGGTCGGCGCTGCGCTTCCGCTTCCGGGAGGAGATCCCGAAGCTGATGCGCGCGGGGGCCTGAGGGGCTTCGCGTCCCGCGGCCTCGGCGTCCCTCGCCTCAACTTCCCTGCTGGGTGGCCCGCAGCGCGCGACGCAGCTTCGCGATGCCGGTGCGGACATGCCCGGTCTCGCAGAGCCGCTTGCCTTCCTCTGCCAGCAGCCGGATGTCCGAGCCCGGATTGGGCTGGGCTGCGATCCGCACCACGAGTTCCTGGCAATAGGCGCCGCTGTCGGTCGTCACACGGACCGGCGTCTCGTTGGCAGCGGGCATCGCAACGGGCATGGCCACCTGCGTGGCGAGCAACACGAAAGCCAGCGGGGCAAGGCGCAACATCCAGGCATCATGCGCCACCCCGGCGCTCGGCGGCGTGGCGCGCCGGTGAAAGGGGCGTCACGCGGGCGGCCCGGAACCCCGCGCGGCGTCAGGCCGAGGGCAGGCGCAGCGTGACGGTAAGGCCCGGGCGCTCGGCGCCCGGATGGGTGTCCGTCAGCAGCACCTCGCCCGCATGCAGCGCGGCCACCGCGCGGACCAGCGACAGGCCGAGGCCGGAGCCTGGCGTGCTGCGGGCGGAATCGGCGCGGAAGAAGCGCTCCCCGGCCCGGCGGCGGTCGGCCTCGGGCATGCCGGGGCCGTCATCGGACACCGCGATCTCGACCGCATCGGGGCCGAGGCGTGCGGCCAGCCGGACCGTGCCGCCCTCGGGCGTGAACTTGAGCGCGTTGTCGAGCAGGTTCACCAGCGCCTGGCCCAGCAGGTCGCGATCGCCGACCAGCGGCAGCCGCTCCGGGATCTCGGCCACGAGATGCTGGTCGTGGGCTTCGGCGGAAGCGCCGTAGAGTTCGGCGACATCCGCGAGCATGGGCGACAGATCGGTGGGCCGGAATGCGGCGCGCCGCGCGCCTGCCTCCACCTCGGCGATGCGCAGCACGGCCTGGAAGACGCGCGCGATCCCGTCGAGGTCGGCGATCCCCTGCTCGATGGCGGCGCGCAGCGCCGCCTCGTCCTCCGCGGAGGCCTGCGCCTCCTCGAGCTTCGCGCGGGCGCGGGCGATCGGCGTGCGCAGGTCGTGCGCGATCGCGTCCGACACGCCGCGCACGCCTTCCATCAGCTGCGCGATGCGATCGAGCATGGCGTTCATCGTCGCGCCCAGCTTGTCGAACTCGTCCCCGCGCTCGGTCAGCGGGACGCGCGGCGAGAGATCGCCGGAGGCGACCGCGGCCGCGGTCCGATAGACCGGGCGCAGGCGGTTCTCGAGCGCGCGGCGCAGCAGCCAGGCGCCGAGCACCGCAAGCCCGGCGGAGGCCGAGGCCGCCCAGGCGATGCCTTCCGACAGCAGCGCCCGCAGCCGCAGCTTCTCCGCCACGTCGCGCCCGACCAGCAGGCGATGCCCGTCGCCGAGGTCCACGCGCAGCAGCCGGGCCTCGGTCATCGCGCCGTCACGCTCGAGCGGGATGCGCATCCAGGGCTGCTCGCCGCTCGCCTCCACGGGCCAGGCGCTGAGGTTGCCCGCGAGGCGCCGGTTGTCGGGCCCGAGGAGGAGATAGAGGGCCTCGTTCGCGACATCGAGCGCGAGGCGGTCCTCGATGGCGGAGACGAGCGCACCGATGTCGCCGGCCCGCCGGCGCTCGACCAGCGCCGTCGCATCCGCGCGGATCGACGCCTCCACCTGCCGGTCGAGGGCGCCAGCGGTGTTCCACCACAGCACCACCGCCGCGGCCGTGGCGGCGGCGGCGAAGACCGCGGTGAAGAACAGGGCGAAGCGGCCCGAGGCGCTGCGCAGCAGGCCGAGCAGCGGCGGCTGGAAGGACTGCGGCGCGATGGAGGGCGGCGGGGTGATCGCGGGCGCTCCGGCTGCTTGGCGCGTCCCCGCGCCGGTCAGGATCCGCGCGTCAATCGGCGCGGATCATGTAGCCGGCGTTGCGCACCGTGTGGATCAGCGGCTTCTCGAAGCCCTTGTCGAGCTTGTGGCGCAGGCGCGAGACGTGCACGTCGATCACGTTGGTCTGCGGATCGAAGTGGTAGTCCCAGACCTTCTCGAGCAGCATCGTCCGGGTCACGACCTGCCCCGCGTGCCGCATCAGGTGCTCGAGCAGGCGGAACTCGCGCGGCTGCACATCGATCTTCTTCCCCGCGCGCGTGACGGTGCGCGAGAGCAGGTCGAGCTCGAGATCGGCGACCTTCAGCCGTGTCGTCGGCACCTCGGCTGCCGGGCGGCGCCCCAGCGCCTCGACGCGGGCCAGCAGCTCGGCGAAGGCGAAGGGCTTGGTGAGGTAATCGTCGCCGCCCGCCTTCAGGCCCTTCACACGCTCGTCCACCGCATTGAGGGCGGAGAGGAACAGAACGGGCGTCCGGTTGCCCTGGCCGCGCAGCGTCTCGACCAGCCTGACGCCGTCCACGCCGCCGGGCAGCATGCGGTCGAGCACGAGGACGTCGAAGGATTCGGACGCCGCCATGAACAGCCCGTCGCGTCCGTTCGGCGCGTGCTCCACCGTATGCCCCGCCTCCGCCAGCCCCTTCTTCACGAAGCGGGCGACCTCGGCGTCGTCCTCGACCAGCAGGATGCGCATCTCGTGTCGTTCCCGAACCCGGTTCGTTGCAGCCTAGGGCGGCGGCCTGCCCGATTCCTAGAGGACCCTCGGCGGATCGCCCGCGCGTCAGCCGGCCGGCTGCTGCGCGGCGGGCCGCCGGCCGACCTGCACGGGGATCTCGCTCGGGCGGCCGTCGCGCAGGATGGACAGACGCACGGTCTGCCCGGGCGGCACGGCAGCGATGTTGCGCACGAGGGCGCGGGAGGTGTCCACCCGCTCCCCGTTGATCGCAACCACCTGGTCGCCCTGGCGGATGCCGGCCCGCGCGGCGGGGCTGCCCCGCTCCACGCCGGCGATCAGCACGCCGCTGCGCCCAGCACCGCCTCCGCGGCGGCCGGGCTCATCGGATTGCAGGTCCTGCACCTGCACGCCGAGCCAGCCGCGATCCACGCGGCCGGCGGTCCGCAGCTGCTCGATCACCGGGCGCGCGAGGTCGGAGGGGACGGCGAAGCCGATGCCCGCCGAGGCGCCGGACGGCGAGTAGATGGCCGTGTTGATCCCGATCACCTCGCCGGCGAGGTTGAACAGCGGCCCGCCCGAGTTGCCCGGGTTGATCGGCGCATCGGTCTGGATGAAGTCGTCGAAGGGCCCGGAGCCGATGTCGCGGCCGCGGGCGGAGATGATGCCGGTGGTGACGGTGCCGCCGAGCCCGAAGGGATTCCCGGCGGCCAGCACCCACTGCCCGACCCGCATCGTGCCCGAACTGCCCCAGGGCACGGCCGGCAGGGAAGTCCGCGTCTCGACCCGCAGCAGGGCGAGGTCGGTCAACTCGTCGGTGCCCACCACCCGCGCCTGGTAGTCCTGGCCCGACTGCGACGACACGATCACCCGGCTGGCATTGCCGACGACGTGGTTCGCCGTGACGATCAGCCCCGATGGATCGATCACGAAGCCGGAGCCGGCCCCCTGCACCACCTGCCTGCCCCGCCGCTCGCGCAGGTAGCGCTCCAGCGGCGTGCCGCGCAGCTCGGGTGGGACCTCCGCCCCCTGGGAGGTGACAGAGATGTTCACCACGGCGGGCAGGACGCGCTCCGCGAGGTCGGCGAAATCCGGCAGGCTGGCGAGCGCGCCGCGTTGGGCGCTGGCAGGCGGGATGGTGCCGCAGCCCACGGCCGGGACGAGGGCGAGAGTGACGAAGGCGCGGCGGCCGAGGCAGGCGGTCTCGGTTCGGGCAGGCGGGCGGGACATGGGTCCTCGGCGAGGCTGGGGCGAGGCGGCGGCCCTGGATGAACGCGATGCAGCATGGAGAAGTGGCGGCGCAGGTTCAACCACGCCCGCCAAGCGGCTGACCGGATGAGGGGGCTTCGGGTCGCCTGGGCCGGTGCGGGCGCGGTGGCGGCCGGTGTCGGGCTCGCCCGCTTCGCCTATGTGCCGCTCTTCCCGGCCATGGTCTCCGCCGCCTGGGTGGATGGCGGCGGGGCCGGGCTGCTCGGCGCCGGCAATTTCGCGGGCTACCTCGCCGGGGTGCTCGCCGGACGCGGCATTGCCGCGCGCATCGGCGTGCCGCGGGCGCTCGACCTCGGCATGGCGCTCGCGATGGTCGCCTTCGCGGCCTGCGCACATGACGGCGGCCTGATCTGGTTCCTGATGTGGCGGGCGCTGGCCGGGACGGCGGGCGGGATCCTGATGGCGCTGGCCGGGCCTGCCGTGCAGGCCTCGGTGTTGCCCGAGGCCCGCGGGACGGCTGGTGGCATCGTGATGGCCGGGGCCGGTTCGGGGATCATCGCGGCCGGGCTGCTCGTGCCCCTGCTGCTGCAGGGAGGTCTCCCGATGGCCTGGCTCGGCCTCGCCGGCGCGGTCGGATTGATCTGGATCGCGGCCCGGCGCGCCTGGCCCGAACCGCCCGCCCTGCCGGCCGATGGCACGGCAGCGGCCGTGCCGCGCGCCGGCCGGCTGCTGCTGGCCTATGGGCTGTCGGGCGCCGGGATGGTGGCGCCGATGGTCTACTTGGCCGATCTCGCCGTCCGCGGGCGCGGCCTCCCGATCGAGGCGGGCGCTGCGGTCTGGATGGGCTTCGGCCTCGGGGCGATGGCCGGCACGCTGCTCGGCGGGCGCGTCGCGGGCCGGTTCGGCGGGCGGCGCCTCCTGCCCGCCTGGATGCTGGTGCAGGTGGTGGCCCTCGCGCTGGCCCTCGTGCCGCACTGGTCGGCGCTGCTGCTGGCCGCACCGCTCGGCGGCTTCGCGGGCGTCGGCGCGACGGCCGTGACGCTGGCCGCGGCGCGCGAGGTGGCCGGGCCACGCGCCGGGGTGATCTGGGTGCGCGCCACCGCGGGCTATGCGGTGGCGCAGGCCGCCCTGGGCTTCGCCCTGGCGGCGCTCTTCGACGCGACGGGCGAGAGCCATGCCGCGGTCTTCTCGGCCGGGCTCGGTCTGAGCCTCGCGGCGCTGTGGGTTGCGTGGCGGGGCCGCGCCGGCTGAGAAGGGGCGCCGGAGCGATGGGAAAAGAAGGGGCGGGACCCCCGTTGAGGGAGCCCCGCCCGAGTTCGGGATGCCGGCGATGGGGGGGAAGCTGCCGGCACCCGGGGAGGGAGAGACGGGGCGCAAGATCGGCAGCCCCGCTGCCTTAGCGCGCGGAATGCCTGCGCGATCCTTTCCCGGGCGAGACGTCTTGCCGTGATTCCGCCTGCCATCCGGTTCCCGCCCGCATGACGGGACGCGGCGGCCCGCCTATGGTCCGCGCCGGCTGACGGAGAGGTCGGGTATGCCGGGCAGGTTGCCGCTCGAGGGATTCAAGGTGCTGGAGCTCGGCCACTACATCGCCGGGCCCTTCGCCGCGCGGCTGCTGGCCGACATGGGCGCCGAGGTCATCAAGGTGGAACCGCCGGAGGGCGACCCGCATCGCGGCTGGGGCTCGCAGGTGAACGGGCATGCCGTGTGGTTCTCCATCCACGGCCGCAACAAGCTCTGCGTCTCGCTCGACCTGAAGTCGGAGGACGGGCGCGCGAAGGTCAAGCGCCTCGCGGCCCGCGCCGACGCGCTGATCGAGAATTTCCGCCCCGGCTATCTCGAGCGCATCGGGCTGGGGCCGGAGGTGCTGCAGGCGATCAACCCGAAGCTGACCATCGCGCGCGTCTCCGGCTTCGGACAGGACGGGCCGTATCGCGACAAGCCCGCCTTCGGCTCGATCGGGGAGGCGATGGGCGGCATCCGGCACCTGACCGCGACGCCCGGCGTCACCGAGCATCCGCCGCCGCGCTGCGGCGTTTCGATCAGCGACGACATCGCGGGGATGTACGCCGCGATGGCGGTGCTGGGTGCGGCCTGGGCCGCAAAAGGTGATCCCGCGGCGAAGGGGCGCGTCATCGACGTGGACCTCGTCTCCTCCATCTTCTCGCTGATGGAAGGCATGCTGCCGGAATACGGGCTGTTCGGCTGGGTACGGCAGCCGCAGGGGGCGGCGCTGCCGACGGCGGCGCCGACCAACACCTATCTGTGCGCCGACGGGAAGTGGCTCTGCGTCGGCGGCAACTCGGATGCGATCTACCGGCGGCTGATGACCGTGATCGGGCGCGAGGATCTCGGCGCCGATCCGCGGCTGCAGACGAATATCGGGCGCTGCGCCAATGTGGGCGAGATCGACGCGGCGATCGGCGCCTGGACGCGGACGATGCCGGCAGCGGAGGCGGAGCAGCTGCTGGAAGCGGCGGACATCCCGGTCTCGCGCCTCTACGACATGAAGGACTGCGCGGAGGATCCGCATTTCCGCGCGCGGCAGACGGTGATGGAGGTGCGCGACCCGCTGCTCGACCGCACGCTGCTGCACCCGGCGCCCGCTTTCCGCTTCGACGGCGTCAGCCCGCCCGAGATGGTGCGCTGGACGGCGCCGGCGGTCGGCGCGCACAACGACCATGTCTTCAACGAGCTTCTCGCGGAGAAGGCCTGATGTCCCGCGTCACCATCAGCGAGGTCGCGCCGCGCGACGGGCTGCAATCCATCGGGCCTTTCGTGGCGACGCAAACCAAGATCGCGCTGGTCAACGCGCTGCATGCCGCCGGCGTGCGGCGGATGGAGGTGGGGTCCTTCGTCAGCCCGAAGGCGGTGCCGCAGATGGCCGATACGGGCGAGGTGCTGCAGGCGGCGCTCAGGCTTCCCGGCCTCGAATCCACGGTGCTCGTTCCCAACCGCCGCGGCTTCGAGATGGCGCGGCAGGCCGGCGCGCATCGCGTCGGGCTCTTCATGTCCGTCACCGAGAGCCACAACAAGGCGAACGTGAACCGCACCTGCGCGGAGAGCTTCGCCGACCTTGCCGGCATCGTGCGCGACGCCGTGGCGGCGGGGATGAAGGTGCGCTTCAACCTCTCCTGCTGCTTCCACTGCCCCTTCGAGGGCGTGGTGCCGGAACGCGCCGCGCTGGACTGGGTGGAGCGCGCGATCGCGCTCGATCCCTGGATGGAGGTCGCGATCTGCGACACCACCGGCAACGCCGCGCCGGACCAGGTAGCGCGCGTCGTGGGTCATGCCGTGCGGGCCTGGACGGCGCCTGACGGCAGCAGCCGCATCGCCTTCCACGGCCACGACACCTACGGGATGGGTGTCGCGAACGTGGCCGCCGCCTGGAACGCCGGCTGCACGGTGATCGACAGCGCCGCGGGCGGCCTCGGCGGCTGCCCCTTCGCGCCGGGTGCGACGGGCAACGTCGCCACCGAGGACGTCGCCTGGCTGTTCCGCCGCATGGGCGTCGCGACCGGGCTCGACTGGTCGAAGCTGCTCGCCGCCGCCGACCTCGCCGCCGCGGTTCCGGGCAGCCTGCCCGGCGGGCGGATGCGCGCCGTCCCCGCCGCGCGCCGGGCGGCGTGACGCCGGCGGGC
>NZ_JAKJIB010000530.1 GCF_021864505.1 Falsiroseomonas oryziterrae
CGTGACGGAGCCCGCGGCGCGCACGCCTGCGCCTACCTTGCCGGCGGCCCTGCCCTTCGCCGCCCGCGCGCGCGAGACGGCGGACGAGCTCGAGTTGCGCCACGCGCTGCGCGGCGGCGTGATCGGCGGCGCGGTGTCCATCCCGAACCAGTCGGCGGGCATCCTGATCCAGCCCGACGGGCGCGAATGGCGGCAGTTCCGCAACCGCGTGCTGACCATCGGCGGCCTCGTTGCGCTGCTGCTCGTCGTGCTCGCGCTCGCCGCCTTCTACCTGATGAAGGGGACGAAGCGCCTCGAGCACGGGCGGTCGGGCCGCAAGGTCGCGCGCTACACACTGGTGGAGCGCGTGAACCACTGGATGGTCGCGGCGAGCTTCGTCGTGCTCGCGCTGACGGGGCTCAACATCATCTGGGGCGCCTATGTGCTGCGCCCGCTGATCGGACCTTCGGCCTTCACGGCCGTGACCTTCTATGGCCAGGCGGTGCACCAGTTCGTGGCCTTCGCCTTCATGGTCGGGCTGCTCGTGATGATCGTCCACTGGTTCCGGCCGAACCTGCCGGCGCGCGTGGACCTGGCCTGGATCAGGGCGGGCGGGCCCTTCGCCAGGGGACATCCGCCAGCGGGCAAGTTCAACGCGGCGCAGAAGGCGCTCTACTTCGCCTCGATGATCGGCGGCATCGCGGTTGCCGTCTCCGGCATCCTGCTGATGGCGCCGCACCTCCTGGACGACGTGGTCCTGCAGCAATGGGCGCACATCGTGCACGGCCTCGTCGCCTTCGGCATGATCGCGCTCATCATCGGTCATGCCTACATCGGCTCGGTCGGCCAGGAAGGCGCCTTCGAGGCGATGCGCGACGGCGAGGTGGACTACAACTGGGCGCGCGAGCACCACAGCCTGTGGCTCGAGGAGGAGCTTGCGAAGGCGCGAAGCACGGTGGCGCCGGAGGCGCCTGCCTCCGCGCGCCCCGCCGGCGCCGACTGAACGGCTCTATTGCGCGGGCTGCTGGCCGAGCCCGAACAGCCCGCGCAGGAAGCCGGGGGTGAGCGCCGCAAGCGGGTTCACGCTTACCTGCGGGTCGTCCAATGCGCCCTGGAGGCGGAATGTCGCGGCGAAGACGCCGCCGCCGGCCTCGGGCGAGAAGAGGCGGCCCAGGATCGGGATGTTCCCGAGCAGGGAGTTGAAGATGTAGGCCGGCACGATCGTGCCCTCCATCGCGACACGCTGGCGCCGGCGGTCGAGCGTGCCCCGCGCGGTGAGCCCAAGCGAGGCCGAGAAGGCGCGTGCATCCTCGAGCGTGAGCGCCTCGGGCGACAGCGTGAAGGGGGCGACGAGCCGGGCGAAGTTCAGCCCGGGGCCGGACACCGCCTCCACCAGGCCGTACAGCGTCATGGCCTGCAGCAGCTTGGCGAAGGCCGGCGCGTTGTGCACGACGAAGTCGCTCATCTCCGCCGTGCCCGAAAGCGGCGCGCCGCGGCCGTTATGCGCGTAGCTCGCGGTGACGTTCAGCCGCCCGCCCTCAAGATGGCGCAGTACGTCGAAGGCGTGCAGCAGCGCGCCGGCATCCTCCGCGACCAGGCGCAGCGTGCGGCCCGCGCCTTCCGGCGCGATGGTCGCCTCGAAGGGGCCGCGCGGCCCGGCGCGGCCGCGCAGGCGGCCGTCCAGCAGCACGCCGCGGCCGTCCATCAGG
>NZ_JAKJIB010000531.1 GCF_021864505.1 Falsiroseomonas oryziterrae
CCTCGGCCTCGCGCGCCAGCGCCGCGGCCAGCAGCGCCGCGCCGTTCGCGCGGTCCTCGACGCCGGGCGCGCCGACGCCGCCGGCCAGTTGCTCCTCGGCTCCCATCAGGCCTCCTGGGTCAGCAGCGCGACGCGGGTCATGAAGTCTTCCGGCTTGCCGGTCGCCAGCAGCGGCGCGGCATCGGCGACGGCGTCCAGCAGCGGCTCCACCCAGGTGTCCACCTTGGCGAAGTTGCCGAGCACATGGCCCGTCACGCGGTCCTTGTGGCCCGGATGCCCGATGCCGAGCCGCACCCGGCCGAACTCCGGCGTGCCGAGCGCGCGCTGCATGTCGCGCAGGCCGTTGTGCCCGGCCGTGCCCCCGCCCTTCTTCACCCGCACCTTGCCCGGCGCGAGGTCAAGCTCGTCATGGAACGCCCAGATCTCGGCCGGCCGGATCTTCAGGAAGGACGCCGCCTGCTGCACGGCATCGCCGCTGGCGTTCATGTAGGTCATCGGCTTGAGCAGCAGCATCTTCACGCCGCCCACCGCGCCGTCCGTCGCCTCGCCCCGAAAACGCTTGCGCCACGGCGGGAAGCCGTGGCGCGCGGCGATCGCGTCGAGCGCCATGAAGCCGATGTTGTGCCGCTGGCGGGCGTGTTCCGGCCCGGGATTGCCGAGCCCCACCCACAGCAGCACCGCATCGGCCTCCGGCTGTGGCGCTTACTTCTTCTTGGCCGGCGCGGCGGCCGCGGCCGGGGCGGCACCGCCCTTGGCCGGAGCCTTGCCCTTGCCCTTCGCGGGCTCCGGCGCGGCCGGGGCAGCGGCCGGCGCGGCCTCCGCCTCGGTCGTCGGCGCGGCGATGGAGGCCACCATGAAGTCGCGGCCGACGATCACCGGCCGGGCGCCGAAATTGTCCTTGATCGAGGACCAGCGCAGGCCGTCGCCGATCTTCGCGGCGCCGAGATCGATCTCGAAGTGATCCGGCACCTTGTCCGTCTCGGCCATCACCTCGACCTCGCGGCGCACGACGTTCAGCACGCCGCCGGCCTTGAGGCCCGGGCTGGTCTCCTCGTTGAGGAACACCACGGGGACGCGCACGCGGATGCGCGCGCCGGGGGCGACGCGCTGGAAGTCAACGTGGATGGGCCGGTCGGTGACCGGGTCGAACTGCACGTCGCGCATGATCGTGCGCTCGGTCGGGCCGTCCTTCACCGCCACCTCGTAGAGGTGCGACTGCCAGCCGCCCTTGGTGAGTTCCTTGATGACGTCACGGGGGTCGAGGGCGATCAGCGTCGCCTCCTGCTTCGCCCCATAGACCACTCCGGGGACCATGCCCCCACGCCGGGTCGCGCGCGCCGCCCCCTTACCGGCACGCTCGCGCGCCACGGCTTCGATCCGAACAGTCTGGACCATGCCAGGCTCCTATCTGCGAGATGCTGCTGTGTCGCGTCCGGGGCGCCAAGCGCCGCAAACGCAAGCGCCGGCCTCCAGGGGTGCCGGCGCGAGGCGGGGCGTAGCGGATGCGGGCGGCGGGTGCAAGGGCGGGACGGGTGCGACCCAGGGGGGCGTTGCCCCCCTGGCCCCCCCACCAGGAGCCTGGAGGCTCCTGGACCTGCGTCAGTTTAGCGCCGATCGGGAGGGGGCCGTGGCCCCCTCCCGATCGGCACTGAAAAACAGATGGCGGGGTC
>NZ_JAKJIB010000532.1 GCF_021864505.1 Falsiroseomonas oryziterrae
GCCGGGCCCCAAAGCGGGGTCCAGATCTGGCGGGCGATCCGGGCGTGGAGGGCGTCACCCGAAAGGGTGGCGCCCTTTGCGCGTTAATCGGGCGCCTCAAGCGCCGGCGCCCGCATCCGCGGGCGTCGTGCCGAAGGCACGCCTTCGGTGTGACGCTTGCGCGCCGCAGAGATGGCGCGCTGGCCGCGCGGACGATCGCGGCGCGGCGGCCGCGTTGCGGCCGCATCCTGACGGGGCGGCGTCCGATCCGCGCCCGGTGTACATCCTTCCCATGTCCGTCTCCATCCGCCCGCTCCCGCGCGAGGAGCGCTACGCACTCGCGCCGCTCTTCGCTGCCTACGCTGCCGAGATGCGCGGCACGCTCGCCGGGCGGGAGGTCGCGCCGCCCGAGGCGCAGGCCGCGCTGCTCGCCGCCCATCCCGCGGCCGAGGTGCTCGCCGCCGAGCGCGATGGCGCGCCGCTCGGATTCGCCGTGCTCTTCGACCTGCCGGAGATCGTGTTCGCCCGACGTTGCGGGCAGCTCGACGACCTCTTCGTCGCCCCCGCTGCCCGTGGCCAGGGCATCGCGCGCGCCCTGATCGCCGAGGCCTGCGCGCTCGGCCGCGACCGCGGCTGGAGCCACCTGCGCTGGATCGTGCCCGAGGCCGACGCCCCCGCCATCGCGCTTTACGAGCGCATCGCCGCCCGCGCCGACTGGCTCAGCTACGTCATCCGCCTCGATCCGGGCGCGTCGCTTTAGCTCAGCCGAAGGTGGCGAGCAGGTCGTCCACCTGCGCCGGCGTCAACCGCCGGACGCCGGGGACGTCGCGCAGCAGCAGCGCGAGCCGCGCCGCCTCCTCCAGCTCCTCGCTGGCATGCACCGCCTCTGCAAGCGTCGCGCCGCTCACCACCGGGCCGTGGTTCGCCAGTAGTAGCGCCTTCGCACCCTTCGCCGCCTCGTGCACCGCCGGCTCCATCGCCGCGTCGCCGGGCCGGTAGTAGGGGACGCAGGGCAGGCGCCGCCCGATGCGCATCACGAAGTAGGGTGTGAGCGGCGGGATCTCCGCGTCCCCCCCCTCGGGCGCCAGGCAGGAGATCGCGGTGGCGTAGGTCGAGTGCAGATGCACCACCGCTCCCGCCTCCGGCCGCGCCGTCAGCACCGCGCGATGGAGGAACACCTCCTTGCTCGGCCGGTCGCCCGAGAGGTGCGACCAGTCCGCGCCGAGCTTGCTGATCCGCGCCGGGTCGAGGCGGCCGAGGCAGGAATTGGTCGGCGTCATCAGGTAGCCGTCCGGCAGCCGCACGCTGATGTTGCCCGCCGTACCGACCGAGTAGCCGCGCTTGAAGAGCGACTTCGCGAGCAGCGACAGCTCCTCGCGGATCGCCGCCTCAGACATGCTGGAAGGCCTTCAGGAAGAAGTCGCGCGCGCCGAAATTCCCGCTCTTGAGCGCGAGGTGGAGGCCCGGCGGTGTCGCGCCGGAGGCGCGCGGCATGCTCGCATAGGTCCAGGGCACGCCCGGGTCGATCTCCGCGCCGATGCGCAAGGACCGCACGCCGAGCCGCTGCACCACCGCGCCCGAGGTCTCGCCGCCCGCCACGACGAGCCGCCCGACGCCGCGCGCGACCAGCCCCTCGGCGACCGCCGCCATCGCCTCCTCGACCAGCGCGCCCGCCGCCTCGCGGCC
>NZ_JAKJIB010000533.1 GCF_021864505.1 Falsiroseomonas oryziterrae
GCTGGGGCGACCGCCAGGCCGGCGTCGCCGCCGCCAGCGCGGCGGAGCGCGTGGCGGCGCAGCGCGCGCTGGCCGACCTGCCGCTGAAGCACTTCCTGGCCGAAGCCGTCGTGCCCTACGAGCAGGACGAGGTCACGCAGCTGATCATGGACAGCCACGACGCGGGCGCCTTCGCCCCGGTCTCGCATCTCACCGTTGGCGGCTTCCGCGACTGGCTGCTGGGCGAGGCCGATAGCACGACGCTTGCGGCCCTCGCGCCCGGTCTGACGCCGGAGATGGTCGCCGCCGTCAGCAAGATCTGCCGCCTGCAGGACCTGGTCAGCATCGCGGCCAAGTGCCGCGTCGTCACGCGCTTCCGCAACACGATCGGGCTTCCCGGAACGCTCTCCATCCGGCTGCAGCCGAACGATCCGGTGGACGACCCGCGCGGCGTCGCGGCGCAGATCCTGGATGGGCTGCTGCTCGGCGCCGGCGACGCGGTGATCGGCGTGAACCCGGCCACCGACAATGTGGACAATCTCTGCCGGCTTCTCGGCATGCTGGACGGACTCCGCGCGCGCTTCGAGATCCCGACGCAGTCCTGCGTGCTTGCCCATGTCACGACGACGCTGCTCGCCATCGAGCGCGGCGCGCCGGTGGACCTGGTCTTCCAGTCCATCGGCGGCACGCAGAAGACGAATGAGAGCTTCGGCGTGTCGCTCGCTCTGCTGCGCGAGGCGCATGAGGCAGCCCTCGCGCTGAAGCGCGGCACGCTCGGCAGCAACGTGATGTATTTCGAGACCGGCCAGGGCAGCGCGCTCTCGGCCGAGGCGCATCACGGCTGCGACCAGCAGACCATCGAGGCCCGCGCCTATGCCGTCGCCCGCGCCTTCTCGCCGCTGCTGGTGAACTCCGTCGTCGGCTTCATCGGCCCCGAGTACCTCTACGACGGCAAGCAGATCACCCGCGCCGGGCTCGAGGACCATTTCTGCGGCAAGCTGCTCGGCCTGCCGATGGGGGTGGACGTTTGCTACACGAACCACGCCGAGGCTGACCAGGACGACATGGACGCGCTGCTGACGCTGCTCGGCGTCGCCGGGGTCACCTATGTCATGGGCGTGCCGGGCGCGGACGACGTGATGCTGGCCTACCAATCCACCTCCTTCCACGACGGGCTCTATGCGCGCGCGGTGCTGGGTAGGCGCCCGGCGCCGGAATTCGCCGCCTGGCTCGACCGCATGGGCCTTGCCGATCGCACGCCGGACCGCCTGCCGGCCCCGATGGGACCGGTGCTGGCATGACCGCGCCGGTCCTCTGGCGCGACCTGCGCCGCTTCACCACCGCGCGGGTCGCACTCGGACGTGTCGGCCACGCGCAGCCCACCGCCGCGCATCTCGACTTCCAGGAAGCGCATGCGCGCGCCCGCGACGCCGTCTGGTCCGAGCTCGACACGACGGCCTTCCCCGATGCGCGTCTGGTGGCCAGCGAGGCGCCGGATCGACGCACCTATCTGCTGCGCCCCGATCTCGGCCGGCGGCTTCGCACCGAGGATCGCGCCGCGCTCGCCGCCACGCCGAAGCCCGGCTGCCTGGCGCTCGTCGTCGCCGACGGTCTCTGCGCCAGCGGCGTCGCGACCCAGGCCCCCGCCCTGCTCGACGCGCTGCGGCCGGCGCTGGACGCCG
>NZ_JAKJIB010000534.1 GCF_021864505.1 Falsiroseomonas oryziterrae
GCGCGCAGCCGCGCCAGCGCGGCCTCGGCTGCCGCCGTCGCGTCCGACAGGCCCTTGGCCCCGTCCTGCAGCCCGCCGCCGGCGGCGCGCAGCGCGGCGACCCGGCGCTCCAGCCGCCAGGCCATCGGGATGAAGACGGCCAGCATCGCGAGAAGCAACCCCTGCACGACCCATTCCAGCGTGCTCATGCCGCCCCCTCCGCCCCGGCCGGCCGGCGCACGCCGTCGATCCGCACCGCCAGCCGGTTCTCACGCCGTCCCAGCTGCCCCTCGAAGAGCCCGACCTCGCCGCAGCGGAGCGAGACCGGCGCGCCGGCCGGCGAGGCGAGCATCAGGCGGTCGCCCACCTTCAGGCCGAGCACCTGGCTGAGCGGCATGGCCTGCTGGTCGAGCACCACGTCGAGCGCGACCTCGGTCTGGCGCAGCTCCTCCGCCAGATGCGATTCCCAGATGCTGTCGCGGCCGAAGCGCTCGCCCATGAACTGCTGCAGCAGCAGTTCGCGCACCGGCTCCAGCGTCGCATAGGGCAGCAGGATTTCGAGCCGCCCCCCCCTATCCTCCATCTCGATGCGCATGCGCGCCAGCACGGCGGCGTTGGAAAGGCGCGAGATGGCCGCGAAGCGTGGATTGACTTCCAGCCGCTCGAAGCGGAACTCCACCTCGCAGAGCGGCTCGAAGGCGGCCTTCAGGTCGCTCAGCACCACGCCGATCAGGCGCTCCACCAGCGTGCGCTCGATGGTCGTGTAGGGGCGGCCCTCGATGCGCATCGCCGCGGTGCCGCGGCGGCCGCCGAGCAGCACGTCCACCACGGAATAGATCAACGGGCTGTCGACGACGATCAGCCCGTAATTGTCCCATTGCTCCGCCCGGAAGACGGCGAGCATGGCGGGGAGCGGGATGGAGTTGAGGTAGTCGCCGAAGCGCTGCGAGACCATCGCATCGGTCGAGACCTCGACATTGTCGGAGGTGAAGTTCCGCAGCGTGGTGGTCATCAGCCGCACCAGCCGGTCGAAGACGATCTCCAGCATCGGCAGACGCTCATAGGCGACGAGGCCGGAGGCGATGATGCGCTCCATCCCGCTCTTCGCCCTGTCCTCCGAGGGGCCTCCCCCGAAGCCGAGCAGGCTGTCGATCTCCGCCTGGTTCAGGACGCGCGCGGCATCGGCGGGCGGCGCGCCGCCGCCTTCCAGGGCCGCGCCCCAGGCGGCGGCCAGGTCGTCCTCGGCGCCGCTCACTGCACCAGGATCTCAACGAAGAGCACGTCGGTGATCCGCGCCGGCGCCCTATCCCCGCGCGGCTCGCCCGCGACCGCCAGGGTTGCGCGCGCCACCAACTCCTCCTTCAGCCGGTGCGTCCCGGCGGAGCCACGCAGTTCTTCCGGCCTCACCTCGCGCAGATAGGTGGTGAAGAGGTCGACGAGCCGCGGCATGGCGGCCTGCACGGTCGCGACGTCCTCCGCGCGCGCCACCTCGAGCTTGGCGCGGAGCCGCACGAAGCTGGCGCGGCGGCCGGGCGCGTTCAGGTTCGAGACGATATCCGGCAGTTCCACGAAGGCGGGCTGCGGCGTCGCCGCCGTCCGCCCGGCCGGCGCCGCGGCCTCCGCCGGCGCACCGAGGCCGAGGACCGGCGGCAGCACCCCGCCGAACCAGAGCCCGGCACAG
>NZ_JAKJIB010000535.1 GCF_021864505.1 Falsiroseomonas oryziterrae
GGGAGGGGGCCAAGGCCCCCTCCCTGCCGGCCATCAAGATCGAGGTCCAGGAGCCCGCCGGCTCCTGGCGGGAGGGGTGCGGGGAGGGCGGAGCCCTCCCCGTTCACGCACCTCGCTAGCCCGGCTTCCGCGCCACCAGCATCAGGTTGCGCGGCGTCGCCCAGCGCGGCGTGCCGAGGGCGCGATCCAGCGCCGATCCTGCCGCCCAGGCCCAGGCGAGGCCGAGATGGTGGCGCCAGGAATGCACGAAGAAGCGCCCCCCCGGCGGTCGCGGCGCGAGGCGCGCCATCCAGCACACCAGGCTCGTGTAGTCGCTGACGGGCACCGGCAGCACGGCCTCCGGCACCAGCCCCGCGCGTGTCGCCAGCGCGCGCAGCGCGCCGTCGGTCCACCAGGTCAGGTGGTGCGGCGGCGCGTTGATCGCGAAGTTCGGGATGGCGGTCAGGTCCGACGGCCAGGCCGGCACGCTCGCGATCATCACTCCGCCCGGCGCGAGGCACGCCGCCATGCCGCGCGCGACGGAGAGCGGATCGGCGACATGCTCCAGCATCTGCAGCGCGACGGCGGCGTCGTAGGCGCCCGCATGCGACAGCGCGTGCGCCTCCGCCGTCTCGGCCAGCACGCGACGTCCCGCCGGCGCCTGGTCGGCGAAGACCGGATCGAGTCCGACATAGCGCGCGCCCGGCACATAGGCCGCGAGGCTCGCCCCGCCGCAGCCGACATCGAGCACGGCGGCGCCGGCGGGGACATGCCGCGCCGCCATCTCCATCTCGTGCCGGTGCGCACGCTCGCCCGAAAGCCGGTCATGCGTGCCCATCCGCGCATAGAGCGCACGGTAGAAGGCCGCATCACCGGGCCGCATCGGATCGAAGAACGCCAGCCCGCAGGGGCTCTCCCAGAGGTGGAAGCGCGCGACGCCGGCGAGCGACGGCCCCGCATCGGTGCGGTGCGACCAGCGCCACAGATGGCGCAGGAAGCGCGCCGAGACCGGCTGGATCAGGCGCGCCGCCGGTTCGCCCGTGATCGGGCAACGGGGTGGTGCGTCAGCCATCCGCGCGCGCGATCCGCATCGGCATCCCTCCCGCCGGGCGCAGCGTCAGGCGCAGCCGCGGCATCACGCGATGCCCTGGCGCGACCGAGAGGTCGAGGCGCCGCACCAGCGTCGCCAGGAACACCGTCATCTCCGCCTGCCCGAAGGCCGCCCCCGCGCAGACGCGCGGCCCGGCGCCGAAGGGCAGGTAGGCGAAGCGCGGCGGCTTCGGCGCCTCGGGCAGGAAGCGCTCCGGCAGGAAGGCGTGCGGGCGATGCCACAGGCTCTCGTGCCGGTGCAGCAGCCAGGGGATGCAGGCGACCGTCGCGCCGCGCGGCACCGCCACGCGCCGCAGCCGGTCCGGCGCCAGCGCCTGGCGCGACAGGATCGCGACCGGCGGGTAGAGCCGCAGCGCCTCCGCCACCACCGCGCGCGTGAAGGGCAGGGCGGGAAGGTCGGCGGCCTCCGGCGCATCGCGGACGCCGAGCACCGCATCGGCCTCCGCGCGCAGGCGGGCGAGCGTCGGCGCATGGCCGAAGGCGAGGTACAGCGCCCAGGTCAGCGCATTGGCCGAGGTCTCGCTGCCGGCCAGCAGCAGCATCGCCACCTCGTCGAGCAGCGCCGC
>NZ_JAKJIB010000536.1 GCF_021864505.1 Falsiroseomonas oryziterrae
CCTGGCCGGCGCGCCTTGCCGCGGCGCTGCAGGCCCGCTTCCCCCAGGCGCGGATCGAGGTGTCGGTGCGCGGCGCGCGCGGCGTCACGGCGATGGAGCACCTCGCCATGCTGCGCGAGGGCGCGCCCGGCGCCGCGCTCGTCGTCTGGCAGGTCGGCACGGTGGAAGCCGCGCGCGGCCTCGATGCGGACGAGATGAGCGACGCACTGCGCAGCGGGATCGAGCGGCTCCGGCGCGGCGGCGCCGACGTCGTGCTGATGGACCAGCAGTTCAGCCGGTTCCTGCGCGCCAACGCCAATGTCGAGCCTTATCGCGACAAGCTGCGGCTCGTCGCCGTGGCGACGGGCACGCCCCTGCTGCGGCGCTATGACCTGATGCAGGGCTGGGCGGAGGGCGGCGGCCCGGACGTGGAACGCGCGGCGCGGAACGAGCGCACGGCGGTGATGGACCGGCTCAACGACTGCGTCGGCCGCGCGCTCGCCGCGATCGTCATCCGCGGCATCGCCCTGTCGCGCTAGATCCCCTTCCTTCCGGCTGGGGTTCGGAGCGGGGCCTCGCCCTCACTTCGCGCGCGGCAGCCGGTCCAGGAAGCCCAGGGAGGCGCGCAGCGCCGCGCGCGTGCGGGTCAGCGTGTGGTCGTCGCCCGGGAAGACCGCGAGCGCCGCGAGGAAAGCGGCCGTGGTGCCGACCTCCTCGGCCTGCCGCGCCAGCCCGCGCGCATCCACCCGCGCCACGTCGAGCGCCCAGTGGATCAGCCGCGACAGGTTGAAGATCGCCGGCGCCCAGTGATGCGGATGCGACAGGTGCATCTTGGCACGCAGCATGCCGCCGACCGTCCGGCGATGCGCCGCCTGGTGCGCGAACCAGCGCATCAGCGCCGCCTGCACCCGCGCCGAGGGTGGGCGGTCCTCCAGCTCCGCCTCCGGCAGCGCCAGCATCGCCTCCAGCGCCTGGCCGAACCAGGCATCCGCGATGGCGTCGGCGTCGCGGTAGGCGCTGCGCAACTCGGCCAGCGTCACGCCGGCGCGCGCCGCCACGCGGTGCAGGCGAAGCTCGTACCAGCCCGTCTCGGCCGCCTCCGCCAGGGCGGCATCCAGCACGCGTTGAGAAAGGCTGTCGCTCATCGTCTTCCCCCTGCGTCGCGTTGCATATGGTTACCTGCCCGGACCGCTCCATCCCTCGGCCTTGATGCGGCCATGGCGCGGGCCGATGTGAGGGGGACCATGGACCGACGCCCCGTTCCCCAGCGCCCCCTGCTGGGCGCGCTGCCCGTGCCCGTGCGGCGTGCCGCCGGCATCACGGCGCTCACCCTCACACTCTGGCTGGCCAGCTTCCTGGCCATATTCACCTGATGAGCCAGTCCTGGCCTCCCGGCGCCGAGGCGGCGCTGCGCGAGGCGCGCGCGCGGGCGGAGCAGGGTGTCGCCGCGGTGCGCGCGGGCACGCGTGGGCTGCTGCTTCCGCTGCTCACCTGGCCGCTCTTCTTCGATAGCATCTGGGAAATCGCCACCGGCGACGTCGTCGGCCTGCTTGCCGCCGCCGGCGGCATGGGCCTCACGCTCGGCGCCACCTGGCTGCTGCGCCGCGGCCGCCGCGGCGACACCAGGCGCGCCGCGCTGCTCACCGGGGCCGCGACTGCCGTGGTCGCCGG
>NZ_JAKJIB010000537.1 GCF_021864505.1 Falsiroseomonas oryziterrae
AAGTGCCGGCGCACCCGCCCCGCCTCCTCGCCGCGCGGATAGGGATCGCGCGTCAGCCCGCCGAGCCCGAGCAGCGCCGGCCCCGCCATGGCGGCGAACAGCGCCTCCCCCGGCCCGTCGAAGCGCATGGCGCCGGCCTCCCAATCCTCGCGCAGGACCTCGAGCAGTCGCACGCCGTCGGCCGTCGCATCGGCGGCAAGGTCGGGGAAACCGCCGGGCAGCGCCACGATGCGCCGCACGGCGAGCGGATGCGCCAGGCGCATTCAGCCGGTGCGCCGGTTGTCGCCCGGCCGCAGCCGCAGCCCCGGCCGCAGGTGCCGGAAGGGCAGCGTCGCGGGGTCCGCCACCACCGGCCCCGGCGCCGCCGCGACCAGCACCGCGCGCGCGATCGGCTGGAAGTCGGCGCGGAAATGCACCGAGGATTTCAGCGCGAGGATGCGCTGCTGCGACGGCTCAACGCCGAGATGCCGGAACAGCGCCTGGTCATAGGCCTGCATCTTGCGCGAGGTGACGACCACCGCGACGCCGCCGATGCCGATCAGCGCGGAGGGGCCGAGTTCGGCGACGTTCCCGCCCGCCATCGGCCCGGTGCAGGTGAAGCGTCCGTCCGACAGGCGCAGCACCCGCGCATCCACATGCAGCGCCACACCGTCAGACTTGCCGCCGAGCGCCAGCGTCACCCGCGCCCCCTCGCCCGCCGCATGGCAGCGCGCCGCGCTCTCGGCGTCGTTGATCAGGCCGAAGGCAACACCCTCCGCCCGCTGCGCGATCAGCTCCGCCAGCAGCCCGGTCGTGTCGCCATGCCCGCCGCCGCCGGGATTGTCCTGGGTGTCGGCGATCACCACCGGGCCCTGGCCGTCCGCGAGCCGCATCGCGGTCGCCACCGCCTCCGCCGCCGGCAGCACCGCCTGGGCGAAGTCCTGCTCGCGCAGCTTCAACTCGCGCAGCAGGGCCTCGGCCGCCGCATCCGCCGCCTCCTGCGTCACGCCATAGGCGACGAGCGCGCAGCCGCAATCGGCGAAGTCGGCATAGGGAAAGCCGAAGCAGAGCGAGAGCTCCGCAGCACCCATCTTCGCCGCGATCGCCTGCCGCGCCGCCATCACCTCCGCCATCGGCGCGACCAGCGTGCACTGGCTGGTGATCGGGATCAGGTAGTCGAGCTGCCGGAACGCCTTGGCGAAGGGCTTGCCGCGCGCCGCACGCGCCAGCAGCAGCGCCATGGCGCGCGCCCCGGCCTCCTTCATGTCGACATGCGGATAGGTGCGGAAGGGCGAGAGCACATCCGCATGGCGCACCATCGCCGCCGTCAGGTTGCAATGCGGGTCGAGGCTCGCCGCGATCGGCACGTCGGGGCCGAGGATGGCGCGCGCGCGGCGCAGCAGCTCGCCCTCGGCATCCGGGAAGTGCTCGGCGACCATCGCGCCATGCAGGTCGAGATAGAGCCCGTCGAGCGGCCCGGCATCCTGCGCTGCCTGCAGCTCCGCCATCAGCCGCGACGCCAGGCGCTCGAAGGCCTCGGCGCTGACCGGCCCGGCCGGGTTGGCGAAGCCCCACCAGAGCGGCGCGATCGCGGCCCCCGCCTCCTCCGCCGCGCGGATCGCGCCGGCCGCCGGCACCGCGGTGTCGCGCAGCGCCGCGACCAGCGTG
>NZ_JAKJIB010000538.1 GCF_021864505.1 Falsiroseomonas oryziterrae
GGACGGCGCATGACCGTTGGCCTGCGGCGCGACGGAGGGCGTAGCTGCGGCCGCCGGCATGGCGGTCGGCGCGGCCTCGGTCTTCGGCGCCGCGGCCGGCGCGGGCTTCGCGGCCGGCGCGGCGTCGGCGTTTTCCCCCGGCTCGACCAGCACGGCGATGACGTCGTTGACCTTCACCGCCGCCGTGCCGCCGGGCACCAGGATCTTGCCGAGGATGCCCTCATCCACGGCCTCGACTTCCATCGTCGCCTTGTCGGTCTCGATCTCGGCGATGATGTCGCCCGCCTTGACCTGGTCGCCTTCCTTCTTGAGCCAGCGCGCCAGCGTGCCCTCGGTCATGGTGGGCGAGAGCGCCGGCATCAGGATGTTGGTCGCCATCTCTCCCGCCCCCTTACTTGTAGGTCACGCGCTTGACGGCATCCACGACCTGCTCGAGCCGCGGCAGCGCGAGCTTCTCGAGGTTCGCGGCATAGGGCATCGGCACGTCCTCGCCCGTCACGCGCACCGGGGGCGCGTCGAGGTCGTCGAAGGCGTGCTCCAGCACCTGCATCGCGACTTCGGAGGAGATGCCAGCGAAGGGCCAGCCTTCCTCCACGATCACCAGCCGGTTGGTCTTCTTCACGCTGCGCACGATCGTCGCGATGTCGAGCGGGCGGATGGTGCGGAGGTTGACCACCTCCGCGCTGATCCCCTGCGCCGCCAGCGCCTCGGCCGCCTGCATCGCCAGCCCGACCATGATGGAGAAGGAGACGATGGTGACGTCGGTGCCCGGCCGCTCGATCTTCGCCTGGCCGATCGGCAGCACGAAATCGTCCGCCGTCGGGCAGTCGAAGGTCTGGCCGTAGAGGATCTCGTTCTCGAGGAAGATGACCGGGTTCGGGTCGCGGATCGCGGCGCGCAGCAGGCCCTTCGCATCCGCCGCCGACCAGGGCGCGATCACCTTCAGGCCCGGGATATGCGCGTACCACGACGCGTATTCCTGGCTGTGCTGCGCGGCGACGCGTGCCGCCGCTCCGTTCGGGCCGCGGAAGGTGATCGGGCAGCCGAGCTGGCCGCCGCTCATGTAGAGCGTCTTGGCCGCGCTGTTGATGATGTGGTCGATCGCCTGCATCGAGAAGTTGAAGGTCATGAACTCGACGATGGGCTTGAGGCCCGTCATCGCCGCGCCGACCGCCATGCCGGTGAAGCCATGTTCCGTGATCGGCATGTCGATGACGCGCCGCGGCCCGAACTCGTCGAGCAGGCCCTGGCTGATCTTGTAGGCGCCCTGGTACTGGCCGACTTCCTCACCGATCAGGAAGACGTCCTTGTCGGCGCGCATCTCGGCGGCCATCGCGTCGCGCAGCGCCTCGCGCACGGTGATCGGCTTGGTCGGGCCCCAATCCTTCTCGGCCGCAGCGACGGGCTGGGCGGGCACGCTCGCGGCACCCTCCTTGCGGTCCTGGCCGCGGGAAGCGACCGCCGCATGGTCCTCGGCCTTCGGCAGCGGCGCCGCGACCTCGCGCTGCGCCGGCGCGGGCGCGGCGGCGCCCGCGCCGCCGTTCAGCTCGGCGATCGGCGTGTTCACGGAGACAGCCTCGGTGCCCTCGGGCACCACGATCTTCGTCAGCGTGCCCTCGTCCACGGCTTCCACTTCCATCGTCGCC
>NZ_JAKJIB010000539.1 GCF_021864505.1 Falsiroseomonas oryziterrae
GGTGTCGCCGAGCATGCGCGGCGCGCTCAGGGCCGCGCCGCGCACGGGATCGCCGGTGCCGCCAAGCCAGTCAGCGGCGGGATCGGCGGCGCAGGCGGCGCCGAGCAGCGCGGCGAGGGGCGCGAGCATGCGACGTGCGATCCTGGCGGGACGATGCATCTGAACCTCCGCACCAGAGTTCGCACGTCGCGACGCGCGGCCCAAGCCCTGCAACGCGTCGAGATTCTTCGTCACTTGTCCCAGCCCTGTGCCGAGCCGCTTATGCGCGGACCAGACAGGAGCCCGCCGATGCCCCTCCATCTTCCCGCGATCCATCGCCGGCCGCTGCTGCTCGCTCCCGCTCTGCTCGCCCTGCCGGCCCGCGCGCAGGGCCTGCGCACGCCGGCGCAGATGGAAGGGCCCTTCTACCCGGCGGCGATCCCTGCCGATGCCGATTCAGACCTGCTGCAGGTCGCGGGCCAGCCGGGGCCGGCGCGCGGCATCCCCTTGCTGCTGACGGGCCTCGTGCGCGGGCCGGACGGCGCCGCGCTGCCCGGCGCGCGGGTCGAGATCTGGCAGGCCGACGCCCAGGGAATCTACCTGCATCCGCGCGACGCCAGGCTGGCGGAGCGCGATCCGGGCTTCCAGGGCTTCGGCCGGGCGGTGGCGGACGGCGCCGGACGCTACGCCTTCCGTACCATCCGCCCCGGCCTCTATCCCGGCCGCACGCCGCATATCCACCTGCGCGCGCGGCCGGCTTCCGGCGGGGCGGCGCTGACCACCCAGGTCTATTTCCCCGGCGAGGCCCGCAACGACCGCGATGCGCTCTTCGCGCGGCTGTCGGCAGCCGACCGCGCCCTGCTGACCGCGCGGGTGACGCCTGTGGATGGCGGCCAGCGCGCGGAGTTCGACATCCACCTCGCCTGAGGCATTCGCCCCGCGCGGGTTGCCGGGGGGCGCCGGGGCTGGCAGGAGTGCCGGCCGCGATGACCGACGATCCGCCCAGCCCGGCCCTGCTGCCCGCCGGCCTCGCCGACCTGCTCCCCCCCGAGGCGGAGCGGGAGGCGGCGCTCGTCGAGGCGCTGGTCGAGGTCTTCGCCCGCCACGGCTACGAGCGGGTGAAGCCGCCGCTGCTGGAATTCGAGGACAGCCTCTTCGCCGGCTCCGGCGCGGCGCTGGCCGAGCAGACTTTCCGGCTGATGGACCCGGTCAGCCAGCGCATGATGGGGCTGCGCGCCGACACCACGCCGCAGGTCGCCCGCATCGCGGCGACCCGGCTGCACCGCATCCCCCGCCCGCTGCGGCTGTCCTATGCCGGCCAGGTGCTGCGCGTGCGCGGCACCCAGCTGGCCCCCGCCCGCCAGTTGCCCCAGGCCGGCATCGAGCTGATCGGGCCCGACCTGCCCGAAGCCGACGCCGAGGTCGCGGCGGTCGCCGCCGAGGCGCTCGCCGCGCTCGGCATCGCCGATCCGACGCTCGACGTCACCCTCCCTCGGCTGTCGCCGGCGCTGCTCGACGCGGCGGGGGTGGAGGGGGATGCGCGCCGCCGGCTTGCCCGCGCGCTGGACCGCAAGGATGCGGCCGCGGTCGCGGCGCTGGTGCGTGAGGCGGGCGAGGCCGCGCATGCGCTGCCGCCGCTGCTGGCCGCGGCCGGA
>NZ_JAKJIB010000054.1 GCF_021864505.1 Falsiroseomonas oryziterrae
CGGCCGCGACCGGCGCCTCCGGCACCGCCCCGGCTTCCGGGAGCGCGACGTCCTTCTCCGCCCCGCCGGCCATGCGCAGCGGCGGCAGGCCGACACCCGTGGCGGCGTTGCGGAGCTCCGGCGTGCCGCCGGTGGTGCCCACGGGCACGATCTCCAGCGCACGCAGCTCGCGAACCAGCCCGGCGAAGTCGACCTCGGCCGCGCGGACCTGGAGGTCGTCGAGGCCGATCACGATGGGCGCGAAGCGGAGGAACCCCGGGGCGCGGCGGAACTGGTCGCCGAGCGCCGGCGCCACGACCTCCGGCCGGTGGTCGAGCAGGCGCAGGACGAGCAGGTTGAAGTTCGCCCCGCGGAGGCGGAAGGGCTCGATGCGGGTGGCGGGCCTCGATGCGGCGGACATCGCGCGGGGGGTCTCGGTCGGGGGTTCCTGCCGCGGCATAGCAGCATCCCGCCCGGACACGAAGCTTGGAGGAAGCTTCGTTCGAAAAGAGAACGAGTTGCCCCGGAAAGCTCAGGCCGGACGCGAGTTGCGACTCGGCGGGGTCGGTTCAGCTCCCCCGCAAGTCGAGCGCCCGGACCAGTTCGCTCCACTTGGCGACCTCGACCCGGAGATGGGCGGCCAGCGCCTGCGGCGAATTGTCGTCGAAGACGTCGACGCCGGCCGCCTGCAGCCGCGCCCGCGTGGCCGGGTCGCGCACGGCGGCGGCAGCCGCGGCTGAGATCGGGCGGATCGCCGCCTCCGGCGTGCCCGCCGGGGCGTAGATGCCGTTCCAGGCCGAGCTGTCGTAGCCGCGCACCCCGGCCTCGTCCAAGGTCGGCAGCTGCGGCAGCATGGAGCTCCGCTGCATCGTGGTCACGGCGAGGCCGCGCACGCGGTTGTCCGCCATCAGCGGGCCGAGCAGCGTCTGGCTGTCGATCATGAACTCGATGCGCCCCGCGGTGAGGTCCGACACGCCCTGCGGCGTGGTCCGGTAGGGCACGACGGTGAAGCCCGCGCCGGTCATCTTGCGCAGCAACTCGGCCGAGAGGTGGCTGGTCGCGCCGATCCCGGCGGTGCCGAAATTCGCCTCGCCGTTCCTGGATCGCAGCCAGTTCAGGAAGGAGGGCACGTCGGTCGCGGGCACCGAGGGATGCACCACCAGGACGAAGGGCTGGCGCGTCGTCAACGCGACGGGCGCGAAGCTCTCGATCGGGTCGAAGGGGAAGTTGGCGTAGAGCGCGCGCATCGCGGCATGGCCGACGCTGCCCACCATGATGGTGTTGCCGTCCGGCGCGGCGCGGGCCGCGGTGGCGGCGCCGATGGTGCTGCCGGCGCCGCCCTGGTTCTCGATGACCAGGGGCCGGCCGAGCGCTGGCGACATGAACTCCGCCAGGATGCGCGCCACCACGTCGGTCAGGCCGCCGACGCCGAAGGGCACGATGACGCGGAGCGGCCTGGCCTGCGCCAGCGCGGGCGCGGCGAGGGCCAGGGCAGGCGTGGCGAGCAGCGCGCGGCGGCGGATGGTCATGCGGTGTCCCCTTCTCCCGGTGCGGCGCTTATCGGTGCAAACTCCGCGCCACGCCAGAGCCGGAGCATCGCGTGACGCCGATCACCCTGCAGGAGCCCTTCCGGGCCGTCTTCTACACGCCCTTCTACGCCGCCCTGGCGCGTGGCGACTTCGCCGCCGCCGGGGTGGAGGTGAAGCTCATCACGGTCGGCGAGCCTGACCGCGCCGTGGCCAATCTGCTCTCCGGCGCGGCGGACCTCGCCTGGAGCGGGCCGATGCGCGTCATCCGCGACCACGCGGCGAATCCCGGCAGCCCGTTGGTCAGCTTCGGCGCAGTGGTGATGGGCGATCCCTTCCTGCTCGTCGGCCGTGCAGCGCGCTCCGGCTTTGCGCTGCGCGACCTCGCCGGCCTTTCCCTCGGCGTGGTGAGCGAGGTGCCGACGCCCTGGTGGTGCCTGCAGCGCGACCTGCGCCGGGCGGGCGTCGACCCGGCGGCGCTGCGGACAGTCACGGGGCGCGGCATGGCCGAGAATGCCGCGGCGGTGATGGCCGGCGCGCTGGATGTCGCGCAGCTCTTCGAGCCCTTCGCGTCGCAGCTGGAGGCGCAGGGCGCCGCGGTGTGGCACGCCCAGGCGGCGCGCGGGCCGACCAGCTACACGGCCTTCTATGCCACGCGCGGCGCGCTCGCGGCGAAGCGGGAGGCGATGCGCGGCATGGTGCGCGGCCTCGCCGCGATGCAGCGCTGGCTGCATGCGGCGACGCCGGAACAGGTGGCGGAGACGGTCGCGCCCTTCTTCGACGGCCTGGACCGCGCGACCCTGGCGCGCGCCGTCGCACGGTATCGCGACCTCGGCATCTGGTCGCGCACGCCGCGCTTCCCGCGCGATGCCTTCGAAGATCTGCAGGCCGCGATGCTCGACGCCGGCGCGATCACGCGCGCGCCCGGCTTCGAGGCCTGCGTGGACGCGGCGATCGTGGAGGAGGCGCTGGCATGAACAAGACCCGCCCGACCCGCGCCGAGTACCGCTATTTCCTCGAGATCCCGACGCGCTGGATGGACAACGACGTCTATCGGCACGTGAACAACGTCACCTACTACTCATGGTTCGACACCGTGGTCGCGCGCTTCCTGCTCGGCTCCGGCGCCATCAACCTCACCGACAGCCCGGTAGTCGGCGTGGTGGTGGAGACGCTCTGCCGCTATCACGCGCCGATCGCCTTCCCGGACACGGTGACGGCCGGGCTGCGCATCGAGCGGCTCGGCACCACCTCGATCCGCTACGGCATCGCCATCTTCCGCGAGGAGGAGCACGCGGCGAGCGCCGAGGGGCACTTCGTGCACGTCTATGTGGACCGCGCGACGCAGACCAGGCCGCAGCCCCTGCCGGAGCGGCTGCGCGACGCCGCCGCCGCGCTGGTCGTCCCGGCGGCTTGACGGCGACGCGCGCGGACCGCAATCCCGCCGCGCGCGGAGAAGGACGGACGACATGGGCGAGTTGCGGCGGCTGGCGATCCTCGACGACTACCAGGGCGTGGCGCTGTCCATGGGGCCCTGGTCGCGGCTGCCCTCCTCCATCGCCGTCGAGGTGTTCCGCGATACGCTGAAGGACCCGGACGCGCTGGCGGCGCGGCTCGCTCCCTTCGACGCGATCCTCGCGATGCGCGAGCGCACGCCCTTTCGCGCCACGCTGCTCGCGCGACTGCCCAATCTCAAGCTCCTCATCACCACCGGCGAGAAGAACCGCAGCTTCGACGTCGCGGCCGCGCAGGCCCGCGGCGTGACCGTCTGCGGCACGCCAAGCGTCGGCGCGCCGACCGTGGACATCGCCTGGGGGCTGATCCTCGGCCTGCTCCGCAACCTGCCCGAGGAGGTCGCGAGCCTGCGCGCCGGCGGCTGGCAGACCACGGTCGGCACCTCCGTCGAAGGGCTGACGCTCGGCGTCGTTGGCCTCGGCAAGCTCGGCAGCCGCATGGCGCGCATCGGCGCCGCCTTCGGCATGAAGGTCATCGCCTGGAGCCAGAACCTGACCGCCGAGAAGGCAGCCGCCGGCGGCGCGGAACTCGTGAGCAAGGCGGAGCTCTTCGCGCGCGCCGACGTCGTCACGCTGCACCTGGTGCTGTCCGACCGCTCGCGCGGCATCGTCGGCGCCGAGGACCTCGCCCGCATGAAGCCGGGGGCCATCCTGGTGAACACCAGCCGCGGCCCGCTGGTGGACCAGCCGGCACTGGTCGCGGCGCTGCAGGCGGGGCGGATTCGCGCCGGGCTGGACGTCTTCGACGAAGAGCCGCTGCCGCCGGGCCATCCGCTGCTGGGCTGTCCCGGCACGCTGCTGACGCCGCATCTCGGCTACGTCTCGACCCAGAACTACGCCGCGTATTTCGAAGGCGCGGTGCAGGCCATCGAGGGCTACCTCGCCGGCAAGCCGGTGATGGAGCTCACCGCCTGAGGCCGGCGGCGGAAAGCGGGGCCGATCCGGAACGGGGCGCACAGGCGATAGCCGGCGAACCCATCGCGGATGCAACGTCCCTGGGCTAGCCTCGGGACGCAGGCAGCGGGGGGGACGCATGTCGCTGCGCAGGATGTCGGGCACGCTGCTGCGAAGGCTTGTCTTCGGCCTCGGCGCCGTCATCGCGCTTGTGGTCGCGGTGCGCGCGATCATGGCGCTGACCGGCCCGGAGCTGCGTCCCTGGCACCTGGTCGTGCCGCCCGAGCTCGACGCAGCGGCGCTCGATGCGACCGACTGGGCCGGGTTCATGGCCGCGGAGGCGCGCGCCTTCGCCGCGGTCCGCGAGAAGGTCACCGACCGCCTCGAGGCCGCGGACCGGGTGCCGGCCAACCGCTACTTCGCCGACAGCCCGCTGAACCCGAGCCGCTTCGCCACCGACTGGAACCGATCCTTCGTCCTGCTGCCGGAAGGCACGCCGCGCGGCGCCGCGGTGCTGCTGCACGGCATGACGGATGCGCCCTTCAGCATGCGCCACTTGGCGCAGCTCTACCGCGAGCGCGGCTGGATCGCGGTGGTGCCGCGCATGCCCGGCCACGGCACCGTGCCGGCGGGCCTGACCGAGGTGCACTGGCGTGACTGGCTGGCCGCGACGCGGCTGGCGATGCGCGAGGCCCGCGCGCGGCTCGGGCCGGACCGGCCGATCCATCTCGTCGGCTATTCGAACGGCGGCGCGCTCGCGCTGAAGCATGCGATGGATGCGATCGAGGATCCGCGCCTGCCACGGGCCGAGGCCATCACCCTCGTCTCGCCGATGATCGGCGTCACCGCCTTCGCCCGTTTCGCCGGGATCGCCGGCCTGCCGGCTTTCCTCCCGGCCTTCGCCAATGCGGCGTGGCTCGACCTCGCGCCAGAGTTCAACCCGTTCAAGTTCAATTCCTTCCCCGTCAACGCCGCGCGCCAGTCGCATCTGCTGACCGCCGCGCTGCAGGACCAGACGCGGCGTCTTGCCGCGGCGAACCGGCTCTCCGCCCTGCCGCCCGTGCTGACCTTCCAGTCCGTCGTCGATTCCACGGTCAGCACGCGCGCGGTGGTGGACGCGCTCTATGCGCGGCTGCCGGAGAACGGCAGCGAACTCGTGCTGTTCGATGTGAACCGGAACGCAAGGCTCGGGCCGCTGCTGAGCCCGGCCGCCGTCGCCGCCGTCGATCGGTTGCTGCCCGAGGGACCGCGCCGCTACCAGGTGACCATCGTCACCAACGCGGCGCCCGAAGCTGCCGACGCGGTCGCGCGGCGCAGCCCGCCCGGCGCAGCGGCGGGGCCTGACGAGCCCCTGGGCCTCGCCTGGCCGCGCCAGGTCTTCTCCCTCTCCCACATTGCCCTGCCCTTCCCCGTGACGGACGGGCTCTACGGGCTGGAGCCAGACCCGGAGGATCGCCAAGGCTTCACGCTTGGCGCGCTGGCGGCACGCGGCGAGACCGGCGTGCTGACGATGTCGCTCGACGGGCTGCTGCGCATCTCATCGAACCCGTTCTTTCCCTACATGCGCGCACGGATGGCGGAGCGGATCGCCACGCCGCGCTGATCCGCAAACGGTTCAGCGCGGCGTGGTCAGCCTACCGTGGCGCAGGCCAGTCGCGTGCGACGCCCGCGGCGGCCGAAGGCAGCCGGTCGCGCTGTCGCTGCCGCGGCCTGGAACGCGGCCAGGATCCGCAGATGGTCTGCCCAGGCGATCGCCCCGCTCGCTTCGCCGAGCGCGATCCGCCAGGCGGCATCCGGCACGCGCGCGCCTGGCATGCTCCGCTCGATATCGCGGGCAATCGGTGCAAGCGCGGGGGGTGTCGCCGGTTCCCTCGGCTCCCGCGCGTCCCAGTCCTCGCAGGCATCGCACATGGCGTCGCAGGATTCCGTCTAGAAGCCGGCCGAGGCGCCGGCCGCACCGGCCATCGCCCAGTCCCAATCGGTGAACTTCGCGGACAGCACGAGATAGAAGTGATCGCCGTCGTTCACCGTCCAGCCGTTCTTGCTGTTGCCGAACGGCAGCGGCCGGGCGAAACCCGCGGAGACATTGCGGCCCTTCCACTGGTCGAGCACCCGCAGGCCCTTCGAATCCTGGCCGAGATAGATCGCCGCGTGTCGTGGCATGCTGCCGTCGCTGGAGTAGAAGCCGCCGGAATCGAACACGGCGATCGCCGCTCCCTTCGGGATCTTCGCATTGCCCTTCACGCGGGGCCCCCTCACCCAGTAGCCGGTCAGCGGCGCGCCGGTGGCGAACTGGACGAGCTTCGCGCATTCGCCGTCGGCGACGAGCGTCTTCATCGCTTCCCATTTCGGGAGATCACGCGCGACATAGAAGTCGTAATGCTCGGCGCGGTGCTTCGGCCCGCCGCTCGGACCCGCTCCGGTCGCGCGGGGCTCTGCCGCAATGATTGCGCGGAGCGTCTCGATGCTCCCCTTCATGCCGTCCCCCGGATCTCTGGCGCACAGGACTGGGCAGTCCGTACGGCGTGACTGCGCCAGGGGCAGACAGGGGCTGTCAATCTCGGATGCGGCGCGTGCCCGTTGACGGGTTGCCGCGCATCTCGCGAGTGGGATCATCGGGCCCGCCGAGGGGCTCCAGCCGGTGCGTGCTATCCGGGTGCGCCGAAAGCCGGCTGGCGTCCCATAGGGACACCATTGGATCGGATCAGGCTCGATCATGCCAAAGCCGGACGGTCGGGAAACCCAATCTCTTCCATGCTTTTCCGCGCCAGCGCCGATCATGTCGTTTCACAGTAGCGCACGCTTGATGTGGGGTTTATGGTGGGGACCACCCGAGGCGGTCCCCACATCCCCGCCCGGCCGGACCCCCGCCATGCCGAAGGCCGCCGCCAAGCCGCTCGACGTGAAGACCATCGAAGCCCTCGCCAAGCGCGAGCGGCCTTATCGTGTGTCGGACGGCAAGGGACTGCTGTTGGAGGTGAAGCCGACCGGCGCGAAGATTTGGCTTTGCCGCGTGACGGTGGACGGCAAGCGCCGCGACATGGGGCTAGGCGGCTTCCCCGCCGTGTCGTTGAAGCAGGCGCGCGAGGCCGCCGAAGCTGCCAGTCGCCGGGCTCGGGCCGGCACGGACCCCATCGCCGCGCGCGCCGCTGAGGAAGCCGGCCGCAAGGCCGCGCGTGACGCCGAGGCCCGCGCCGCGCAGGAAGCCGCCGCCCGCACGTTCAAGGCGGTGTCGGAAGCCTGCATCAAGGCGCTGTCGCCCGGCTGGAAAAGCGGCCGGACTGCCGACCTCTGGCGCAATTCCCTGACCGTGCATGCCTTCCCGACGCTCGGCGCCATGCCGGTTGCCGAGATTGACCGCGCCAGCGTCCTGCGCGCAATCAACGGGGTTTGGCAGTCTCGCCCCGCCACGGGCCGCAAGGTGCTGAGGCGTATCGGGACCGTCCTGCGCTATGCGGCGGCGCACGGGATGCGCGCCAACGACAACCCGGCGGATGCGCGGATGCTCAAGCACGCCGGCCTTCCCGCACTCCCCGGCGGGCGCAAGCAACCGTCCCTGCCCTGGCACCGCATGCCGGCCTTCATGGCGGCGCTGGACGAGATGCCCGGCCTTGCCCCGCTGGCGCTGCGCCTCACGATCCTGACGGCGCTGCGCTCTGGCGAGATACGCGGCGCGCGCTGGTCGGAAATCAGCTTCGACGGCGTGCCGACGCTCACGATCCCCGGCGAGCGGATGAAGGGGAAGAAGGCCGCCGATGTGCAGCCGCATCGCGTCCCGCTCTGCCCCGCCGCGCTAGACGTGCTGTTGCAAGCTTTCCGGCTGACCACCGGGGCGGAGGACGTGACGCTAGACGACCTCCCCCGCCGGGCCGCGCTGCGCGGGAATGCGCTGATCTTCCCGAGTGCGACGCAGACAACGCCGCTGTCGGACATGGCGCTGTCGGCGGTGGTGCGGCGGATGAACGAGAACCGCCCCGAGGGCGCAGCCCTGCCGTGGCGCGACAATGACGGGCGCGCGGCGGTGCCGCACGGGTTCCGGGCGACGTTCTCGACCTGGGTTGATGACACTCGCCCCGCCGAGCGCGAGGCCGCCGAGCGCGCGCTGGCGCACGAGATCGGCAACGCTGTCTCGGCGGCTTACCGGCGCTCCGACCTCTTCGACCGGCGCATTCCGCTCATGGCGGATTGGGCCGCGCATTGCCTGTCGGCGCCGCCGAAGGCCGAGCCGGTGCCCCTGCGCGGGCGCAAGGCCGGCTGACCGCTTTCAGCGGCTGCGGTGTAGCATTCCTATCGGTGGGGGCGGGCCGGCCAGCCTCATGCGTGTCTCTCCGCGACGCGCTGCCCCCACCGACCACCAACGCGGAGTGCGCTGTGGAGGCGCCGCGAAGCGGATGTGTGACCAGCGACTAGCAGAAAGCGAATATCGGAAGTGGGCCGCATTGCGCGCGAGCCTTTCTCAGATCCAGCCTACGCCTAGCCAAGCGATTGACGAAGCGTGGAGGATCTCGCGGGAGCTCGCGCGATTTATGGGCAATCCGCTGGCTGCCGCGCATCTGTTGCGCGAGGTGGCGACGGCGATTGAGCGGGTCGAGGCGGAACACACCCCCCGAGACCCGCTGGCGCCGAGACGGGGCCGAGGCCGCCCAAGACGAGGCACAGGGAAGAGTGCGCCTCGCGTGTTTGCTCTGATGGAGTTGGTTTCTGGGTGGGAGGCCGCTGCTCAGCAAGGGCGCTTGCCTGCTGGCATCACAAAGCGGAATTGGAAGATGAAGCTGGCCGCCGCCCTTGCAGGGGACCGCGATTGGAAAATCCCTGCGATCCGCAAAGACGTGCAGCGCGCACATGCGGATCTCCGCTTGCTTCGGTCGCGCCCTACGCGTCTCGCTGCGCTCGCCGGGCTGCCGAACCTGGACAAAAAATAGCCGGCGCCCCGCGCGCGTCGCCCTCTTTCTTGTCTAGCGCGCGGGCTCGCACGCGCGGCTAGTAGTCACGTCGCCCCGGCGCATGCCGGACCACTCCCAGGCAAGGGCGACAGTCTCATGCACTACGACCCGCAACGCGGTAAGCGGAGGCCGGAGGATCGGCCGGCGCCGCTGCCGAACGCGATAACCTACACACTCCCCGACGCCGCGCGGATCAGCGGGCTTTCGCAAGCGACGCTGCGGCGCCGAGCCGCCGAGGGCGCGCTGCGCCTCTTCCGAGTTGGCGGGCGCACGCTGGTCAATGGGGACAGCCTCCGCGCGCTGCTGACCGGCGCGCGGCAGATGCAGGAGGCCGCATAATGCGCGACTTCCTGACCATGGGCGGGCCGAAGCCGCCGGGCTTCATCGCGCATCTGCCGCTGGCCTGCGCCCTCGCGGCGCTCGGCGTGTTGGCCGCGCTGCGGTTCTCCCCCATCCACCAATGAGAAAGCCGGCCGCATGGAGGGCGACCGGCTTCCGGAACTACGCGGCTAACAACTTGGGCAAGGCGAATATAGCGCCCCGCGTAGAGCACTCCAAGCGGCATCGGCGGGAACGCCCTGACGATGCACATTCCTACCCTGAGCAAGGCGGAGCAAATCAGCCGGCTAATCGGCGTCGCCCATCAAGCGGGCGAGTTGCACGAAGCGGTGTGGCTGGCCGCCGTGCAACGCGGCGAGATTGCCGCCGCAGCGGTTGAGCCCGGCGGGCGCATCCCGCTCCGCGTGTTGGACACTCAGCCGGGACAGCGCCCGCTCCTGATCCTTCTGCGCGGCGACGGCGTGACGCCGGTTGGCCCTGACGGCTTTCCCCAGGCGCGGCGCATCCTGCGCTGGGCGCGTGCGATCATCCTGCATGGGGCGGGCGCCGAGCCGCAGCACTACGCGACGGCGGTTGCCTCGGCGATGGCGACTGGCCGGGCGGTGATTGTCGAGACGACAACGGCGCATCTGCCGGCCTGGCGAGCGGTGCGGGATCGCGTCGCCGCCAACACGCCGACGTTGCAGATCGAGACGCGGCCGGGCGAGCCCGCGCATCCGGTCAACACGGCGCCGACCGGGGCGGTGCTGCAATGAGCGGCGGGCAGCTTCACGCCGACGCCGACGCCATCGGCTCTTTCGTTGGCGCGCTGTTCCGCTACGCCGACCCCGACACCTTCGCCTCCCTTCGTGCCTTCCACGACAGAGGCAATGCGGTGTTCCGGATCGCGCCACACCGGATCGGCGACAGTCTCGACGGACTGACCGCCGTCGCAATCGGACTGGCGACGGAGGCCGCAAACGCGGCGCATCCCGTCGTGTTCTGCCCGCCGGTTGCGACGTTTGCGACCGACGCCAGCGCGAAGGAGGCAGACCTCGCCAACGGGCTTGCGTTGTCGGTCGAATGCGACGCCGCCCCAAGGGCCGCACGGGCACGGCTCGAAACCTTGCTTGGGCCGGCAACCGTCGTGGTCGCCAGCGGCGGGGAGTGCGTCAACGGCGAGACAGGCGAGGCCGAGCCGAAGCTGCATCTGCATTGGCGGCTGACCGAGCCGACGCGCGATCCCGGCGCCCATGCGGCATTGAAGCGCGCGCGCATCCTGGCAACGCGGCTGGTCGGAGCCGACGCCACGAATACGCCGATGGTGCATCCGATCCGGTGGCCCGGATCGTGGCACCGGAAGCAGGTGCCGCGCCTCGCCCGGATCGTGGCCCTCGCCGAGCCCCGCGAGATAGACCTCACAGAGGCCCTAGGAACGCTACAGGACGCCGCCGAAGCTGTCGGGCTGGGGGACACGCGGCAAAGCGCCGGAGCGGGCTCTACGGCCCCTGGAGAGGCGCGGGAGACGTGCGAGCTCATCCGGGCGATCCTGGCTGCCGAGGACTATCACGCGCCGCTCGCGGCATTGGCCATGCGGCTGTTGAAGGGCGGCACGCCGGACGCCCAAGCGGTTGAACTGCTGCGCGGGCTCATGCTCGCGGTTCCCGAGCGCGAGCGGGACGTAAAGGACGGGGCGCCCTCCCCCGGCCGATGGCAAGCGCGCTTCGACGGTATCCCCCGCGCCGTATCCTCTGCCCGCGCAAAGCTGGGCGAGCGGCAGCCGGACGGCGGCGCGGATTGGCCGGACCCTCTCGACTTTCTCGGCGATGCCGAACTGACCGGGGCGCCCGAACTCCGGCGCGACCATCTGCCGGACGCGCTCGCGGGCTTCGTATTCGACACGGCGGAACGTATGGGCGTTGACCCCGCTGCCGTCGCCCTCTGCGCGGTGGTGACGTGCGCCAGCGTGGCCAGCGATGCCTGGGCAATCCAGCCCAAGGTGCATGACGACGCATGGACCGAAAGCCCGCGCTTGTGGGGCGCGGTGGTCGGCGATCCGTCCATCCGAAAGACGCCGATCCTCAAGGCATGCACCCGGCCGGTTGACGACCTGGAAGAGGCCGCTCGCAAGCGGCACGCCGAGGCGATGGCGACGCACCGGGCTGCTGTCGGCAAGCTGAAAAAGGACAAGGTGCCGCCCGAGGAATACCCGCCAGCGCCGCGCCTGGATCGCTTCCTGGTCGAGGGCACGACGATTGAGGCGCTGTCGGAAGCCCTGCGCGACGACGAAGAGGCCAAGCAGCGCGCGCCAGCCGGCAAGGTGCTGGTCCGGCAGGATGAACTGTCCGAATGGACCGCCAGCTTCGACGCCTACAAGGGCGGCGGGCGCGGCAGCGCGGATCGCGGCGCGTATCTCCGGCTGTTCAACGGCGGGCGGTTCACGGTTGACCGCGTAGGGCGCGGGACATTCGCCATCCCGAACTGGTCGGGATGCGTGCTGGGCGGCATCCAGCCCGAGCCCATCCAGCGCATCGCCCGCGACGCGACTGACGACGGGCTGTTGCAGCGGTTCCTCTACGTCGTGCCAGCAGGCGAAACCGAGGGGCAGGACCGCCGCCCCGACGACGCGGCGCTAGCGCGGTATCGGGCGCTGTTCCCGGTGCTGGCCGGCATGAAGCCGCCCGGCGCGTTCGGCGCCCGCTTCGTGGTGAAGCTAGACGCCGAGGCGCAGCGCCAGCGGCAGGCAATCGAGGCCCTGGCCAAGGCGCACGCGGCCATGCCGGACACATCAACCCGGCTTAAGGCGTCTCTTGGCAAGTGGTCGGGGATCTTCCCCCGCCTCGCCTTGACCTTCCACCTGGCCGCCATCGCGGACGCCAAGGCGCGGGGAGAGACGCCCCCTTTCGAGGGCACGCTTTCAGGCGACACGGCGAGGCGCGCGGCCAGCTTCATGCGGGACGTGTTGTTCCCGCACCTGCTGAGGGCCGAGGGGCTGTTGTTCCTGACCAAGCAGTCAGGACACGCGCGCTGGGTTGCCGGCTTCATCCTCTCCAACGACGAATGCCGGACGAAGCTGCGGCTGGCGCTGCGGGACGTGCAGCGGGCTTATGGCGCGCTGCGGGCGCCGGAGCACCGGGCCGAACTCGTCGCGGTGTTGCAGTCCCTGGAAGTGGTCGGATGGCTGCGCGCCGAGCCGCCGGACAACCCGGCGCGGCAGGTTTCGACCTGGCACGTCAACCCGAAGCTTCACGCGACCTTCGCGGAGCGAGCCGCAGCGGAGCGGGAACGCCGCCGCCGGAGCCGCGACGCGATCCTGTCCGCCCTCGCGGAGCGCGCAGCATGATCCGCATGTCGCAAATGTCTCTCGCGCGCGTCGAAACGGTAAGGCTTCAAGCCCCCTTTTTCTCTCTCAGTCTCGACGCCTCACCGAAAACGCCCCCACGCGCGCGAGAGACATCTGCGACATGCGGCGCGCGGCGCTGGGAGGCGACTCCATGACGCCCGCCCTTGCCCGCCGGCTGGGGAAGACCCTGCCGCTGCTCGGCAGTCCCGAGGATGGCGAAGCCCTGGCCGCTGCCCGCGCTGTCGGGCGCATCCTGGAAGCCGCCGGGATGGACTGGCACGCGCTCGCCGCGCTGGTCACGGCCGAGACGAAGCGGCAGGCCACGCCCGCCTTCACCTTCGCGACGCTCGCGCCCCGCACCGCGCGAAAACAGATGGCATTCCTCGCCTGGCGTCCCGGCATCCCCGTGGCCGACCGCGCGCGACTTGAACTGCTCCGCGCCCGGCTGCTCGGCGCGCGGAAGCTGACCCTGACCGACGAAGAAATCCGCTGGCTCGACGGGCTTTGGCACGCGGCCAACGGCTCGGACCAAGCCCGATGACGCCAACGCCAAAGCCCGCACGAAATTACGCGCGCACCCGCGCGCGCGCGCAACCCGACGGGACCGCAATGGCGAAGCGGCTCTCTGACGATGTGCGGATTGAGGTTGTGGACGCGCTGATCCCCAACCGGCGCAAGGAAGCCGCGCTGGTCAAAGTGGCGCTCGGGCCGGTGACGCTATGGGTTGAAGTCGTGCGGCGGCGGTTCGGCGTGCTGGCGCTGCGCTACCCGCACGGCCCGAGGGGCGCCCCCGGCGCCCATGTCTCGGCGGACCTCGCGCGGCGGATCACGGACGCGGCGGCGCCGCATCTGGCGAGCGGGCGGTAAAGGAGGTGAGCCCCCCCCGCCCCGGCGATGGATGCGCCGCGACGGAAGCGACGATGAACGCTGGCAGTTGATCTGAGGTGGGCGCGCGGGGCGGAAGGTGAGAACGGGCAGACCTAGTTGCAAACCGTTCCAGCATGCATGCGAAGGAGCTGGATGAGTGCTTCCCGCTCTTCGGGCGTCTTGTCGTCGGGATCGACCACCTGCTGAAAGTGACCGTCCCGGGTTTGATGCAGCGTTGAGCCGTTAAAGGAAGGACGGCAAGGCGTAAGCCCTGACTTGCTACCCATCCTTGGACCGCCCTGGCGGGCGTCTTCCAGCGCTATTCGGTCGGCGTGGGCCGTGTACCGCTGACCGACCTTACGAGGCTCGCCGGCGGTTTGTTGCCGATCCCGCTGTGCGGGCGAACTTCGTTGTAGTCTCTACGCCAAGCCTCGCACTTCGCCCGCGCGTCGTCGAGGCTCATGAACCAATGCGCGTTCAGGCACTCCGCCCGGAACTTCCCGTTCAGGCTCTCGCGCCCGACACGTTCGAGCACGTCGACGACGTCGCCCGGCCACACAACGCTCCCCGATATCACGGAAGGAATTCCGCCAATCCCCCCTGGCAAAGCGCGCGTGAGGTTACCTGAAAGCAAGGATTGGCTGCGTAAGAGGGACTGTCGCACCGCTCCGGACGGCAAGCGCTGTCCCCCGCATCGACGCTGCGCGCTCGGCAAGACACCCGCGCGTAAGACTTTCTGCAAGGGGCTTCGCAGTGAACACAGACGAATTCCTCGCCTCCTTCTGCCCGCCTGGCGGCTGCATGACGTGCATGGGATGTAGCAGTCAGATCTCGGAGAAGCTTATCACGCCCGAAATGCGGTCGTCAGACCCGGCCATCAGCAAGACACAGTACAATCCTGCAAAGGCACCGGCCGACGTGGCGGCACTCCTGTACCAGACTTGGGAAGCCGCCTACTGGACCGGTGGGAAACTCGCCACCCCGACGGTCGTCACCTACTCGTTCGGCAACGCACACTCCGGATGGGATAGCGGCACAATCTCCGGCGCGTTCTCGACGACCACCGGGCGATGGGCACCGTTGTCCGAGACCTTTCGTGAACAGGTGCGCGCCGCTGCCGATGTTCACAGCAAAGCATACGGAATTCAACTCATCGAGGTCGCCGATCCGTCGAAAGCACAGGTGGTCTGGCGCCTTGAAGAGTTCGTACAACCGAGCGGTCTCGGAATCATTATGGCGCCAGGCCCCACAAAATGGTCAGGCGACATCTGGATCAACATGAAATATCAGGCGACCTTCGATGCGCTTAACTTCGCAAAAGGGACCGAGGGATTCACGTTCCTGCTACACGAGTGGGGTCATGCGCTTGGCATGAAGCACCTATTTGATGGCCGGTTCAATGCTCCGCCGGGTGTCGTCGACCATCGCGGCACGACCGTGATGTCGCACACGACCAACCCTGACGGTACCGTGCGCTCAGAGTTGAGCGCGCTGGACGTAAAGGCCCTATCCTACATCTACGGTACGGAGACGCAGGAAGCGGGCCTCTCGGTTCGCTGGGCGCAACTTGATGGGGGTGGACTCTTCAGCACCGGAGGCGCAGGTGCCGACACGCTTTTGGGCATCTCTGATCGTGACTGGCAGATGGCTGGTGAGGGGCCCGACGTCCTCTTTGGCTTTGGTGGCGACGACACCTTGGACGGCGGGGCGGGCTCTGATTTCGTCCGTGGCGGGTTTGGCTCGGATGTCCTGGTCGTCCGTGCACGCCACGGCGATGCGGGAACATACCAGCTGTCCTACAGAATCGACCCCGCCGAGGCAGGTGCGTTTCAGGGTACTGTTAGCCTCCACGGCGAGATTGACGCCTTCGACGGGATCGAGAGCATCCGATTCTATGATGGGACGCTGGACCTGCGCACCGGACAGTGGAGGCCGGACGCGTACTTCCAGGCCGCCGAGCGCCTTCTCCTAACCATAACCGGCGCAAGCGGAGACGGCGCCGCAGCCGAACTTAGCTGGCGCATCGACCGCGGCGAACTGTCATTCGCGGACGCTGCGCGCGTGGTTCTCGATGGGTTACCTAGCGCAAGCTTCTCGGGATCCGCGCTGGGCGAGATCATCGCCGCGGCGGCTGAGCGCGCTTACGGTGCTGAACTTCCAGTGGCGATCGTCAATGCGTGGGTAGCTCAGGTCCAATCGGGCGCGGCGGCAGTTTCGGACGTTCTCGCCCGCATCAGCAGCGCGGCAAAGCTGATTGAGCGGCTCGACCATAGCCCGACGCGGGCAGACTGGCTCGACGCAACGTTCAGTGCTGGACAAAGCGAAGTAGTTTGGCACCTTGACGATGGAAGCACATTGCAAGTCGGCACCGCTGGGGCCGATCGCTTTATTGCCGGAGGTAGCAGTAAGCAGGTCTACGGCGGGAGCGGACACGACGTCATCTACGTGCCAACGCTTCGCAGCGACGCGTCCAGCTACACGCTGCGCTTCGAGCGTAGCCTCGAGCCGGAGGGCGTCGGCGGCTTCATTCGGGTCGGGGCGTTCACCACCTCATTCACGGGCATTGACGAGATCCGCTTTATCGACGGCAGCGTCGCGATAAGCGTCGGGAACACGGCCGAGCACCTAGCGCGAGTATCACTGAGCCTCACGGGCTCCTTGCTGGGAGCGGATGAACTCGGCAGGTACGTTGCGGCCGTAGAGGCTGGCAAGTTGCGCACGGTCGACGTGGCTAACGAACTGAGCCTGAGCCCTGCCTTCCTGGCCCGCGTGGGCGTTCCCGTCGAGGAAAACAGAGTGCAAGTCGCTGTGAACTTATTCACTGAGGTCGCAGGCTGGGCACCTTCCGACCGGGACGTGCAAGGTTGGACCGCAATCATCAATTCGTACGGCCACGCGCTGAGCGGCCACTTCGCAGACCTCGCAGCGACCAACGCCACAAACATGATTCGGTGGAACCATCAACTAGCCGACGGGGTCTTCTACACGCGGGCCGGTGCGGAGCTTGTCGTGAAGCTTGGACAGCTTGCGTTTGGCCACCTGCTCTCCCGAGCCGAGACGATGCGATGGATTGTTGAAGCTGAACGGGATGGACTCAGCAATCTCCAACTCGCCGATCGCATGCTCGACGCCGCAGGGCTCAGAGGAAAGGGTACCGAGGAGTTCACTCGCTTGCTTTCCGAGCACGCAGCTTGGGGCGCTGTACCTGCGCTTGACGGCGGAATGAGCGGTGGCCTAGTCGGCCGGGCAGAGGCACTGCTTCAAATGGCCGACGACGCGCTGTTCGAAGCTAAGCTGTCAGCTGCGTATGGGCGGGATCTCCTCCAGGCTTTGCCAGCGGGCGGCTTTGATGGCGCCTACTTCGCCTCGCGCGAGTTCGGCCACCTGGCTTCGGCCGGCGGTTGGTCGAGCAACGACGTCTTCCCGCGCATGATGGCGGATGTGAACGGCGATGGCCGCGACGACATCGTCGGCTTCGGCAATGACGGCGTCCTCGTCGCGCTCAACACCGGCGCGGGCGGCTTCGGGTCGGCCTACTTCGCCTCGCGCGAGTTCGGCTTCGGCGCCT
>NZ_JAKJIB010000540.1 GCF_021864505.1 Falsiroseomonas oryziterrae
GCCCGCAGCAGCGCGGGAGCGGTGCATTTGTCCGAAACCATCGACGCGCAACTCCCCGCCGGCGGCCTCGCCCGCGCCGGGCTGCACGAGGTGCTGGCCGCCGAACCCGGCGCGGCCGCCGGCTTCTCGGCCGTGGTGCTCGGCCGCGCCGCGGCATCCCCGGGAACCTCCCCGGGCGGCGCCGTGCTCTGGATCGGGCCGGACCCGGATGCCTGGCCGCCCGGCCTGGCGCGCTTCGGCCTCTCCCCCGCCGCGCTCGTGATGGTCCGCGCGCCACGCCCCGCCGACGGGCTCTGGGCGATGGAGGAAGCGCTGCGCTGCCCCGCCGTCGCCGGCGCCCTGCTCAATTTGTCCGAACTCGACCTCACCGCCGCCCGCCGGTTGCAACTCGCCGCCGAGGCGGGGGGCGCGCTCGGCCTGCTGCTCCGCCCCGACAGCGAAGACCCCGGGCCGTCGGCCGCCCTCACTCGCTGGCGCGTCGGCGCCCTGCCAGGCGAGGGCAGCCCCCATAGCCTCGGCGACCCGCGCTGGCAGCTCGACCTGCTGCGCTGCCGCGGCGGCACGCCCCGGAGCTGGTCCGTCACCTGGCGCACCACCACCGACCGCCTCGACACCGACGGCGACACCCTGCCCGCACCGTCCCGCCGCCGCGCATGACCCGCCGCCGCGCTGCACAACCGCCCCGTCTGCCGCTGCCGGGGCTGGGGCCGGATGACGCCGTTGGAGTGCGGCTGTTGCGCGGGGGCGCTGCCCCCGCCCCCCCGCCGGGGGGCGGGGCGCCCCCTGGACCCCGCCATCTGTCAGTCTCCGTTGGGGAGGGGGCCTTGGGCCCCCTCCCCAACGGAGACACACAAAATGAGGTCCAGGAGGCCCCTGCCTCCTGGCGGGAGGGTGCAGGGAGGGCAGAGCCCTCCCTGCGAACAACCGGCGCATCCCAACGCCGTCACCTCGCCCTCGCCCTGCCCCGGCTGGCCGTGGAGCGGCTGCGGCGGGACGGGCCGGTCGTGGTCTGGCGGGCAGTCGGGCCACGGCGGGAGGTCGTGGCGGTCGCCGGCGTGGCTGGCGTGCGGGTGGGGCAGGCGCTGTCGGATGCCCAAGCTGTCGCGCCGGAGGCCGAGGCCGTGGAGGCCGATCCGGCTGCCGAAGCGGCGCTGATGGAGCGGCTGGCGCTCTGGGCGATGCGCTTCTCACCGCTGGCCGCGGTCTCTTCTCCCTCCCCCGTTTACGGGGGAGGGTCGGGGTGGGGGTTGGTGAATCAGGGCGCCCTTCCCGCTCTTCTCCTCGACATCGCCGGCGCCGCGCATCTCTTCGGCGGCGAGGCGGCGCTGCTGCGGCGTGCGGTGGAGGGGTTGGCGCGGCTCGGATTCACCGCGGATGGCGTGGTCGCCGGCGCGCCCGGCACGGCGCTGGCACTGGCCCGCGCAGGCGTGACGGGGCTGGTCGTGCCGGAGGGCGGCGAGGCCGAGGCGGTGGCGGAGCTCGGCCTCTCGGTCCTGCCGATCGCGCCGGAGGTGGTGACGGCGCTCTCCCGCATGGGGCTCCGGCGCATCGGCGAGGTGCGGCGCCAGCCGCCCGGGCCCCTCGCGCGGCGCTTCGGCGCGGCGCTGCTGCGCGCGCTGGACGAGGCGGCGG
>NZ_JAKJIB010000541.1 GCF_021864505.1 Falsiroseomonas oryziterrae
CTCGTTGCGCGCTGTGTCGAAGTCGGCGCGACGGCGGCGGTCAGCGCGCCGGAGACGGCGCGCGGCGCCGAGGTGGTGATCACCATGCTGCCTGCCGGCCAGCATGTGCGCGACGCCTGGCTCGGCGGCGGGGCGCGCGGCGCGGCGGCGGCGGCGACGGCGTTGGTCGAGCGCGGGATCGGCGCCGTGACCAGCACGAACGGGCGTGCGACGGTGCCGGAGGGGCATCGCTGGTCGCTCGGTGCTTTCAACATGACGCCGGACGCGCAGGCTGTGTACGACGCGGCCGACGTGATGCTGGTGGTGGGATCACGGCTGCGCGGCAACGAGACGCGCAACAACGCGATGCGCCTGCCGCCGCTGCTCCAGGCCGATGCGGATGCGACGCAGGCCGGGCGGAACTACCTGGTGGAGCTCTTCGTCGCCGGCGATGCGCGGCTGGTGCTGGAAGGACTGCTGGCGCGGTTGCCGGCGAAGCTCGCGACCGATGCGAGGTTCCTGGAGTCCATCGGCGCCGCGCGCGCGCGAAGCGAGGTGGCGCTCGCGAAAATGCTCGGGCCGTATGCGGCGGTGGCGACGGCGATCTCCGCTCGCACGGCGGAGGGCCGGCCCTGGGTGCGCGATGTCACCATCTCCAACTCCACCTTCGGCAACCGCTTCGTGCGGCTGGCCGCGCCGCATCTCGGCGTGCATGCGCTGGGCGGCGGGATCGGGCAGGGCATCGCGATGGGCATCGGCGCGGGGCTGGCCGGCGCTGGCAAGGCGGTGGCGCTCGTCGGCGACGGCGCGGCGCAGCTTTCGCTCGGCGAATTGGCGACGGCGGTGGAGAGCGGCGCGGAGGTCGTCTTCGTGCTGATGAACGACCGCGGCTATGGCGTGATCCGCAACATCCAGGACGCTCAATATGGCGGACGGCAGCACTACGCCTCCATCCTGACGCCGGATTTTCACCTGATCTGCCGCGCCATGGGGCTGGCGCATGCGCGCGTCGCCCGCGTCGAGGAATTCGGCGCGGCGCTGGATGCCGCGCTCGCCGCGCCCGGCCCGGGCATGGTCGAAGTGGACATGGTCGCGATCGGCCCCTTCGCGGAGAGCTTCGCGGGCCCGCCGGCGGGCGCGGCGGGAAGCAGCCGATGAAGCTCGGCCTGATCGGCGCGGGCGGGATGGCGGCGACGCTGCTGGAGGCGCTGGCCGCCCATGCGCCGCGGCCGCTGGACCATCTGGCCCTGCTGGTGCGCGACCGCGCGAAGGGCGAGGCGCTGCTGGCAGCGCAGAACGGCCTGGCCCGCGTGATCAGCGTGCACACGGAACTCGACGCGCTGCTCCACACCGGCGCCGGCGTGGTCTGCGAATGCGCCGGCCACGGCGCGGTGCGCGAGCATGGCGCAGCGGTGCTGGAGGCGGGGCGCGATCTCGTCGTCGCCTCGACCGGTGCGCTGGCCGAGGATGCGCTGTTCCTGGCGCTGCGGGCTGCGGCGACGCGTGGCGGGGCGCAGATCCTGCTGCCCGCGGGCGCCGTCGGCGGCATCGACGCGCTGGCGGCGGCGCGGCTGCGCGGCACGCCGCGCGTCACCTATGTCGGTCGCGAGCGGCCCGGCGCCTGGCGCGGCACGAAGGCCGAATCG
>NZ_JAKJIB010000542.1 GCF_021864505.1 Falsiroseomonas oryziterrae
CGGCGAGCCCGGCGGGCGCCTGCGCGCGGCCGCGCGCGAAGCCGATCGCGAAGACGGCATGCCCGGCCGCGGCAAGGCGGGCGGCGAAGCCCTCCTCCCACACCCAGGGGCCGCAGGCTGCGCCGTGCAGCAGCAGGATGGCCGGCGCGGCGCGGGGCACGGGCGGGTTCCAGGCCAGCATCGTGCCGCTCTCGAAGCGGAGGGTGATCGCATCGGGCGCGCGCATCGGACGATGGTGCGGCGGCGGCGCAAGCAGGGCAACGGTGGGCCGGCGGCGGGCGAGCGGGTAACCTGCGCCGATGCACCATGGCCCCGACCTGATGCTCGCGACCGTCGTCGCCTGCATCACGCTCGCCTTCCTGCTCGGCGCGGTCGCGCGGGCGATGCGGCTGCCGGCGATCATCGGCTACATCGCGGCGGGCGTCGTCGTCGGGCCCTACACGCCGGGCTTCGTGGCCGAGAAGGGCGTGGTCTCCGCCATGGCGGAGCTCGGCGTCGCGCTGCTGCTGTTCGGCGTCGGCCTGCATTTCCGCCCCGCCGACCTGCTCGCGGTCTGGCGAGTCGCGGTGCCGGGCGCGGCGTTGCAGATCGCGCTCGCCGCCACGCTCGGCGCGGCGCTGGGCGGCGCCTTCGGCCTGTCCACGGGCGCCGCCTTCGCCTTCGGCCTTGCGCTCGCGATCTCCTCCACCGCGGTCGCCACGCGGACGCTGGAGGAGCGCGGCAGGCTGGGCGGCGAGGCCGGGCGCATCGCGCTCGGCTGGCTGGTCATGCAGGACCTGGTCGTGGTCTTCGCGCTGGTCATGCTGCCGGCGGTCGCTGGCGTGCCGCAGCATCCAGGCGCGTCGCTGGCCGGCGAGATCGGCAAGGTCGCGCTGTCGCTCGGTGCCTTCGGCGCGGTGATGGTGCTGGTCGGCCGCCGCGCGCTGCCCTGGCTGCTGGTGCGCGTGGCGCGCAGCGGGTCGCGCGAGTTGTTCACGCTGGCCGTGCTGGCGATCGCGCTCGGCGTCGCCTTCGCGGCCTCCACCCTGTTCGGCGTCTCCTTCGCGCTCGGCGCCTTCTTCGCCGGCGTGGTGCTGGGCGAGAGCGACGTCGGCCACCAGGCGGCGGCCGAGGCGACGCCGATGCAGCGCATCTTCGCCGCCGTCTTCTTCGTCTCGATCGGCATGCTGCTGGACCCCGCGGCGATCGTCGCGCATCCGGCGGTCTCCCTGGCCGCGATCCTGGTCGTGCTGCTCGCCATCGCGGGCGGCACGCTCGGCCTGCTGCTGGCGCTGCGCGTCGCACCGCGCACTGCCGTGACGGTAGCCGGCTCGCTGGGCCAGATCGGCGAGTTCTCCTTCCTGCTGATGGAGATCTCGATCCGGGAGGGCGTCCTGCCGGGCGAGGTGCGTGGCCCGGTGCTGGTCGCCGCCATCGCCACGATCGTGCTGACGCCGTGGACGCTGCGCGCCGCCGAATCGCTGGCGCCGCGAGTGGAACGCTCCGCCCGGCTCGCCTGGTGGCGCGGCGAGCGCCGCCCGCGGCTCGGCCCGCCGCCGCCCGAGGCCATGCTCAGCGGCCATGCGGTGGTGGTCGGCACCGGGCGCGTCGGCTCGGTCGTGATCCGCGCGC
>NZ_JAKJIB010000543.1 GCF_021864505.1 Falsiroseomonas oryziterrae
GCGATGCGCGCCGCATTGGCGCCCACCACCCCGCCGCCGAGCACCGCGACCTTGGCCGCCGGCACGCCGGGCACGCCGCCGAGCAGCACGCCGGCGCCGCCCATCTCCTTCTCGAGGCAATGCGCGCCGACCTGCGGCGCCATGCGGCCGGCGACCTCGCTCATCGGGCGCAGCAGGGGCAGGCCGCCTTCGGGCTCCGTCACCGTCTCGTAGGCGACGGCGCTGGCGCCCGACTCCATCAGGCCGCGCGCCTGCGCGGCGTCGGCGGCGAGGTGGAGGTAGGTGAACAGGACCTGGCCGGGGCGCAGCATCGCCCATTCGGCGGGCTGCGGCTCCTTCACCTTCACGATCAGCTCGGCGTCCGCGAAGACCTGCTGGGCGGTTGCGGCGATGGCGGCGCCGGCGGCGGTGTAGGCGGCATCGGGAAAGCCGATCGCGGCGCCCGCGCCGGCCTCGACCAGCACCTGATGGCCATGCGCGACCAGCTCGCGCACCGATCCCGGCGTCAGGCCGACGCGGTATTCGTGGACCTTGATCTCCTTCGGCACGCCGATGCGCATGCGTCGCCCTCCCGCGGCACCGCAGGATCAGGCCGGCGCAACGCCGCGTCCATGCCGTCGTCTCGCACTGCGGCGAGAGCGGCGATCACGAGATGATCGGGCGCGCGGCGCTACGCCTTCTTCGCAACCGCGCGGAACACGACCAGCACCAGCACGGCGCCGACGATGGCGCCGAACAGGCCTGCGGTCTGGCCCGGCCCGTACCAGCCGAGCCCCTGGCCGAGGAAGGTGCCGACGAAGGCGCCGAGGATGCCGAGGCAGACGGTGACGAAGAACCCGCCCGGCCCCCGCCCCGGCGTGACCCATTTCGCGATCGCGCCGGCGAGAAAGCCGATGATGATCGTCCCCAGAATGCCCATCATGCGCGTCGCACCCCGATGCCGCCCGAAGGTTAGCGGCGATGACCGCCGGAGGTGAAGGAGAGCATCATGCGTCGTCGTGCCGTCCTGTTCGTCGCACCCGCCCTGCTGGCTGGCTGCGCCGGGCGCACCGCGATCGTGCCACCGCCCGGCGCGGCGGAGCGCATCGCCGGCGTGGATTGGGCGCGCGTGCCCGCCACCGAGGTGATGCTCGACGAGTTCGCCTTCGTGCCGGAGGAGTTGCAGCTGCGCGCGGGCCAGCCCGCGCGACTGGTGTTCCGCAACAGCGGCGCGCGGCCGCATGACTGGACCTCGCCTGGCTTCTTCCGCGCCGTTGCACTGCGCCCGGATGCGGCGGCGCAGGCGGTGCTGGCCTCGGGCGGATCGGTGGACGTTCCCGCCGGCGGGACGGTCGAGCTTGGCGTGCTGCCGCTCGGGCCCGGCCGGCACGAGATCACCTGCGTGAAGCCGCTGCACGCGACGCTCGGCATGACGGGGCGCGTCGTGGTGGCGTGATCATGTCAGGTGCACGAAGGCTCCGCCTTCGCGCCCTCAATCGCCGGCGCGCGCCTCCGCGCGCTTGGCTTCGCGGCACGTGCCGCGGCGCCCGTTCGGGCGCTCGGCCGGCTACCGCCGGCCGCAATGCATACCTCACTCCACCGGCAGGAAGATGAAGATCACCGCG
>NZ_JAKJIB010000544.1 GCF_021864505.1 Falsiroseomonas oryziterrae
GGCCTCGGACTCGCGGGCTCGCTCGCGCGCCGCGCCGGCGGCACGCTGGCGTTGCGCGACGCCGGCCCGGGCACCGAGGCGGAGTTGCGCATCCCGGTCGCCCACGGTGCCGCGGCGCCGTCCGAAAGTTCCCCCGAACGGGGATCGGCTGCCCTGGAACTCGCCTTCTCGGCAGCGCGCCGTTCGGAGCGGCCAGGTCAGGTCGATCGGGATGTGCCCCAGGGCCCGTCGGACGAGGCCGGCGGCTGAGGGGCAGGAAGGCGGCTTGCCGATGGTGGTTCCATCGGCAACCGCACGCCGAACCCAGCGAGGAAAAGACCCGCCAGACCGACCTGCTCCGGCCTTGTCCGACGGGCCCTACGCGCGATCCTCGCGGATCACCTCGCGCAGCGGCCGGCGGGCCGCCGGCACGGGCTTCGGCCCGCGCCCGACCCGCAGCAGGATCTGCGGCGTGCCGCTACTGCGGAAGGCGGCGGCGAGGCGCGCCCGCAGGGCTGGCACCTCGATCGGCTGGTTGAGATACGAGGCGGTGAGCCCGCCCGCGGTGATCGCCAGCAGGACGCGCTGAAGCGCCTCGCCCGCGGCCATCCAATCATGTGGCGAATCACCCGGGGTTGCGAGCATGGCCAGCGCCGGCGAGCCTTCGGCGAGCGCCATGTCCCGCGCCGCCTGCCCCGCGCCCATGTCGAAGGTCCGGACCACCAACGCTGCACCGAAGGTCAACAGGTCGGGCATGCCGAAGGCGGCGCCCGACAGGCCGTCGCGCGTCGGTCCGTGGCGAGAGCGCATCCACGCCGCCAACTCGTGCCGGAAGGCGGGGTCGGACATCTGGATGCGGTCGCCCTCCGACACCAGGAGCGCGACCGCATGGCGATCCTCGGGTGTTTCGGCCCAGGAGAGCGCCGCGCCCGCCGCCTCGGCCTCGGCGGTTGCCTCCGCCCGCAGCAGTTCCGGCAGCGGGTCGGGCTCGAAGGCGAAGCGGCTGGTCCGCCGCGCCGTCATGGCGCGGAGCAGCCGCGCAGCGCGCGGCACGGGCGGGCGCGTGCCCCTGGCCGCGATGCGCGCCAGCAGGTCGGGGTCGGCGGGGTCCGGGAGCACCTCGGCCTCGACCGTCTCGCCCAGCGCCTCCGCCGCGATGCGCAGATTGGTCAGCGCGGCGGCGCAGGAGATGGTCAGCGCGCGATCCACGGGATCCACGACAGGCAGGGCACGGGTGCGGTCGGCGCGCAGTTCCATCGTCGCGTCGCCCTGCAGCCGGAACGTCCAGGGCTGCGTGTTGTGCCCGGACGGCGCCAGCACCGCATAGGTAACCAGGAAGCGCAGCCGGGCGCGGGGTGTCGCGCAGCGGCCGAAGGCGGCCGGATCAACCAGCCATGGGTCGTCGGGCCATAGGCCGTCGAGGAGATCGTCGCCGTTCACGCCCGGCATCGTGCACGGCCCCGCGGGCGCGCGCGTTGCGCCGGATCAAGCCCCTGCCCGGGGCGGTTCAGCGGCGCGGTGGCCGCGTCAGTTGCCGGAGGTTGGCCGCGACCCGGCGCCGCGCCGGTGCGATCGCGGCCGCGGCGACGACGTCGGGCCGCGTGCCCAGCAGGGCTG
>NZ_JAKJIB010000545.1 GCF_021864505.1 Falsiroseomonas oryziterrae
CCTGGACCCGGAAGGTGCCGGTGGAGAGCGAGCCGGTGGCGGCCTGCGAGATGTCGCCGCCAGCCACGAGCACCATCGGATTCCCGAGGACCGTGCCGTCGAGCGTCATCGCCGTGCCCGCGGTCAGCGCGGCGAGGAGGAGGGCGGCGAAACCGGACATCTCGCGCGAGACGGCGACCTGGCCCTGTTCGCGCGCCTTCTCGATCCGGCGCGGCGTCGCGGGTTCGGACCGGTCGGCCGCGTCGCGATCGTCCTCGCTTTCGGCCATCGCTCACCCGGCGCCGGGCAGAGCTAGGAAGGCGCCGCGCAGCGCCTCGGCATAGGCGGCCAGAAGAGGCGGGGCGATCAGCGCCAGCAGCGCGAGTCCGGCGAGGATCTGGCCGGGCACCGCGACGAAGAAGGTCTGAACCTGCGGCGCAAGGCGCGCGAGCAGCCCGAGCGCGACATTCAGCACGACCGCCGCGATGACGAAGGGTGCGGCGAGCCGCAGGGCGAGACCGAGCGAGGCGGCGCCGGCCGCCACCATCGCCTCCGCCGCCGCCCCCGCGGGCAGCGGCGCGCCGGCGGGCAGCACGGCGTAGCTCTCCACCAGCGCCCGCAAGGCGATCGCGTAGAGGCCGCTCGCCAGCACGAGCGTCGCGGCGACGAGGGCGAAGGCGCGCGACAGGACGGTGCCCTGGCCGCCCATCTCGGCATCGCCCGCGAGCAGCCCCTGCAGGCCGATCAGGGTAGCGACGAGTTGCCCGGCCATCGCGAGCGCCAAGGCGATGATGCGCGCGAGGCCGCCGAGCCAGAGGCCGATTGCGACCTCCTGCAAGACGAGGCGGGCCGTGGCGACGCCGGGCTCGGGCGCGGGCGGCAGGTCCGGCCCCAGCACCGGCAGGAGCAGCAGCACGAGCGCGAGGGCAAGCGAGAGGCGGATGGTGGCCGGCACGTCCTGCTCGCCGAGGCCGGGCAGGACCATCGCTGCCGCGCCGAGCCGCGCGAAGAGCAGCGCCGCCTGGAAGGCGAGTCCCGGCAGCGCGGCGAGAAGCGCCGCATCCGGCGCGCTCACCGCAGCCCGCCGATCATGACGGCGCGGTCGAACAGGGTCTCGGTCCAGCCGCGCAGGACGGTGACGGAGAAGGGGCCGAGCAGCAGCATCAGTATGGCGCAGACGAGCAGCTTCGGCAGGAAGGCCAGCGTCGCTTCCTGCACCTGGGTCAGCGCCTGCAGCAGCGAGACGGCAAGCCCGACGACGAGCACCGCGGCCAAGGGCGGCCCCATCACCTGCAGGGAGACCCAGAGCGCCTCGCGCATCGCCTGGGACAGGTCGTGTTGTGCTTCCACGGAGCTTTTCCCCGCGTCGCGCCGCCGTCAGATCGGCATGCGCATGATGTCCTGGTAGGCGGCGACGACACGGTCGCGGATCGCGACCGTGGTCTGCAGGGCGAGTTCGGCGCGCGAGATGGCGAGCACGGCCTCGGTCACGCCGCCCTGGCCGAGCATCGCGGCCGTGGAGGCGGCCTCCGCGCTGTGACCGATGCGCACGCCGTCCTCCAGCGCGCGCTGCAGCGCCGCGCCGAAGCCGCCCGCCGGCGCGGCCGG
>NZ_JAKJIB010000546.1 GCF_021864505.1 Falsiroseomonas oryziterrae
GGCCTCCGCGATGCGGGCGGCGGCGTTGCGCGCGGCGGCGGGATCGGTGGCCCAGGCCATGCCGCAGGGGCCGGCATGCGGGCTGTCGCCCCACGCGAAGCCGCCGAAGGGCGCCGCCTCCAGCACCGTCGCGCGTTCCATCGCCGCCGCGGCGCGCCAGACCTCGGCCATGGGACCCGCCTCGCTGCGCATGTGGAAGCTGTGCACCACGAAGGGCAGCTTCGCGATCGCGCCGTGCAGGCGTTCGCCACGCATCGCGCGCTCCAGCAGGCGCAGCGCGCGGATCGCGGTCTCCGCCATGTCGGTATGGGGATAGGTGCGGTAGACGCTCGCGCCGTCGAGGATCGTCGCGATCTCCTCGGCCATGTTGGCGTGGAAGTCGAAGCTGGCGACGAGCGGGGTGGCGCCGATGGCCTCGCGCACCGCGCGCAGGATGGTGAGGTCGGCCTGCGGGTCGTCCTCCGTCACGCAGGCGCCGTGCAGCGAGAGATAGACGCCGTCCCAGGGCGCGCCGGCCAGGAGGGCTCCCTCCACCTCGTCGAGCCAGGCGGCGAAGGCGTCGCGCGCCATCGGTCCGCCGGGCTGGGCGGAGGTGGCGCGGATCAGCGTCGCGTCCCAATTGGGGCGGTCTGCCAGGAAGGTGGCAAGTCCGCCGAGCTCGGTCGCGGTGCCGGCGACGCGCGCGAGACCCTCGGCGCCGGCGAGCCATTCGCGGGCGTGGAACGCCTCAAGCGGCGTGACGCCGGGGGTGAAGGAGTTGCCTTCGAACCAGAGGCGCGCGACGGCGATGCGGGGCATGCGGAGAAGTTAGGGCAAGGCGGGACGCCTGGCGAAGGGTGGGAGTGGCGCGGAAACACGAACCCCCACCCCGACCAGCCGACGTAAGCGGCGGGGAGCCGCCGCAACTCTGGCGTCGGCACTACAGCCGCTCGGCGCCGAAGGTGTCGCAGGCCTCGAGCCGGCCGGATTCGAGGCCGGCGCGGAACCAGCGGACGCGCTGGGCGGAGCTGCCATGGGTGAAGCTCTCGGGCTGCACCGTGCCGCGCGCGCGGCGCTGCAGCCGGTCGTCACCCACCGCAGCCGCGGCGTTCAGCCCTTCCTCGATGTCGCCCTGTTCCAGGATCTGCCGCGCCTCATGCGCGCGGCGCGCCCAGAGGCCGGCGAGGCAATCCGCCTGCAGCTCGACGCGGACCTGCAGCGCATTGTCCTGCGCCTCGGTCGCGCGCGCCTTCAACTGTTGCACGCGGTCGAGGATGCCGAGCTGGTTCTGCACATGGTGCCCGACCTCATGGGCGATGATGTAGGCGGCGGCGAAGTCGCCACTGGCGCCGAGGCTGCGCTGCAGCTGCGCCATGAAGTCGAGGTCGATGTACACGCGGGAATCGGCCGGGCAGTAGAAGGGCCCGACCTGCGCCTGCGCGGTGCCGCAGCCCGACTGCACCACGCCGGAATAGAGCACCAGGCGCGGTTCCTGGTAGCGGCGGCCGAGCGACTGGAAGATCGGGTTCCAGACATCCTCGGTCTCGGCGAGGACGCGGGAGACGAAGCGCGCGGCCGGGTCGTCGCCGGTCGGGCGCG
>NZ_JAKJIB010000547.1 GCF_021864505.1 Falsiroseomonas oryziterrae
TTCGTGATCGCCGATCCAGCGCTGCTGGCCGGCGCGCCCCTCGCGCACATCGCGGCGCCCGAGGAAGCCCCCGCGGCCTTCGCCGAGGCGCTGCCCGTCCTGCCGCTGCCGCTCGCCGTGCCGGCGGTGCCCGGGCGGCTCGACCCGCGCAACGCGCCCGCCGTCCTCGCCTCCATCGAGCAGGCGGTCGGCTTCGCCAAGGCCGGACGCACCGGCGCGGTGGTGACCAACCCGATCCAGAAATCCGTCCTCACCGCCGCCGGTTTCCCGCATCCCGGCCACACCGAGTTCCTGGGTGAGCTGGCCGGCACGGGGGTTCCGCCGGTGATGATGCTGGCCTGCCCGGGGCTGCGCGTGGTGCCGGTCACGGTCCACCTCTCGCTCGCGCGCGCCGCCGCGGCGCTGACGACGGAGGCGATCGTCACCCAGGGCCGCGTGGTCGCCGCCGCCCTGATGCGCGACTTCGGCATCGCCGCGCCGCGGCTGGTCGTGGCGGGCCTCAACCCGCATGCCGGCGAGGACGGCACGATGGGCCGCGAGGACATCGAGATCGTGGCCCCCGCCGTCGCCGCGCTGCGCGCCGAGGGCATCGCCGCGCGCGGCCCGCTGCCGGCCGACACCCTGTTCACGCCGCGCGCGCGCGCCACCTATGACTGCGCGCTCTGCATGTATCACGACCAGGCGCTGATCCCGGTGAAGACGCTCGACATGGATGGCGGGGTGAACGTGACGCTGGGCCTTTCGATCGTGCGCACCAGCCCCGACCACGGCACCGCCCTCGACATCGCCGGCACCGGCCGCGCCGACCCCGGCAGCCTCATCGCCGCGCTGCGCATGGCCGGCGAGATGGCGCGGGCGCGGAGCGCCACCAGTGCGTCATGAATAGAACCACGCTGGCGGCCCGCCACAGGCGGGCCGAGGCCGCGAATGCGGCCCGCGCCCCAACCAACATCGAGGCCGGGCGCGCCAGCGCGTGGCGCGCAAGCCAAGCGCGCGGAGCGCGCGCCGGCGCCTGAGGACAGAAAAATGCTTCTCTCCATCAACATCGACCATGTCGCGACGCTGCGGAACGCGCGCGGCGGCACGCATCCCGATCCGCTCGCCGCCGCGCTCGCGGTGCTCGAGGCCGGCGCGGACGGCATCACCCTGCATCTGCGCGAGGACCGGCGGCACATCCGCGACGACGACGTCGCGCGCATCCGCGCCGCCATCGCCGCACCGCTCAACTTCGAGATGGCCGCGACCGAGGAGATGGTCGGCATCGCCGAGCGCCTGCGCCCGGCCGATTGCTGCATCGTGCCGGAGAAGCGCGCCGAGCTGACGACGGAAGGCGGGCTCGACCTGCTGCGCCACGATCCCTTCCTGCCCGAGGCGATCCGCCGCCTCGCCGCCGCCGGCATCCGCGTCTCGATCTTCGTCGAGGCCGATCCGGCGCAGATCGCGGCGGCCGCCCGGCTCGGCGCCGCGGCGATCGAGCTGCACACCGGCGCCTATGCCGATGCGGCGCCGGCCGACCGCCCTGCCCATCTCGCCCGCCTCGCGGCCGGCGCGCACGCC
>NZ_JAKJIB010000548.1 GCF_021864505.1 Falsiroseomonas oryziterrae
CGCGCTGGCGCGGCAGCGCGGCCTGCGGGCCCCGTTGCCGCCCGCCGAGGTCGCGGGCCTGCGGGGGGCCTGTCCGCCGGCGGAGGGGCGGGAGGCCGATCTGCTGGCGGCCCGTGCCCTGTTGGAGCGCCCGGAAGCCTTCGCCGCGGGGCGGCGGTCGGTTTCGCCTTGACCCAGGGCGGCGGCGGACTATGTTCCGCCGCTCCGCCGGGCCGGCCCTGTGCCAGCGCGGCCTTCTCGCTCGACTGCTGGAACCGCTCCCATGGCCAAGGCCAACACCATCCTGATCAAGCTCGTCAGCTCGGCTGACACGGGCTACTTCTACGTCACGAAGAAGAACGCCCGGACGGCGACCGGCAAGCTCGAGTTCAAGAAGTACGACCCGGTCGCGCGCAAGCACGTCGTCTTCCGCGAAGCCAAGATCAAGTAAGGCGCGGCCACCCGGCCACCTGCTCGGTCCCGACGCCCGCTCGTCCCGGGGGCGCGGTTGGTCCGGGCGGCGGGACGCGGCGCGGCGGGGATGCCGCGCCGGCGGTCAACCGTCGCCGGCGACCTCCACGCGGTTCCGGCCGTTGCGCTTGGCGAGGTAGAGGGCGGCATCGGCCGCCTCCAGCAACTGGTCGGCACCGAGCTCGCCGTCGCCGGCCACCGCGATGCCGATGCTGACGGTGACCGGAAGGGCGGCGCCGAGCACCGCGACGGGCTCGGCCGCGACGGCGTGCCGAAGCCGCTCCGCCACGAGGCGCGCATCCTCGGCGTTCGCGCCCGACATCACCACCATGAATTCCTCTCCGCCCCAGCGCGCCACCACGTCGGCGGCACGGAGATGCTCGCGCATCCGCGCCGCCAACTCGCGCAGGACGAGGTCGCCCGCGGCGTGGCCATGGGTGTCGTTCACCGCCTTGAAGTGGTCGGCGTCGATCAGCAGCGCGGCCGCGGCGCCGTGCCGCAGCACGCCTTCCAGATGGCGCCGGGCGTAGCGGCGGTTCCGCAGCCCGGTCAGCGGGTCGGTCACCGCCAGTTCGAGCGAGCGGTCCAGGTCGGCCCGCAGCCGCTCCTGGTAGCGCTTGCGGCGGATCTGATTGCGGACGCGCGCGCGCAGCTCGTTCGGATCGACCGGGCGCAGCACATGGTCGTTCGCGCCGAGGTCGAAGCCGCGCAGCACGAGGCCCTTCTGCGCCGTGTCGGCGACCAGGAGCACCGGGATGTCGCGGGTGATCGCCTCGGCCCGGAGCCGTGAGGCAAGCCGCAGCGCGTCCCCGCCTTCCAGCGAGAGGCTGAGCAGCACCACGTCGTGGATGCCTTCCAGGAGAGCCTGCCAGGCCACGCTCGGATCGGCGCAGCAGCTCACCTCGAGCCCGTCGAGCGCCAGCACCGCGCCGAGGGCGGCGCACTCGTCCTCGTCCTGGTCCACCACCAGCACGCGGGCGCCGGCGATCGCCGCCGCGGGGCTCGGCGGCGGCTCCACGCCGAGGTCGCGCGCGGTGTCGGCGCGCAGGCGCCAGGCGTCGAGCACCTGCTTGACGCGCAGCAGGGCGCGCAGGCGCGCG
>NZ_JAKJIB010000549.1 GCF_021864505.1 Falsiroseomonas oryziterrae
AGGCGCCGCGCTGGGACGCGCATTTCGAGGTGCTCGACGGGCTGCTGGCGGAGCTTGCGCGGCCGCGCGGTCCGAACCGCGCGCCCCCGCGCGACGCCGCCGCCGCGCTGATCCCCGCCGGCCGCGATAGCGTCGCACCCGCCTGAGCCGCGGATGAGGAGGCAGCGCCGCGTCGCCCGGCCATCCGATCCCGTGCCCGTGGCGATCGTCGGCGCGGCCTGCCGGTTGCCCGGCGCGCCGGACCTCGACGCCTTCTGGCGCCTGCTGGAGAGCGGGACGGACGCCGTCTCGACGCTGCCGCCCGACCGCTTCGCGCAGGCTGCCTTCTTCCACCCGCGCCGCAACGAGCCCGGCACCTCCTACACCTTCGCCGCCGGGCATGTCGGCGACGCCTTCGGCTTCGACGCCGCGGCCTTCGGCATCTCCCCGCGCGAGGCGGCGGAGATGGACCCGCAGCAGCGACTGCTGCTCGAGGTCGCGCTGGGCGCGCTCGAGGATGCGGGCTGGCGGCCTTCCGCGATCGCGGGCGAGGAGGTCGGCGTCTTCGTCGGCGGCTCCTCCACCGACTATGCCGAGCTGCGCCTGCCCGACCATGCGGGCGGCGACCGCTACTTCATGACCGGCAACGCGCTGAGCATCCTGTCGAACCGCCTGACCAACGTGTTCGATCTGCGAGGCCTGGCGGAGACGATCGACACCGCCTGTTCCTCGGCGCTCGTCGCGCTGGATGCGGCGTGCCGTGCGGTGGCGGGCGGCCGCGTGCCGGCGGCCATCGCGGCGGGCGTGCAGATGCTGCTCTCGCCCTATGCCTTCGTGGGCTTCTCGCGCGCGGGCATGCTCTCGCCCACGGGGCGCTGCCGCGCCTTCGATGCCGGCGCGGACGGCTATGTGCGCGCCGAAGGCGCGGGCGCGGTGGTGCTGAAGCGCCTCGACGACGCGCTGCGCGACGGCGACGAGGTGCGCGGCGTGATCCTGGCGACGGGGGTGAACAGCGCCGGGCGCACCATCGGGTTGTCGCTGCCCGATCGCGACGCGCAGGCGCGGCTGATCCGCGGCGTGATGGCGCAGGCCGGCGTGGGCGCGGCGCGGCTTGCCTATTTCGAGGCGCATGGCACCGGCACGCAGGCGGGCGACCCGGCCGAGGCCTGGGCGATCGGGCAGGCGGCGCGCGGGCGCGACGCGCCGCTGCCCATCGGCTCGGTGAAGACGAATATCGGCCATCTGGAACCCGCCGCCGGCATGGCGGGGCTGCTGAAGGCGATGCTGGTGCTGGAGCGGCGCCTGGTGCCGCCGACGTTGCACCAGGACCGGCCCAATCCCGCGATCGACTTCGCCGCGCTCAACATCCGCGTGCCGGCCGCGACGGAGATGCTGGCCGGTGTCGCGGACCCGGTCGCGGGCGTGAACGCCTTCGGCTTCGGCGGCACCAATGCCTGCGCGCTGGTCGCCCCCGCGCCGCCGCGGAGTGCGCCGCGCGAGGGGGCCAAGGGCATGCCGCCGCTGCTGCTCTCCGCGCGCTCCGCCGCGGCGCTGCAGGAACTGGCGTCG
>NZ_JAKJIB010000055.1 GCF_021864505.1 Falsiroseomonas oryziterrae
CGGAGCCCGCCGGCCCCGCGGCCGAGGCCGCCCTGCTGCGTCGCGCGCTGTTCTCGGCCGCGCTGCCCGATGCCGCGGCGGCGCGGCACCTGATGCGGCTGGGCGGCGAGAGTCGCGCCGCGCTGCTGGAGGCGCAGGCGCCGCAGCCCATCCCGCCCGCCTGGAGCCTGGGGAAGCCCTGCGTCGTCTATGGCGCGCGGCGCGACGCGCTGATACCGGCCGATGCCGTGGTGCGCACCGCCGCCTGGCATGCGGCGCCCTTCCAGCTGCTCGACGGCATGGGGCACCTGATGATGCTGGATGCGGGGCGCGAGGCGCTGGCCGACCGACTCGCCGCCTGGCTGGAGGAGAGCTTCCGTTGAGTTCCATCCTGATCACGGGCGGCGCCGGCGCCATCGCCCGCGCGATCGTTCGGCGCGCCGCGGAGGCGGGCTGGCGGCCCGTGACGCTCGACCTGCGCGAGCCGGAGGACCTGCTACCGAACGAGGCGTTCGTCCCCTGCGACTTCGCCGACCTCGACGGCGCGCGTGCCGCTCTGGCCGAGGCGGTGGCGCGCCATGCGCCGACGCGGCTGGTCAACAACGTGGGCATCGTGCGCCCGGCCTCGCTCGAGGAGACGCGGGCCGAGGACCTCGCGGCGGTGATGGACGTGAACCTGCGCAGCGCGATCCTCGCCGCGCAGGCCGTGCTGCCGGCGATGCGCGACGCCGGCTTCGGCCGCATCGTGAACGTCGCGAGCCGCGCCGCGCTGGGGAAGGAACTGCGGAGCGCCTATGCGGCGAGCAAGGCCGGGCTGATCGGGCTGACGCGGACCTGGGCGCTGGAACTGGCGAGCCAGGGCATCACGGTGAACGCCATCGGCCCCGGCCCGATCGCGACCGAGCTGTTCCGCCGCGCGAACCCCGACAACAGCCCGCGCACCCGCGCCATCATCGAGGGCGTGCCGGTGAAGCGGCTCGGCACGCCCGCGGACGTGGCGCATGCCGCGGCCTTCTTCCTCGACGACCGCGCCGGCTTCGTCACCGGCCAGGTCGTCTATGTCTGCGGCGGGCTCACCGTGGGGCTGGCGCCCGCCTGACCGTCGGCCTCAGGCCGAGGCCGCGCGCGCGCCGCGGCGCATCAGCCGCGACACGACCGGCCAGAGCAGCCCGGCCGCCGTGACTGCGAAGAGCACCAGCGCGATCGGCCGGCCGAGGAAGCCGGTGACATCGTCGCCGAAGATGATCAGGCTCTGCTTCAGCGTCTCCTCCACCATCGCGCCGAGCACGAGGCCCATGATGAGCGGCGCCGGCGAGAAGCCGGCCCGGCGGAACAGGAAGCCGACCAGGCCCGCGACGAGCATGACGTAGACGTCGCCCATGGACTGGTTCGGGCCGTAAGCGCCGATCACGCTGAGCACGAAGACGGTCGGCCAGAGGAAGGCGGGCGGGATGAGGCTGATCCGCGCGAAGAGGCGCGCCATGTAGAGGCCCATCACCAGGTAGAAGACGTTCGCCGCCAGCATCGAGGCGAAGACGGCGTAGAGCAGGGTCGGCTGCTCGGTGAACAGGTGCGGGCCCGGCCGGATGCCCTGCACGATCAGGCCCGCGAGGATGATCGCCGTGGTCGCGCTGCCGGGGATGCCGAGTGCGAGGGTGGGCACCATGGAGCCGCCGACGGCGGCGTTGTTCGCGGCCTCCGGCCCGGCGACGCCCTCGATGCTGCCCTTGCCGAATTCCTCCTTGTGCTTCGACCAGCGCCGCGTCTCGTTGTAGCCGATCAGCGCGGCGGTGGTCGCGCCGAGCGCGGGGAGCGCGCCGATGAAGGTGCCGATGCCGCTGCCGATCCAGATCGAGCGCATGCACTTCTTCATCTCGGGCCAGCCCGGCACCCGGGCCGCGTCGGCGAAGACGATCTGCGCGCGGCCATAGCGTCGCGCCGCCTGGTCGAGCATCTCGCCGACCGCGAAAAGGCCGATGAGGACGGGCACGAAGCCGATTCCGTCGGACAGTTCCATGACGCCGAAGGCGAAGCGCTCGACGCCGGTCGTCAGGTCCATCCCGACCGTCGCGATCAGCAGCCCGAGCGCGGCGGCGATCAGGTTCTTCACGGCGCTGTCGCCCCCGATCGCGGCGCACATCGAGAGGCCGAACAGAGCGAGCGCGAAATACTCCGGGGGACCGAAATTGTAGGCCGCGCGCGCGAGCATGGGCGCGGCGAAGATCAGCACGACGACGCTGACGATGCCGCCGATCGCGGACGAGACGGCGGACATGCCGAGCGCGAGGCCCGCCTGTCCCTTCTCCGCCATCTTGTACCCTTCCAGCGCCGTGGCGCTGGCCGAGGGATCGCCAGGCGCGTTCACCAGGATGGCGGTGATCGAGCCGCCGAAATTGGCCGCGCAGTAGATCGCGCCCAGGAAGCAGATCGCCGGGATCGGCCCCATCGCGATGGTCATCGGCAGCATCAGCGCGATCGTCGTGGACCCGCTGATGCCGGGCAGCGCGCCGACGAAGATGCCGAGCACGGTGCCGAGCACCACCATCATCAGCACGTAAGGATCGGCCATGACGGCAAGGCCGCCGAGGAAGGCTTCCATGTCAGGTCCCGAACAGCAGGCCGCCGGGCAGCGTCAGCCGGAAGACCTTCACGAAGACGAGCCACAGCACCAGCGTGGAGGCGCCAGCGACACCGAGGAGCAGGGCCGCGCGGCGCTCGCCCCAGATCCAGCCGGTAGTGACCAGAAACAGGAAGCCGGCACCCAGCATCCCGAACAGCGCCATGGCCGGCACGAAGAGCAGGCAGCAGGCCCAGATCATCAGCGCGCCGCGGTCAGGCGCCACGTTGTCGGGATCCGGCGGCCCGGGCTCCTGCAGCGCGAGCAACAGCGCAAGGCCGAGGATGATGACGCAGATGAGGCGCGGGAACTCGACCGCGCCGAGCCCGGGCAAGCCCGGCGGCACGGGATCGAAGAAGAATGTTCCCGCGAAGGCAGCCGCCGCGACCAGCGCGACGAGCGCCGCGCTGATCCGGTTGGTGTTGCTCCAGCGGGACGGCGCCGCCGAGGGCTTCACCGCAGCAGGCCGAGCGCGGTCAGGGCCTCGCGCCCTTCCTCGTAGAAGCCGGTAAGCTGGCGGCCCCAGGCCTCGCGGCCGGTGACGCTGTCGGGCGACTGGCCGGTGTTGTCGAGATAGCCGCGGTAGATCGGCCCGGACATGGCGCGGACCAGCCCCTGCTCGAGCCGCGCGACACGATCGTCCGGCGTGCCGCGCAGCACCGCGAAGCCGCGCACCGTGGAGGCCACGGTGTTGATGCCGAGCTCCTTGCCGGTCGGCACGTTGGGGAAGCCGGCCATGCGGCGCTCCGACAGCACCATGATCGGTCGCACCTCGCCGGCGCGGAGCTGCGATTCGGCCTCAGCCGGGTTGAGCAGGCCGGCATCGATGTTGCCGCCGACGAGGTTGATCACGATGTCGCCGCCGCCGCGGAACGGCACCAGGGTCGGCTGCTGCAGCCCCGCGGCGCGGCCGAAGGCGAAGATCGCGACATGGTCCACTCCGCCCACATGCGTACCGCCGAAGCGGAGCGAGCGCGCGCGCCCGGCGGAGAGGAACTCGTCCGGGGTGCGCAGCGGGCTGTCGCGCCGCACCAGCACCATCTGCGGGTCCTCCGTCGCGCGGGCGAGCGGGATGAGGTCCGACAGCTGCGGCAGGCTGCGGTTGCGCAGCATGGTCAGCAGGTGCGTCTGGGTCATCAGGATGATGGTGTGGCCGTCGGCCGGACGGCTGGCGAGGTACTGCAGCGCCTGCGCGCCGCTCCCCGCAGTGCGGTTCACCACGGTGAATTCCTGGCCGAACTCGCCGGGGGCCGCCACCATCATCATGCGCGCGGTGATGTCGGTGCCACCGCCGACGCCGGCATGCGTCACCACCTCGATGGTGCGCGAGGGAAAGCGTTCCTGGGCGCGGAGGCTAGCGGGCGCGAGCAGCCCCGCGCCGAGCGCCGAGCCGGCCGCGAGCAGGCCGCGGCGGCCGATCATCCTGTCCGTCATGTCCGTTGTCTCCCTTCTGCGCCGCTTGCCCTGACTTGCCCGGGTGCGGCGTGCTGGTGTCCGTGGCCTGGAAGCGGCGCTTGCCGCCGGCGATGTGCGTCTCGCCGGCCGCGCGCGCCGCGGTCGCGTCGCCCGCGGCGATGGCGCGCAGGATGGCGGCGTGCTCGGCGTTGCTCTCGCGCATGTTCTCGGGCTGGACGAGGGCGCGGCGGCGGAACAGGTGCAGCTCGTTGCCGAGCTCCTCGTAGAGCCGCCGCGCGCGTGGGCCGGAGCCGAAGGCGAGCAGCGCCGCGTGGAATTCCAGGTTGGCCGCGTAGTAGGCGGGCGGCTCATCGGCCTTGCGGGCCTCGTCCATGCGCTTGACCAGCGCGCGCAGTGCCGCGACCTGCTGCGGTGTCGCGGTCTCGGCCAGCCTCGCGCAGGCGAGGCCCGTCAGCGCCGCGCGCAGGTCGTAGATCTCGAGCGCCTCGTCCGCGCTGACCTGGCGGACATAGCTGCCCTGGTTGCGGACCGCGACGACCAGGCCGCTGCGCTCGAGCCCCCGCACCGCTTCCCGCACGGGGCCGCGCGAGACGCCGAGGCGGGTGGCCAGCTGCTGCTCGTTCAGCCGCTCCCCGGCCGCCAGCGCGCCGGAGAGGATCAGCCGCTCGATCTCCTGCGCGACGAGGGAGGAGAGGGAGCGCGTGCGCACAATCTCGAGCGCGCTCTGCGCGCCGCCCGTGCTCGCCCCGGCGGTTGTCGCGGCGGTTTCCTCCATGCGCCGGACGCTGCCTCCGGCGACTGTCATCTGTCAACAGTTTGCGCCCGCCCCGGCGGATGATAAGGAAGCGACCGAAGGAGACGCCCATGCCCGACGGACACGCCCCGCAGCCTTCGACCGCCCTCTCCCGTTTCACTGTCCTCGACCTGACGCGCGTCCGGTCGGGGCCCACCTGCGTGCGCCAGCTCGCCGACTGGGGTGCCAAGGTCATCAAGATCGAGATGCCGCCCGCGCTCGACGAGGGCGATCCGATGGGCGGGCCGCGGCATGGCAGCGACTTCCAGAACTTGCATCGCAACAAGCGCGGGCTGACGCTCAACCTGAAGTCGCCGGAAGGCGTCGCGCTGCTGAAGAAGCTGGTCGAGACCGCCGACGTGGTGGTGGAGAACTTCCGCCCCGACGTGAAGAAGCGGCTCGGCATCGACTACGAGGCGCTGTCGGCGATCAACCCGCGCATCGTCTACGCCTCCATCTCGGGCTTCGGGCAGGACGGGCCCTATGCCGGGCGGCCGGGCTTCGACCAGATCGCGCAGGGCATGGGCGGTCTGATGTCCATCACCGGCCTGCCCGGCCAGGGGCCGGTGCGCGTCGGCATCCCGATCGCCGATCTCTGCGCCGGCATCTTCGCGTCGCAGGGCATCATGATCGCGCTGCTGGAGCGCGAGGTGTCAGGCAAGGGACAGTGGGTGCAGACCAGCCTGCTGCAGGCGCAGGCCTTCATGCTGGATTTCCAGGCGAGCCGCTGGCTGATGGAAGGCCAGGTCGCCAAGCAGGCCGGCAACAACCACCCGACCTCGATCCCGACCGGCGTCTTCCAGACCTCGGACGGCTACATGAACATCGCGGCCAGCGGCAACAAGATCTGGGAACGCTGCGCGCGCGGCCTGGGCCGCGAGGACCTGCTCGCCGACGAACGCTACAAGACGGCGAAGGGCCGTAGTGACCACCGCGACGAGCTGAATGCCGAGCTCGAGAAGACGACGCGCACCAACACGACCGCGCATTGGGTCGAGGCGCTGAACGAGGCCGGCGTGCCCTGCGGCCCGATCTACCGGATCGACGAGGTCTTCGCCGACCCGCAGGTGAAGCATCTGGGCATCGCGCAGACGCTGAACGGCGGGAACCGCGGCGAGGTGGCCTATGTGGGCCAGCCGATCACGCTGTCGCGCACGCCGGCCAAGATCGTGTCCCACCCGCCGGAGATCGGCGCGCACACGGACGAGATCCTGGCGGAGCTGGGACTGACCAAAGCGCAGATCGACGACCTGCGCGCACGGCAGGTTGTGTAGGGAGACTGCGACCATGGACGGGATGCTCGTGACGGGCACGGACAAGATGCTGGCCCGCAAGGCGGACGGCATCGGCTGGATGACCTTCAACAACCCCGAGCGGCACAACGCCGTGTCGATGGAGATGTGGCAGGCGGCGGAGCGCATCCTGACCGACTTCTCCGCCGACCCCGAGGTACGCGTGGTGATCGTCACCGGCGCGGGCGGCAAGGCCTTCGTCTCCGGTGCCGACATCTCGAAGTTCGAGAGCGAGCGCGCGAGCGAGGAGGCGGTGAACGCCTACCAGGCGCAGACGAAGAAGGTCTACGACCTGCTCGCCGACTGCCCGAAGCCGACCATCGCGATGATCCAGGGCCATTGCATCGGCGGCGGCACCGCGCTGGCGGTCACCTGCGACATGAGGATCTGCGGCGAGACGGCGAGCTTCGGCGTGCCCGCTGCCAAGCTCGGCCTCGGCTACCCGATCGAGGGCATCCGGCGCCTGGTCGACATCGTCGGCCCGTCATTCGCGAAGGAGATCTTCTTCACCGCGAAGCGCTGGTCGGCCGAGGACGCGCGGATCATGGGCCTCGTCAACCGCGTGGTGCCGAACGACAAGCTCGAGGAGTTCGTCGTGGATTACGCCAAGACCATCGCCGGCAACGCACCGCTGACGGTGGCGAGCGTGAAGGTCATCGTGCGCGAGGCGCTGAAGGACCGCGGCATGGCGGACGAGGCGCTGTGCGACCGGCTGGTGAAGCAGTGCTTCGCGAGCGAGGACTACATCGAGGGGCGCCGCGCCTTCATGGAAAAGCGGCCGCCGCAGTTCAAGGGGCGCTGAGCTCCTCCGGGCGCAGCGCGCCCGGGAAATGACACGCGACGCGCTGGCCGGGGGCAACCTCGGCCAGTTGCGGTTCCTCCTCCGCGCAGCGCGACACGGCGCGCGGACAGCGCGTGCGGAAGCGGCAGCCGGAGGGCGGGTTCGCGGGGCTCGGCACCTCGCCCTTCAGCACGATGCGCGTGCGGCGCTCGCTGCCCGGCTCCGAGGCGGCCGAGAGCAGCGCCTGGGTGTAGGGGTGCTGCGGCGCGGCGAAGAGGCGGTCCCGCGCGGCTTCCTCCACGATGCGGCCGAGATACATCACCGCCACCCGCGGGGCCATGTGGCGCACCGCCGCGAGGTTGTGGCTCACGAAGAGGCAGGCGAGGCCGAGCCGCTCCTGCAGGTCGCGCAGCAGGTTCAGCACCTGCGCCTGGATCGAGACGTCGAGCGCACTGGTCGGCTCGTCGCAGACGAGGAAGGCGGGCTCGGTCGCCAGGGCACGCGCGATCGCGATGCGCTGGCGCTGGCCGCCGCTGAACTCGTGCGGGTAGCGCGACGCGTGCTCCGGCAGCAGGCCGACCAGACCGAGCAGTTCCGGCACGCGGGCGCGGCGCGCCGCGCGGTCGCCGATGCCGTGGATCCACATCGGCTCGGCGATCAACTGGCCCACGGTCATGCGCGGATTGAGGCTGCCGAAGGGATCCTGGAACACGATCCCCATGTCGCGCCGCAGCGCCCGCATCGCGCGATCCGGCAGATGCGTGATGTCGCGGTCGCGGAAAGTCAGCGCGCCGGCATCGGGCTCGATCAGGCGGATGAGCACACGGGCGAGGGTGGACTTGCCGCAGCCGGATTCGCCGACGAGGCCGAGCGTCTCGCCCTGCGCGATCGCCAAGTCCACGCCATCCACCGCACGCACGCCGCCCGCGAATGTCTTGCCCAGCGCCGCCGCCTGCACCAGGGCCGTCATGCCACCTCCTGCACGCGGATGCAGGCGGCGTCGGTGCCGGACACGGTCGTGCGCAGCGCCGGTGGTCCGACCTCGCAGGCAGGAAGCGCGTGCGGGCAGCGCGGCGCGAAGCGGCAACCTTGCGGGAAGTCGGCGGGCGCGGGCACCACGCCGCCGATGGCCGGCAGCGCGCCGATCGGGCCGTCGAGCCGCGGGATCGCGGCGAGCAGCGCCTGCGTGTAGGGATGCGAGGGGCGCGCGAAGATCGCATCGGCCGCACCGGTCTCCGCCACGCGGCCGGCATACATCACGACAACGCGTTCGCAGATGTCGGACACCACGCCGAGATCGTGGGTGATCAGCAGCACCGCCATGCCGAGCTCGCGGCGCAGGCCGCGCAACAGGTCGAGGATGCCGGCCTGCACGGTGGCGTCGAGCGCGGTGGTCGGCTCGTCGGCGATGAGAAGCTTCGGCCGGCAGGCCAGTGCGATGGCGATCATCGCACGCTGGCGCATCCCGCCAGAGAGCTGGTGCGGATACTCGTCGACGCGCCGCTCCGCCGCCGCGATCTCGACCAGCTTCAGCAGAGAGATCGCTTCGCGATGCGCGCTGCGACGGTCCATGCCGCGGTGGCGGCGCAGCACCTCGGCGATCTGCTCACCCACCGTGAAGACCGGGTTCAGCGAGGCCATCGGCTCCTGGAAGATCATCGCGAGGCGCTCGCCGCGCAGGCGTTGCATCTCGCGCTCCGGCAAGGCCAGCAGGTCGCGATCCTCGAAGCGGATGCGGCCGGCGGCGCTGCCGCCCATCGGCAGCAGGCCCATGATGGCGAGCGCGGTCATCGACTTGCCGCTGCCGCTCTCGCCGACAACGCCGAGGACCTCGCCTTCGGCGATGTCGAAGGACATGTCCTCCAGCACGCGCGTGCCGCCGAAGGAGACGGCGAGATCCCGGACCGAGAGCAGGCTCATCGGATGGCCGTGCGAAGGCGAGGATCGAGCGCGTCGCGCAGACCGTCGCCCATCAGGTTGAGGCCGAGCACGACCAGCGCGATCACGACGCCCGGTGTTAGGCTGATCCAGGGCGCTTCCTGGATGAAGTCGCGCCCATCCGCGATGATGCCGCCGAGCGTCGGCGTGGGCGGCGGCGGGCCGACGCCGAGGAAGCTCAGCACCGCCTCCGCCAACACGGCCAGCGCGAAGACATAGGTCTGCTGCACGACCAGCGGCGCCATGGCGTTGGGCAGGACGTGGCGCAGCAGCACCCGGGCGGGCGAGGCGCCGATGGCGCGCGCGCCCTCCACGAAGGGGAATTCCCGCACCACCAGCACGCCGGCGCGCATCACGCGCGCGGTGCGCGGTACGTACGCGATGGACAGCGCCACGATCACGTTCAGCTCCGACGGGCCGAGTGCCGCGGCCAGCGCGATGGCGAGCAGCACCGCCGGGAAGGCCATCAGCGCGTCCATCACGCGCATCAGCGGCCCATCGGCACGCTGCCAGAACCCCGCGACAGCGCCGATCAGCCCGCCGATCAGGGCGGTCAGCAGCGCGACGCCTAGCCCGATGCGGAGGCTCACCTGGATGCCGTGCAGCGTGCGCGAGAGGATGTCGCGCCCGAAGCGGTCGGTACCGAACCAGAAGGTCTCGTCCGGCGGCCGGAAGCGCGTGCGGAAATTGTTCCGCAGCGGATCGAAGGGCGCGAGCCAGTCGGCCAGCAGGCCGCAGACCGCGACCAGCCCGAACAGCAGCAGCCCCCAGCGGAAGGACGGGTGCGCGATCAGGCGCGAGATCGCGCCGGGCGGCTTCGCGCGCTTCGCAGGCATCGGCACGGCGGCCTCAGCGACGGCCATGGCGGATCCTCGGGTCGAGCGCCGCGTACAGCAGGTCCACGATGAGGTTCACCAGGACGAAGATCGTCGCGGTCAGCAGCAGCCCACCCTGGATAACCGGATAGTCGCGCCGCTGGATGGCGCCGACGATGAGGCGGCCGACGCCAGGCAGGCTGAACACGCTTTCGATCACCACCGCGCCGCCGAGCAGCACGCCGGCCGCGATGCCGGCCACCGTCACCACCGGGATCAGCGCGTTGCGCAGCGCATGCTTGCCGATGACGATCCAGCCCGGCATGCCCTTCGCGCGCGCCGTGCGCACATAGTCCTGCCGCAGCACCTCGAGCATCGCGGCGCGCGTCATGCGCGCGAAGAGCCCCATCTGCGAGAGCGCTAGGGCGGCCGCCGGCAGCAGCATGGACCGCGCCCAGCCTGCGGGATCCTGGCTGAAGGGCACGTAGCCGCCGGTTGGCAGCCAGCCGAGCAGCACGGCGAAGACGTAGACGAAGACAAGGCCGAGCCAGAAATCCGGCAGTGAGAAGCCGACAAGCGCCGTGCCCATCGCCACGCGGTCTGCCGCCTGGCCCGCCCGCACTGCCGCCAGCACGCCGAGCGCCGTGCCGCAGACGAAGGCGATCGCGAGCGCGGTGAAGGTCAGCGAGAGGGTGACCGGCAGCCGTTCGACGATCGCCTGCGCGACGCCCTGGCGGAGCAGGATGCTCTCGCCGAGGTCGCCCCGCAGCAGCGCGCCGTACCAGCCGGCAAGCTGCTCATACCAGGGACGCGTCAGGCCAAGGCGCTCGCGCAGCCGTGCCAGTTCTTCCGCCGTCGCGGTGGGACCGGCCATCTCCACCGCGACGTCGCCGGGGACGATCCAGACGATGCCGAAGGACAGCAGTGAGACTATGGCCAGGACCGGCAGGGCCGCCAGCAGGCGGCCCGCGGCGTATCGCAGCACCCGCTATGCCAGGCTGATCCCCCACATGCGCGGGATGCGGTACGGCTTGTAGTCGCGCACCTGCGCCCGCGTCGCCTGCACGATGCCGACGTCGCCGCACTTGATGGCGATCGCCTGGTCGTACATGCGCGCCTGGAAGTCGCTGACCGCGCGCTTGCGGTCCGCCTCGGCCAGGCTGGTCGTCAGCCGCCGCTGGCAATCGTCGATCACCGGGTCGCGCGCATGCTGCACCGGCTGGTGGCCGCTGAAGAAGCCGACGACGCCATAGGGGCCTTCATAGGGTTCGATGCCCAGCATCAGCGCCCACATGTGCCAGCCGGTGCGCTGCGTGCGCTGGCTGAAGGCCGTCGGCCAGTCGGTGATCACCGTGCGGACGTTGATGCCGACGCTGCGCAGCTGCTCCGCCGCCGTGACGATGGTCGCCTGGTGATTGGAGAAGCTGGAGTCGCCCAGCATGATGATTTCCTCGTTGCGGTAGTTCGCCTCCCGCAGCAGGGCGCGCGCGCGGTCCTTGTTGTTGATGTTATAGAGCGGGCGGCCGACGTCACCGGCGAAATAGGTCGTGCCCGGATGCTGCCAGCCATGCGTCATCCGGTAGAGCCCGTCCGTGGAGATCGCCATGATCTCCTCGAGGTCGAGCGCCGCCTGCAGCGCGCGGCGGAAGACCGGGTTGTCCATCGGCGGCTGGACGTGGTTCAGCATCAGCGTCTGGAACGACCACGGCATCATCTCGTGCATGACGAGGTTGCGGTCGTTGCGCAGGCGCTGCGCGGCGGGCACCGCGATGGCTTCCAGGATCTGCATCTCGCCCGTCTGCAGGCCCGCGGTGCGCGCGCCCGCCTCCGGCACGAAGCGGATCATGATGTTCTCGATGTTCGCCACCTTGCGGCCGGCGAAGCCGTCCATGCCCTGGTAGCGCGTGTTCTGCACGTAGTCGCCGAAACGGGTCAGTCGCACATGGCTGTCGGGGCGGAACTCCAAGAAGCGGAAGGGGCCGGTTCCGATGACCTCGATCCGCGAGGCGTCCTTGCCCGCCTCTTCCTCCGGGATGATCGCGCAGGGCGCGCGGGGAGAGGAGATGCCGGCGATGAAGCCGGGGCTCGGCTCCTTCAGACGAACCACCACGGTGGTGGCGTTCGGCGTCTCGATCGCCTCGACCGGCTGCATGATGAAGGCGGAGCCGCCGACGCGGCCGTAGCGCTGCAGGCTCGCGCGGACATCCGCGCTGGTCATCCGCTTGCCGTTGTGGAAGCGCGCGTCGCGCAGCGAGAAGCGATAGGTCAGGCCGTCCGGCGACACATCCACGCCCTCTGCCAGGTCGGGCTGCGGATTGCCGGCCTCGTCGCGCGCGAACAGCGTCTCGTAGACGTGAAGGTTGATGTTGCGGCTGGCCTGCGCCGTGGTGACCTGCGCGTCGAGGCTCGGCGGCTGTGCCTGCTGCGCCATCACAACGGTGCCGCGGGCGCCTTGCGCCAGCGCTGGCTTCGCCAAGGGCAGAAGGGCGGCGGCTCCAGCAGCCAGGCCCAGATCGCGTCGCGTCAGCATCGCCGTCCCCTCTCCTTATTTGTCCGGACGATGCTAGCGTTGGGTCGCGGCAAGGTTCAATCGGGGGAATTGGCGGTGACGAACTCTCCGATCGTGGCAGAGGTGGACCTCTGGGGCACAGGTCGGCAGGTCGGCCACCTGCGCGTGCCGCAATCGCGTGACGATTCCGGCTGGGGCACCATCCAGGTGCCGATCGTGGTCGTGGCGAACGGCACCGGCCCGACCGTGCTGCTGACCGCGGGCAACCATGGCGACGAGTACGAAGGCCAGGTCGCGCTGCTCGACCTCGCGCGAAACCTGAGGCCCGAGGAGGTGCAGGGCCGCGTGATCCTGCTGCCGGCCATGCACTACCCGGCCTGTGAAGCGGGCAAGCGGCTGAGCCCACTCGACGGGCGCGACTTCAACCGCTGCTTCCCGGGCGAGCCCTTCGGCGGTTTCGCGCTGTCGCTGGCGCATTTCGTGGACAGCGTGCTGCTGCCGATCTGCGATTTCCAGATGGACCTGCACAGCGGCGGCACGGGGATGGACATCCTGCCATCCGCGGTCGGCCACATCCTGGACCATGCCGGCATGCAGGCCCGAACGCTCGCCATGGCGGACGCCTTCGGCGCGCCGATCACCCTGCTGCTGAGGGAGGTGAATGCCGGCCCGACACTGCTGGCCGCGGCGGAGAAGCGCGGCGTCGTCGCACTGTCCTCCGAGCTCGGCGGCGGCGGGCGTCTCAACCCCGCGGCACTCACGATCACGAAACGCGGCGTGCGCAACGTGCTGCGTCACGCCGGCGTGCTGGAGGGCCTGCCGGAGGTCGGCGAGTACGGCCAGTCCCGCCGCATGACCGTGCCCGACCTGGCGCATTACGTCTTCGCCCCGGTGGACGGGATCTGGGAAGCGGCTCATCCGCTCGGCACGACGGTGGAGGCCGGGGCGCCGGCCGGCTTGCTGCACCGCATCGAGGATCCGGCCGCGCCCCCCATCGCGCTGTCCTACAAGGCGACCGGGCTGCTCTGGTGCGCGCGCTTCGCGGGTCGCGTGAAGGCCGGGGACCCCGTGGCGGTCATCGCCAGGGATATGTAGGCTCGCCGCAAAGGCAGGAGGAACGCAGATGTCCGCCATCATCGAATCCCGCACGAACAGCGCGGCGGAAGAGCGCGAGTGGGAGCTGCGCTGCGACATGGCGGCCGTCTTCCGCGTCGCGGCGCGCGAGGGATGGAACGAGCAGATCGGCAACCACAACTCGCTGATGCTCCCGGACGAGAAGGAGGCGCGCTTCCTCATCAACCCCCGCGGCTACCTGTTCCAGGAGCTCAAGGCCTCCGACCTCATCGTCTGCGACCTCGACGGCCGCGTGCTGCGCGGGACGGGCGAGCTGCGGAAGGTCGCCTTCCACATCCATGCGCGCATCCACCTGCTGAACCCGAACGCGGCCTGCGTGATCCACGTGCATCCGCGCTGGCTGACCGCGCTGTCGCTGCTGCGCGACGCGGAGATGCACCTATCGCACCACAACAACCTCGCCCTCAACGACCGCATCGTCTACGACCACGAGGGCGACGAGCCGGTGCACCACAACGAGGAAGGCGACCGCATCGCGCGCTGCCTGGGCGACAAGTCGGTGATGGTGATGCGCGGGCATGGCGTGACGGTAGTCGGGCCCACGGTCGCCGACGCCTTCGACGAATGCTTCATCGCCGAGCGCACAGCGATGTACCAGATGACCGCCATGTCCACCGGCCAGGCGATGCATCACCTGCCGGAGCGGTTGCGCCGCCGCTACAACGGCCCCTGGGGCGACCGCTACGACGCGCGGCTGCACCTGAATGCGTGGCGAAGGATCCTCGACAGGGAGGAACCGGACTACAGGGCGTGATCCGATGACCGACGGCACGCCGATCTCCGACCCGCTCGCACCGCGCGACGAGGTCATTGCCGGCTTCGCGCTGGATGGCACGGTGAAGGGCGTGCCGCCCGGCGCCTCGCTCCGCCTCGACGAGGTTGCGCGCCAGGGCTGGCGGCTGCCCGACATGCCGCTGCCGCTCGCGGTCCTGCGTGTGGACGTCATGCGGCGCAATGCGCGCTGGATGGCGGAGTTCGCGCGGCGCAACGGCCTCTCGCTCTGCCCGCATGGCAAGACGACGATGGCGCCGCAGCTCTGGAACCTGCAGCTGGCCGAGGGCGCCTGGGGCATCACCGTCGCCACCGCGCACCAGCTGCAGGTCGCGCGCCGCTTCGGCGTGCCGCGCGCGATCTGGGCGAACCAGCCGGTCGGACGCATCGCCGTGGACGCGGCGTTCGACGCGATCCGCGATCCGGGCTTCGAGCTGTATGTCCTGGCCGACAGCCTCGCGGTCGTCGAGGGCCTGGCCGCGGGCGCCGCTCGCGCCGGGCTGTCCCGCCCGCTCAACGTGCTGCTCGAGGTCGGCGCGATGGGCGGGCGCACCGGCGCGCGCACGCTCGACGCCGCGCTGGAGGTTGCGCGCGCCATCGCCGCCGCGCCGGGCCTCGTGCTGGCCGGCGTCGAGGCCTTCGAGGGACTGCTGAGCGAAACGGCGCAGGTGGACGCCTTCCTCGCCCGCCTCGCCGCCACCGCCCGCGCCTGCGCGGCCGAGAACCTGTTCGGCACGAAGGAGATCCTGCTGACCGCCGGCGGCACCGCCTTCTTCGACCGCATCGGCCCGCGGCTGGCGGAAGCCGGGGAGCTCGGCCGGCCGGTCCGGCGCGTGCTGCGCAGCGGCTGCTACCTCACGCATGACAGCATGGGCTACGAGCAGGCCTATCGCCGCATGCGGAAGGAGAGCCTGACGCTCGACTATCCGCCCGGCGACCTGCGGGCCGCGATGGAGGTCTGGGCGCATGTCCAGTCCATCCCCGAGCCGGGCCGCGCGATCATCACCTGCGGCAAGCGCGACATCAGCTTCGACACCGGCTGGCCGGTGCCGCTGCGGCTGCTGCGCGGCGGCGACCTCGCCACCGCCATGCCCTTCGGCGCCTTCCACAAGGTGAGCGGCATGAACGACCAGCACGGCTACCTGATCGGGCCGGCGGACGGGCTGCTGCGGGTCGGCGACGTGGTGGTCCTCGGCGTCGGTCATCCCTGCACGACTTTCGACAAGTGGCAGGTGATCCCGCTGGTGGACGAGGACTTTGCCGTCGTCGGTGCGATCCGAACCTTCTTCTAGGGGCAGCGCGATTCGGCCGCCCGGAACGGGTCGCCTGGTCAGCGGAGGAAGCAGCGAATGCAGAAGGGCTATGTCGTCGCCGAGATCGACGTCACCGACCCCGAGACCTACAGGCAGTACATGCCGCTCGCGCAGGCGGCGATCGCGGCGCATGGCGGCCGCTATGTGGTGCGCGGGGGAGATCCGCAGGCGCTGGAAGGCGAACGCGCGCCTCAGCGCTTCGTCGTGCTGGAGTTCGACAGCCGCGAGAAGGCGGAGGCGTTCTACCGGTCCGCGCAATACCAGGAAGCAGCAGCCGTCCGGCTCAGATCCTCGAACAGCCGCGTGTTTCTGCTGACCGGAGCGGCCTCACCGACGGGCTGACGGCGCCGTGCAACGGCGGTCGAGGGCGCAGCGCCCCCTGTATCGCAGACGAAGACGAACTCCAGAGGCCTTCACATGACCCGCTCCATCGCCCGACGCGCCGCCCTGGCCCTGCTCGCCGCACCTGCGATCGCGCGCGCGCAACCGCGCACGATGCGCCTCGTCGTGCCCTTCGCGCCGGGTGGGCTGACCGACATCCTCGCCCGCGCCTGCGCCGAGCAGCTCCAGGCGCGCAGCGGCCAGCCGGTGGTGGTGGAGAACCGCGCCGGCGCCGGCGGCAACCTGGCGGCGGAGGCCGTGGCGCGCGCCGCGCCGGACGGCACGACGCTGCTGGTCGCGACACAGGGCATCATCGCGATCAACAAGGCACTGTTCGCGCGCCTGTCCTACGATCCCGACACCGACTTCACCGCCATCGCGATGCTGGCGCAGCAGCCCAACCTGCTCGTCGTCTCGCCGCGCGCGCTGCCGGAGGTCACCAACGTGGCCGAGCTGATCGCGCGCATCCGCGCGACGCCGGGCGGCATGGCCTATGGCTCGAACGGCGTCGGCTCCTTCACGCATCTCTCCATGGAACTGTTCCGCAGCATGGCGGGCGTCGAGATGACGCATGTGCCCTATCGCGGCAGCGCGCCGCTGCTGACCGACATGGTCGCGGGCACGATCGGGGTCGCCTTCGACGGGCTCGCGACCTCGGCGCCGCAGGTGCGCCCGGGTGGCGCGCTGCGCGCCATCGGCGTGACCAGCGCGCAGCGCTTCCGGGCCATGCCCGGGGTGCCCGCCGTGGCCGAGACGCTGGCCGGCTTCGACGCCAGCCCCTGGTATGGCGTCTTCGCCCAGTCCGCGCTGCCTGAGCCCGTGCTCGCGGGGTTGGAGGCGTCGTTCCGCGCGGTGCTGGAAAGCCCGGCCTGGGCCGCGGTGCTGGCGCAGCGCGAGGCCGATGCCATGCCGCAGGGCCGCGCCGCGCTGGCGCCGCTGATTGCGCGCGAACGGCAGGTCTGGCGCGAGGCGGTGCAGCGTTCCGGCGCACGCGCCGAGTGACGTTTTCGCCTATCATCGCCTGGGCGCAGCACGGGCCGCCCGAGGGCAGCGAGGCGGAGCGCAAGGCGCGGCGGCTGCTGCTCGACAGCCTGGGCTGCGCGCTGGCCGGGCTGCGCCATCCGCGCGTCGCGGCCTTCGCCCGGGCGATGCAGGTCGCGTTCCCGGGCGAGATCGCGCTGGCCGGCGCACGC
>NZ_JAKJIB010000550.1 GCF_021864505.1 Falsiroseomonas oryziterrae
ATCCGTCGGCTCGCGTTCCCGCGTCTGATGCGGGTCGAGATAGGGGAAGCGGTAGGTCGCCATCGCGTGACTCCCTCAGAACAGTTGGCCCGGCGATTCACGCCCTGGCGGTGCGCGCCGTCGGCGCGCACCGCCAGGGCGATCGCGGGCTAGAGATCCAGCACGAGCCGCGCGCCCTTGGCACGCGACACGCAGGCCATCATCACGTCGTTCGCCGCGCGTTCCGACGCCGAGAGGATCGAATCGCGGTGATCCACCTCGCCCTCGATCACGCGGCATTCGCAGGTGCCGCAGACGCCCTGCTCGCAGGACGATGGGATGTCGAAGCCGGCACCGCGCAGCGCCGCCAGCACGCTCTGCGCCGGCGCCACCTGGATGCTGCGCCCCGAACGCGCCAGCGCAAGCTCGAAGCCGCCATCCGCCTCGCCGTCGGGGCGCGCGCGCGGCGCGAACCATTCGAAGCGCACGCTGCCCTCGGGCCAACCCGCCGTCGCGGCTTCCACCGCCTCCATCAGGCGCTGCGGCCCGCAGCAATATACGAGCGTGTCCGGCGGTGGCGTGCCGAGCCGCGCAGCGACATCCAGCCGCGTGCCCTCGGCCGAGGCGTGCACCACGACGTCGGGACAGAGCGCCCGCGCCTCGTCCAGGAACGGCGCCTCCGCCGCGCTGCGAACGCAGAACAGCAGCGTGGCCTGCGCCCCGGCGTCACGCGCCGCGCGCAGCATCGGAAGAATTGGCGTGATGCCGATGCCGCCCGCGACGAAGAGGTAGCTCGGCGCGGGCAATAGATGAAAGTTGTTGCGCGGCCCTTCGGCTTCCAGCAGCGCGCCCGGCCGCACCGCCTTGTGCACCAGGCCGGAAGCGCGCCCGCCCGCCACCTCGCGCACCGCCACGCGCCAGCTTCGCCGGTCAGCCGGGTCTCCGCACAGCGAATACTGCCGCACCGGGGCACCCGGGACATGCAGGTCGAGATGCGCGCCCGGCTCCCATGCCGGCAGCTCCCCGCCCTCCGGCGCCACCAGCTCGAGCGACAGCACGCCCGGCGCTTCCCAGCCCATGCGGCGCAGGCGCAGCGTCCGGCGCATCACGCCACCACCACCGCGTCGCGGTTCAGCACCGCGCGCGCCATGCTGAGCCCCGCCGTCAGCGAGGTCTTCGGATTGGCCGGGCTCGGCACGCCTTCGAGCCGGATCGAGAAGCGCACCGCCTCGCTCTCCACCTCCAGCTCGTGCAGGTTGCGCGCGATGCCGGGGTCGGCGACCAGCTTCACCCGCGTCGCCTCGAAGCCCACGCCGGCCAGCGCGATCGTCGCCGCGACATTGGCGTTCTGCGGGAAGTCGCGTGCGGCGTCGCGCGCGCTGCCTTCGTAGAAGGTCGCGGGCTGCGTCAGCGCACCGAGATCGAGCAGCGATTCGGCCTTCGTGCCGCGCCAGGCGCCGGGCGGCTTGCGACCGACATAGGTGACGCGCGGCGTGCCGCGCAGCCGCGCCGCCGCCAGCGCGTCGATGCCGCCGACGGCGCCCGCGGGCAGCAGGATCTGCGCCC
>NZ_JAKJIB010000551.1 GCF_021864505.1 Falsiroseomonas oryziterrae
CGCCAGCGCGGGCGCGACGAGGTCGGGGCCGAGGCCGCGTGCGGCGATGTAGAGCCGCGCCGCGCCGGGCGCGGCCAGGCGGCGCAGCACGGAGCCGAGAAGCCGGGCGGAGGCTTCCTCGGCCGGGGTGTTGAGGGCGGCGACGGTCAGCGGCTCGACCAGCGCGCGCAGCAGGGCGGGATGCGCGGCGAGCGCATCGGCGACGGTACGCTCGCCGCCCGGCAGCGCGAGGCGTGCCAGCGCGAGGAGGCCGCCGAGCGTGAGGCCGGCTGGCCGCCGCGAGCCCCGTGTCCAGCCGATCGGCGAGAGCGAGACGAGGCGCGCGCTATGATCGGCGAGATCGAGCACCGGCAGGCCCTCGGGCTCCGGCTCAACCCAGCCGTCGCGTGCGCCGATGGCCGAGAGGAAGCGCAGCGCGACGCGGTTGGCGCCGAGCAGCGCATGGGTGCCGTTGTCGGTGCCGTCGGGCAGCGCGCGGGCGCGGCCGCCGGGGGCGGGCGCTGCCTCATGCACCGTGACGCGGTGGCCGAGCTTCGCGAGCATGAGCGCACCGGCCAGGCCCGCGACGCCGCCGCCGATGACGTGGATCGTCACGCGGGCCTCATGGCGAAGAGAGCCATCTGCAGCTTCTCGCCGCGTGTCAGGCGCGCGCGCGTGCGGGGCGCGGCGAAGCCCTGCGCGAGCATGCGGTCGAGCAGGCGGCGATAGGCCCACATCATCACGCGGGCCGGTTTCAGCGCGCGCAAGTCATGCTGCGGCAGCGATGCCTCGGCCGCGGCGAAGCCGGCCTCGGCACGGCGGGCGAGCTCGGCGCAGCAGGCGGCAAAGCCCGGATGGGCGACGATGGCGGCCGCGTCGTCGGTCGCGACGCCATGCGCGTCGAGCAGGCTGCGCGGGACATAGACGCGGTCGCGCGCCGCATCCTCCTCGGCGTCGCGGACGATGTTCACCAGCTGGAAGGTGTGGCCGAGCGCCAGGCCCCAGGCCTCGGCGCGCGGCGCGCCGAAGATGCGCACGGCCATGGCGCCGACGCTGCCGGCGACGCGGCGGCAATAGAGATCGAGCGCGGCGTCGTCGGCCAGGCGCACGCGACCCTCCGCATCCGTCTCCATGCCCGCGACCATCGCGCCGCATTCGGCGTCGGGCAAGGAAAAGGCGCGGCGTGCCCAGGCGAGTTCCGACGAGAGCGCACAGTCCGGAGTGTCGAGCTTGCGGCGCCACTCGGCGAGGAAGCGGCGCTTCTCGGCCAGCGGCATGGCGGCGTCGGCGATGTCGTCCACCGCGCGGCAGAAGCCGTAGACGGCGAAGAGGGCGCGGCGGCGCTCGCCCTTCAGCACCGCCATGCCGCGCGCGAAGGAGGACTTCGCCCGCGCGACGCGGGCGCGCACCACCGCGGCGTCGGAGGGCGGCGGCAGCGCGAGCGTGGCGAAGGCGGCGGCGAAATCCGCGCGCGTCAGCGCGACGCGGCCCTCGACCGGATCGGCGGCGCGGAGCTTCGCGAGCAGGCGCCAGGCCAGCGACAGCGTGACGGCG
>NZ_JAKJIB010000552.1 GCF_021864505.1 Falsiroseomonas oryziterrae
TCGCACCGGCCTTCGCGCCGCTCGCGCATCTCGATGCGGCGGCACGCCTCGACCTGTCCGCGCGGCTCTCCGCCGACGGCACGCTGCTCGACGCCACCGCGATCCTCGGCGCGCGCGCCGGCGCCCTCGATCTAGGCGCGGGACGCCGCATCCCGATCGCCGGGCTCGACGCCGCGGCGGAGTGGCGCCCGGGCGAGTTGCGCGTGCCGCGCGCGACGATCCGCCTCGACGGTCCGGGGACGCCCGTCCTCGCCGCGCGCGCCGAGGCATCGCAGCGGGACGGAAGCTGGACCGGGCGTGCCGAGGCCACGCTGGACGCCGCCCCGCTCGCATATCTCGCCCGGTGGTGGCCGGAGGGCCTCGGCTCCGGCGAGCGCGACTGGATCCTCTCCAACATCACGGCCGGAACCGCGCGCAACGGCCGCTGGACGGTGGAGGCCGAGGCCGGGCCCGATCTTGCCGGCTTCCGCATCACCGCGCTGGCCGGCACGATGGAGGTCGCGGACGCCACGGTGCATTGGCTGCGTCCCATCCCGCCGGTGGAGGCGGCGGCCGGACGGGTCGAGTTCTCGCTCACCGAGGTGACGGCGCGCGTGTCGCAGGCGCGGCAATCGGGCACCGCTGTGCAGGCGCGCGACGCCGTGCTGCGCTTCCTCTTCGCCCCGGACAGCGTGCCCTCGGCGGAGATGGAGATCGGCCTCGCTGGCCCGGTCCCGCAGGTGCTCGGCGTGCTGCAGCATCCGCGCCTGCGGCTTTTCGAGCGGCGCCCGCTGGCGCTGAAGGATCCACAGGGCACGCTGGAGGGCCGCGTCACGCTGGGCTTCCCGCTGCTCAGCGACCTGCCGGTGGAGCAGCTTCGCGTGCGCGCCCAGGGGCGGCTGCGCGACGTGCGCATCTCCGACCTGCTGCTCGGGCGCAACCTGGAACGCGGGCAGTTCGAGCTGAACGTCGACACTGCGGGGCTGCGCGTGAGCGGCACAGCGACGCTTGCGGAGATCCAGGCGCGGCTCGGCGTCGAGATGGATTTCCGCCCTGGCCCGGCCGCCCAGGTCGTGATGCGGGAGACCGTGCAGGCCCGCGCCGATGTGCGCCAGCTTGCCGCGCTCGGCCTCGCCAGCGAGCAGGTCGCGCAGGGCCCCGTCGGGCTCGACGTGCGCACGGAGCGCCGGCGGAACGGCGCCGGCCGCGTCACGGTGCGCGCCGACCTGCGCGAGGCGACGCTCGAACTGGGCCCGGTCGGCTGGGGCAAGCCGCCAGGGCAGAACGCCGGCGGCGATGCGGTGCTGCGCCTGGCGGGCGAGAGCCTGGAGGCGATCGAGAATTTCCGGATCGAGGCGCCAGGGCTGCTGCTGCGCGGCAACGCCGCCTTCGGCCGCGGCACGCGGCTCGAGCGCGTCACCATCGCCGACGGCCAGGTGGAGGCGAGCCGCTTCACCGGCGAGGCGCGCCCGCCCGCGCGGCCCGACGCCCCATGGACGGTGGCGATCCGGGGCGCGCTGCTCGACCTTCGGCGCGC
>NZ_JAKJIB010000553.1 GCF_021864505.1 Falsiroseomonas oryziterrae
GACGCCGCGGTGGCGGAGGCCGCGGCGCGCGCGCTGGCGCCCGCCGACCTGGAGCGCACCGACCTGCGCGGGCCGGAGGCCGACATGGCCGCCTCGGCTGTCGCGGTGATCCCCGGCGTGCGCGCCGCGCTGCTCGACTGGCAGCGCGACTTCGGGCGGCGGCACGGCGCGGTGTTGGATGGCCGCGACATCGGCACGGTGATCTTCCCCGACGCGCCGGCCAAGCTCTTCGTGACGGCCAGCGCGGAGGCGCGCGCGACGCGCCGCTGGCTGGAGCTGCAGGGCAAGGGCGTGGCCCGCGACCTGGCGGATGTCGCCGCGGAACTCGCCGCGCGCGACGCGCAGGATGCCTCGCGCAGCGCGGCGCCGATGAAGCCCGCGGCCGATGCGATCATCCTCGACACCACTGATCTCGACGCCGAGCACGCCTTCCAGATGGCGCTGAAGCTGGTGCGCTCGCGGCTCGGCTGAGCCGCTCAGCCGTCGCGCAGCACCGAGGCCCGCGCCGCGTCATGCGGCAGCGCGCAGCCCGTCGCGCGCGCATAGGCGGCGGCGAAGGCTTCCCGCTCCAGCGCCTCGCACTCGTCGAGGTAGCGCAGCAGGCGCCGCTCGGCGCGGGCGCTGCTGCCGGTCTGGCGCCGAAAACAGCGCCACAGCTTCAGCGCATTCACCGTCCAGGCGTCATAGGCGTGCACATGCAGCCGCCGGCGGATCGCCGGCGGCAGCGCGTCGAAGGCCGCCCAGTCGTCGCCCGGCCAGCGGCGCCACATCCGCTCGCGCTCCGTCACGTCGTTGAGGGGCAGGTCGCCGACGGGCGGGGGCGGCATGGCGGGTCCGGGGGTCTTGCTGGACATGTTATGTTATTACATAACATCGACGCGTCCGCGCGAGGAGACCCGCATGCCCGCCCTGACCCTGGAGGCCCGCCCCGCCGCGATGCCGGACCCGCTGGGCCGCATCCCGGTCGTGGTCACCGGCGCCGAGCCGGAGGCGCTGGTGGAGATCCGGCGGCCGGAGGTGAACCTGGCCGTCTGGACCCGCGACCTGCCGCCGGGCCTCGACGGCCGGCTGCGCGCGCTGGCGGAGGCCGCGCCCTTCACCGCTCTGGCCGAGGACCTGCCGGAGGCGGCCGTGGACGCGCTGGCCGCGCAGCTGCCGCACCCGGCACCGCTGGCGCTGCTGCAGGACATCCGCGCGCTCGCCACCGCCTTCGCCGCGATCGCGCGGACCGGCGGCGCGGTGCGCATCCGTCTCGAGGGCATCGACGACGAGGGCTGCCATCGCTGGCACGCGGACGCGGTCGGGCTTCGGCTGCTCTGCACCTATCACGGGCCGGGGACGGAATGGCTGGCGCTGGCGGGCGGGGCGCGCGTGGCGCGCGGGCTCGACCCGAAGGCGCTGCCCGTCGCGCCGGGCCGGCTGGCGCTTTCCGCCGCGGCGATCCTGAAGGGCGAGGCCTACCCCGGGAATGCCGGCTTCGGCTGCATCCACCGCTCGCCGCCCGCCGCGCCCG
>NZ_JAKJIB010000554.1 GCF_021864505.1 Falsiroseomonas oryziterrae
GAGGATGCGGGCTGCGCCTGGCTCGGGCTGCCGCGGCCCGCCGCGACGCTGCCGCGTCCGGCGCGCTGGGTGGCGAGCGGCACGATGGGCTGGGAGGAGGCGGGCGCGGCCGCCGTGCTGCGCACCGGCCCGCTGGGCTTCCGCCCGTCGCAATGCGACCTGCTGCACTTGTCGCTGCGCGACGGCGCGTGCTGGGTGATCCGCGACGGCGGCACCGGCAGCTACGACCCGCCCTCGCCCGCCTGGTTCGCGCTGTGGGGCGCGGCCGCGCACAACGCGCCGGTCTTCGACGAGACCGATCCGATGCCGCGCATCGGGCGATTCCTGCTGGCGCGCTGGCCGCGGTTGGCGGCGCGCGACGACGGCGCGGCGCTGCGCGATGCGCGCGGCAACCGCGTGACGCGCCGCGTCTTTGTCGCCGGCCGCACCTGGACGATCGAGGACCGCGTCGCGGGCCGCTTTCGGCGCGTCGCCTGGCATTGGCGTCTCTGCCCCGGGCGATGGCAGCGCAGCGCGGCGGGCCTCGTCTCGCCACTGGCGCACCTTTCGGTCGGGGCCGATGCGCCGCTCGGCCTCGACCTCGTCGCGGGCGAGGAGAGCCCGGCCTATGGCGCGTTGCGCGCCGCGCCGGTGCTGCGCGTGACGGCGGCGGCGCCGGTCACCTGGATGCGGCTCCGCATCCTGTTGCCCGGGGCGGCGGCCGGGTCGATGCCGCCGGCGTCGTCGGGCGGGGATGGCTGACATGCCGGCCGAGCTGCTGCTGGCCGGGCTCTGGGCGCGCCGCCGCCGGGTCGCGCTGACCGCGCTGCTGCTCTTCGCGCTCGGCGCCGCCGCGATCCTGTCCTGGCCGCGCCGCTACGTCGCGGAGGCGCTGGTGGCGCCGGCGGAGACGACGGGCATCGCGACCTCCTCGCTGCTCGCGCCTTCCGCGCCGGTCGCCGCGGTGCTGGATCCGCGGCCCTCCGGCAATTTCGCGATCTATCTCGGCAAGCTGCGCTCGGCCGAGGCGGCGGCGATGCTGGCGCGCGAGACGGAGCTGCTGGCGCATCTCGCGGCGCGGCGCGACGCCTTCCCGTTCGGCGGGATCCGCGCCGCGCTCGGCCTGCGGCGCGGCGCCGACCTCGACGATGCACGCGGTTGGCTGGAGCGCAGCCTCGCCGTGACGCAGACGCTGAATGCGGTGACCTGGACGGTGGCGCTCGCGCATCCCGATCGCGACGCCGCGCTGGCGATGCTGCGGCGGCTGCACGACTTCGCGGAATCGCGGGTGCGCGCCGACCTCGAGGAGGTGGCGCGGCGGCGCGTGCACGCGCTGGAGGAGCGGCTGGCGCGCGAGCCCGACATGTACATCCGCCAGTCGCTCTACGAACTGCTGGCGCAGAGCCAGCGGGCGGGCCTCGTCGCCGCGGTGGACGAGGCGGTGGCGGCGCGGCTGGTCTCCGCGCCGGTGGTCGGCATGCGCCCCGCCCTGCCGAACCGGCCGCTGCTGCTGGCGCTGCTGGCGCTGCTG
>NZ_JAKJIB010000555.1 GCF_021864505.1 Falsiroseomonas oryziterrae
GCGGCGTCGTGGTGCGCGCGCGCTTCCGGGCCACGCCGGGCGACGCGGCGGCGATCGCGGCGCGCATGGGCGAGATCCGCGCCGCGCGCGAGGCCACCCAGCCCGTCCGCGCACGCACCGGCGGCTCCACCTTCAAGAACCCGACCGGGCACAAGGCCTGGCAGCTGGTGGATGCTGCCGGCTGCCGCGGCCTCGCGCGCGGTGGCGCGCAGGTGTCGGAGCTGCACGCGAATTTCCTGCTCAACACGGGCGGCGCCACGGCCGCCGATATCGAGGGCCTCGGCGAGGAGGTCCGCGCGCGCGTGAAGGCAAAGTCCGGCGTCGATCTCGAATGGGAGATCAAGCGCGTGGGGGACTCGTCGGATCGCTCTCCGATTCAGCCCTCCGCGCCTGGCGGCGCTCCGGCCATCGGAGAGCAGGCATGACCCATGTCGCGGTTCTCCATGGCGGCGTCTCGGCCGAGCGCGAGGTCAGCCTCAACACCGGCCGCCAGGTCGTCGCGGCACTGCGCCAGGCGGGCTTCGAGGTGACGCCGATCGAGGTCGGCCAGGACCTCGGCGCGGTCATCGCCGCGCTGCAGGCGGCGAAGCCCGACGTCGTGTTCAACGCGCTGCATGGCCGCTTCGGCGAGGATGGTTGCATCCAGGGCGTGCTGGACTGGCTCGGCCTGCCCTACACGCATTCGGGGCTGCGCGCCTCCGCCATCGCGATGGACAAGGCCGCCGCCAAGGCCGCCTTCGCCGCGGCGGGACTGCCCGTCGCCCCGTCGCGCATCGTCTCGCCGGAGGAGCTGGAGGCGGCCGACCCGCTGCCGCGGCCCTATGTCGTGAAGCCGGTCAACGAGGGCTCCTCGGTTGGCGTGGAGATCTTACGGGACGGCGACAACCGTCGGGCCGAGGTGGCGCGCGGCTGGAAATACGACCGCCGCATCATGGCGGAAGCCTACATCCCCGGCCGCGAGCTGACCGTCGCGGTGATGGGCGACCGGCCGCTCGAGGTGACGGAGATCGCCACCGGCAACGTCTTCTACGACTACGAGGCGAAGTATGCCGATGGCGGCAGCCGCCACACCCTGCCGGCCCCGGTCCATCCGGATATCCGCGCGCAGGCGATGGAGGTCGCGCTGCGCGCCCATCAGGCGCTCGGCTGCCGCGGCGTCTCCCGCGCCGATTTCCGCTACGACGACACGGCGGGCGAGCCTGGCCGGCTCTACATCCTCGAGGTCAACACGCAGCCCGGCATGACGCGCACCTCGCTGGTGCCCGAGCAGGCCGCGCATGTCGGCATCCCCTTCCCCGATCTCTGCGCCTGGATGGTGCGGGAGGCGCGGAATGGCGCGTAGCCTCTCCGCCACCCGCGGCAGCCCGCTCGCTTCGGGCCGCGGCGGCAGCCGCCGCGAGCAGGACCGGCCGAGCCGCCTGCGGCTCTGGCTGTAGCGCCGGCGCGGGCTGGCCAAGCCGGCCAGTTTCGTAGAGCACTTCTCTCAACTCCTGTCTCTTGCTTTT
>NZ_JAKJIB010000556.1 GCF_021864505.1 Falsiroseomonas oryziterrae
CCGCCCCGGCTGCACCGCCGCCGGCGGCTGCGCGCCCGGCCGGCGCCGCATCCGCGCCCATCCCGTCACCTTGGCGCGCAGCTCCTCGCCGAAGCGCGGATCGGCCATGCCGCCCTGCGCGGCGGAGGGCTTGGGCAGGTAGTCCACCGCGCCGGCCCGCAGCGCATTCATCGTCGCGTCCGCGCCGCGCTCGGTCAGCGTGCTCGCCACGATCACCGGCAGCCCCGGCGCGGCGCGCAGCACCAGCGGCAGCGCGGTCAGCCCGTCCATGACCGGCATCTCGAGGTCGAGCAGCAGCACGTCCGGCCGCGCCGCCGGCGCCATCGCGGCCAGCTGGTCCAGCGCGACGCGGCCATCCGTCGCCTGCGCCACCACGCGGATCGACGGATCCCGCGCCAGCAGCCGCACCAGCGCCCCGCGCGCCACCGCGCTGTCGTCGCACAGCATCACGCGGATCGCCTCGTCGCGAGCCGGCGTCGGCACGCCGCTCACGTGCCCACCGCCAGCAGCCGGTCCACGTCGAGCACGACGAGCAGCTGCCCGTCGCGCCGGTGCACGCCGCGCGACACCTCGCGCCAGGCGGGATCGAGCGTCGGCGGGTTGGGCGCCCGCTCCACCGCCGGCATCGGCGCGACCTCGCCCACCGCGTCGGCGAGCATCGCGTAGAGCTCCGCCCCCTGCTCCACCACGATGCTCATCGGCCGCGCCCCGTCCGCGCGGCGCGGCAGGCCGAGCCGGCGGCGCAGATCCACCGCGGTCACGATGCGCCCGCGCAGGTTCATCGCACCCTCCACCTCCGGCGGCGCCAGCGGGATCGGCGTGATCGCCTGCGGCCCCAGCACGTCGCGCACCGACAGCACCGGCACGCCGCAGGGCTGGCCGGCCACGGTGAAGGTCAGGGTGAGCTCCGCCTCCGCCATCGCCCGCTCACGCCGCCATCGGAAGCGACAGGCAGGCGCGCAGCGACTGCACCAGCGCGTCGCGGTCGAACTTCCCCACGTGGTCGGTGAAGCCTGCCGCGCGGGCCCGCGCGCGCGCCTCCGGATCGGTGCGGCCCGACAGCGCCACCATCGGCAGCCCCGCCCAGGCGCCGCCCTGCCGCACCGCGCGCGCCAGCGCGAAGCCGTCCATGCCCGGCATCTCGAGATCCGACACGATCGCCTCGAAACCCGCGCCGGCCTCGCGCAGCGCCAGCGCCTCCGCCGCACCGCCCACCGCCGTCACCTCGTAGCCCGAGGCCGCGAGCGCCGGCACCACCAGTTCACGGAAGAAGCCGCTGTCCTCCACCACCAGCAGCCGCGGCGCCGTGCCGGCCGCGGCGGCGGGGCGGAACCAGTCGCCGCCGGCCCGCCGCAGCCACCAGGCGGTGTCGATCACCTCCGTCACGCGGCCCGCCACCACCGCGGTGCCGAGCACGCCGGGCCGCGCGCCGCCCGCGGTCATCTCCAGCCGCTCCTCCACCACGTCGAGGATCGCATCCACCATCAGCCCGAGGTTGCG
>NZ_JAKJIB010000557.1 GCF_021864505.1 Falsiroseomonas oryziterrae
GACGATCTCGGCGGCACCCGCGCCTTCGCCGCCGCCTGGCTGGACGGCGCGCCGGTGCTGCTGCCGGAACTGTCGGACCCGGCGTTCCGACGCTCGCTTGACGCCGCGCGGCTGGCGGGCCTCGTCGCGCGCTGCGCGCATGTCGTGACCAACCAGGATCTCGTCGCTGCGCTCGCCATCGCCCGAGGCGTGCCGGTCCTCGGGCTCGGGGCCGGCCCGGACCGTCGCATCAAGGCCTGCCTGGCCACGCTGGCGAACGAATTGCCGCCTGGCTCGGCGCTGGTTCAGCCGACGCCCGACCCGGACGGAGCGTCCCTCGCCAGTTCCAGCGCCCGCGCATAGACCTGCTTGCGCGGCAGGCCGGTCGCTGCCGCGACCATCGCCGCGGCGTCGCGCAGGCTGGCACTCTCCATCGCGGCGCGCAGCTGCGCGTCGAGGTCGGCCGCCGCCGTCGCCTCCTCCGGCGCCGGGCCGACCACGATGCAGATTTCGCCCAGCGCCTCGTGCGTCGCATAGTGCGCGGCGAGGTCGGCGAGGCTGCCGCGCCGCACCTCCTCGAAGCGCTTGGTCAACTCCCGCGCCACCGCGGCGGGCCGGTCGGGGCCGAGCCCCTCGGCCAGCGCGGCCAGCGCCTCCGCCAACCGGTGCGGCGCCTCGTGGAAGATGAGGGTGGCCGCCAGCCCCGCCCGCTCTGCCGCCCGCAGCCTCGCGATGGCGGCGTCGCGCGGCCCGGCCTTGGGCGGCAGGAAGCCGGCGAAGAGGAAGGGATGCGGCGGCAGGCCGGACAGCGTCAGCGCCATCACCGCGGCGTTCGGGCCCGGGATGGCGGTGACCGGCAGCCCCGCCTCGATCGCCGCGCGCACCAGCCGGTAGCCGGGGTCGGAGACCAGCGGCGTACCGGCATCCGAGACCAGGGCGATGCGCTGCCCGGCCCGCAGCCGTTCGATCACGCGCGGCGCCATCTCCGCCTCGTTATGGTCGTGCAGTGGCAGCAGGGCCGCGGACATGCCATGACGGGCCAGCATCTGGCCGGTCACCCGCGTGTCCTCGCAGAGCACGGCGTCCGCGGCGCCGAGCACGGCGAGGGCGCGGGGCGACAGGTCGCCGAGGTTGCCGATCGGTGTCGCGACGAGGCTGAGCCCCGCCGGGGCGTCGCGCGCCTGTCCAGGAGGGTCGCCGCTTGCCATTCCTGCCTTTCCGCCGCGCGCTGGGCGCTGCCTGTGTCGCTGCTGTTCTCGGCCTGGCGGCCTGCGCTCCGCAACCCCAGGTCCCGACGACCACGCGGCCCGCCTTCGCGCCGGGGGCGCAGAACCTCCGCGCCGGGCTGCTGGTGCCGCTGTCGGGGCCCCAGGCGCCGCTCGGCCAGTCGCTGCTGAACGCCGCCACCATGGGCCTGTTCGACGAGGCGCCGTCCGGCGTCGAGCTCGTTCCGCGCGACACCGGCGGCTCGCCCGGCGGGGCGGCGGGCGCGGCGCGCGCGGCGATCGCGGGCGGC
>NZ_JAKJIB010000558.1 GCF_021864505.1 Falsiroseomonas oryziterrae
GGTGGGGAGGGTCCGGGAGGGGCGAAGCCCCTCCCGATCACCGCACCGCGCTACGCGGCCTCGGCCGTCAGCACGATGCGCCCCGTCACCTTGCCCGCGATCAGGCGCTGCAGCGCCGCGTCGGCGTTGCGCATCGGCTCGCGGGTGATCGGGATGGCGGGCAGCCGGCCGCCCTGCGCCATGGCGACGAGCGCGCGCAACTCCTTCGGGCTGCCGACATAGCTGCCCTGCACGGTCAGGGCGCGCATCGCCATGACAGGCAGCGGCACCGTCAGCTCGCCGCCGAACAGCCCGACCTGGACGAGCCTGCCGCCCTTGGTCAGCGCGTCGAAGCAGATGCGCGCGGTGGCGCTGCCGTTGACGAGGTCGATGATCGCCTCGACCGGGCCGCCGCAGAGCGCGACCAGGCGTTTCGTGACGTCGTCGCCCGTCGCCTCCAGCGTATCGGTGGCGCCGGCCTCGCGCGCCGCGGCGAGCTTCTCCGCGCTGATGTCGACCGAGACGATGCGGCGATGGCCCATCGCCTTCAGCACCGCGATCGCCTGCAGGCCGAGCCCGCCGGCACCCACCAGCACGATCGGCGTGTCGGCCGGCAGCGGCATGACCTTGTTGATCGCGGAGAAGACGGTGATGCCGGAGCAGGCATAGGTGGCCGCCAGCGCCGGATCGAGGTCGCCGGGATCGACCAGGTGCCGCGGCTGCGGCGCCAGCACATGCGTCGCATAGCCGCCGTTCTGGAAGACGCCGAGCGCCTTGCCCTGGACGCACATGTTGTCGTCCTCGGCCCGGCATCGGGCGCAGGTGCCGCAGCCGACCCAGGGGAAGACGATGCGCGTCTGGCCGACGGCGAGGCCCTGGCCCTCGGCGTCGGGCCCCCACTTCACGACGCGGCCGACGATCTCGTGGCCCATGGCGAGCGGCAGCACGACGCCGCGCTCCGACAGCCGCATCTTCCCGCGGCTGCCGAGGTCCCACTCGCCCTCCCAGATGTGGATGTCGGAATGGCAGACGCCGGCATGGGTGACTTCCAGCAGCACCTGCTTGCCGGTCGGCTCCGGCGTCGGCAGCTCGATCTCCTGCAGCGGCTGCTTCGCCGCCACGACGGCCCAGGCGCGCATGGCCCTTCTCCTCCCCTTGCGGCGGCGATGGTCGGGCCGCGCCAGGGGACGGTCAATCGCGCGGGGCGGACAAGGCGTGCTTGTGACCGGCGGGGCGTGAGCCGCGCGTCGTGACCGGCGCGGATGCGTTTTCGGCTTTCGGCCGGCAGAGCCGCGCTGCAACACTCCGGGACCGGTCGCGTTGGCGGGCGGCGGCAGGGAGGCAGGCATGTCGGACGTTCTCACGCGCATCCTGATGGGGGCGCTCGGCGGCGCGCAGCAGCCGGGCGCGGGCGGCGGGATGGGCGGCTCCCCGCTCGGCGTGCCGCGGATGCCAAGCGCGCGCGGCCAGCTTGGCGGCGGGGGCGAGATGGGCGGCGGGCTGGGCGGCCTGCT
>NZ_JAKJIB010000559.1 GCF_021864505.1 Falsiroseomonas oryziterrae
TAACGCCGAAGGCGGAGGGGGCACTTCGGCCCCCTCCGCCTTCGGCGTTGAAAAACAGATGGCTGGGGTCCGGGGAGCCCCTCGGCTCCCCGGCGGGGGCGCGGGGGCAGCGCCCCCGCAGCACGCTACACGTTGAAGCGGAACAGCAGCACGTCGCCGTCCTTCACGACGTACTCCTTCCCCTCGACGCGCATCTTGCCCGCATCCTTCGCCCCCGCCTCGCCACCCAGCGCGACGTAGTCGTCATAGGCGATGGTCTCCGCCGCGATGAAGCCGCGCTCGAAGTCGCCATGGATCACGCCCGCCGCGCCCGGCGCCTTCGTCCCGCGCGTAATCGTCCAGGCCCGCGTCTCCTTCGGCCCCACCGTGAAGTAGGTCACCAGCCCGAGCAGTTCGTAGCCGGCGCGGATGATGCGATCGAGCCCGCTGTCCTGCAGGCCGAGCGAGGACAGGAACTCCCCGCGGTCGCCCTCCGGCATCTGGCTGATCTCGGCCTCGATCGCCGCCGAGACGATCACCGCCTTGGCGCCCTGCGCCGCCGCCATCGCCTGCACCCGCGCGCTGTGCGCGTTGCCGGTCGCGGCCGAGCCTTCCTCGACGTTGCAGACATAGAGCACCGGCTTGGTCGTCATGAGCTGAAGGCGCTTCGCCGCCTCCTCCTCGCCCTTCGGCACCGCGGTGCGCGCGGGCTTGCCGGCTTCGAGCGCCGCCTTCAGCGGCTCGATCAGCGCCATCTGCGCGACCGCTTCCTTGTCGCCGCCGCGCGCGCGCTTCACCAGGCCCTGCGCACGCTTTTCGAGGCTGTCGAGGTCGGCCAGCATGAGTTCGGTCTCGACCGTCTCGGCGTCACGCACCGGATCGACACTGCCCTCGACATGCGTGATGTCGCCGTCCTCGAAGCAGCGCAGCACATGGACGATGGCATCCACCTCGCGGATGTTCGCCAGGAACTGGTTGCCGAGCCCCTCGCCCTTCGACGCGCCGCGCACCAGCCCAGCGATGTCCACGAATTCCAGGCTGGTCGGGATGATCTTCGCCGACTTGCCGATCCTCGCCAGCACGTCGAGGCGCGGATCGGGCACCGCGACGCGGCCGACATTCGGCTCGATGGTGCAGAACGGGTAGTTCGCCGCTTGCGCGGCAGCCGTCTGCGTCAGCGCGTTGAACAGCGTGGACTTGCCGACATTCGGCAGGCCGACGATGCCGCAATTGAAGCCCATGGGGGTTCCTCAGTCCTTCGCGCGCTGCCAGGCAGCGCGGAACTCGGCGGAAAACGCGGCCGCGACCATCGCCGCGGAGACCCGCGCCACGCCGTCATCCGTCAACGGCAACAGCGCGGCCACGCGCACATGGCCGAGCACCTCCTCGACCGAGAGCGAGCCGCGCGGCATGCGCCCGATCGCCGCCCGCGCCGCGGCCGCGGGGTCGGGCTCGCGCAGCAGCTGGCGCGAGGCGACGAGCAGCGC
>NZ_JAKJIB010000056.1 GCF_021864505.1 Falsiroseomonas oryziterrae
GTTCAGACGAGTGCTCTTCCGATCAAGGCCGGCGCGCATCGCCGGGCTCGCGGCCCGCGGCGTGGTCTCCGCCGTGGAGGCGGAGCGGCTGCAGGCCGCCTTCGCGACGCTGCTGGATGCGGTGCTGCGCCAGCAACTGGCGGATGAGGCGGCCGGGCTCGTTCCGGGCAACCTGGTGGACACGGCCGCGCTGGCGCCGCCGCAGCGCGCGGCGCTGAAGGACGCGCTGAAGGCGGTGCGCAGCTTCGCGAAGACCGCTGCCGCCGACCTCACGGGCCGCGTCTGGTGAGGCGGTCAGAAATGCCGCGCGTTCTCCACGATCCGCTCGGTCATCGAGCTGCGGAAGGCGAGATCCGGCAGGTTCAGCGACCCGCGCGCTGCGGCGCGCGCCAGCAGGCTCATCCACAACACGGCGGTCGCGCGCGCATCGCCAAGCGCGTGGTGCCGATGCTCGATCACCAGTCCCGCGCGGCCGCAGAGCCCGTCGAGCGAGACATCCGGCTCGCGCGGGTCGAGCCAGCGCGCCAGCGTCATCGAGCACATGGCGGGATTGGGCAGGCGCGGCGCGCCGCGCCGCTCCGCCGCGCCGGCGAGCGCGGTCAGGTCGAAGGCGGCGTTGTGTGCGACCAGCACGGCGCCGGCGGCGAAGTCGCGGAAGGTCGCGATCGCCTCGGCCGCGCCCGGCGCGCGGGCGACCATCGCATCCGTGACGCCGTGATAGCGCGTGCTGACCGGCGGGATCGGGCGCCCGGGATTCACCAGCGTGTCGAAGTTGCCGGTCTCCACCCCGCCTTCAAGGCGAACCGCGCCGATCTGCACGACGTCATCCGAGATGCTGGGGCGCAGCCCCGTCGTCTCGAGGTCGAACACGACATAGGGCACCGATTCCATCGGGCCGTCCGGCAGGGGTGCCGCGGCCGGGGCGAGCGGCGAGCCGGCGGGGACCGCCGTGAAGAGGGCCCGCCAGGACTGCCATAGACCTCCCGCCATGCGCGGGACGATGGCACACTGGCCGGCAAGAACGGAAGCGGCGCGAAGGCCGCGCAGAGGAGGAGGGCGCGCGATGGACGGCAGCACCGGGGCCAGCCGCTACGACGAGGTCTATGCGGCGTGGAAGGCCGATCCCGACGCCTATTGGTCACGCGCCGCCCGCGCGATCGACTGGGAGGTCGCGCCCAGGACCATCTTCGACCCGAAGATGGGCGTCTACGGTCGCTGGTTCCCCGACGGGCGCCTGAACACCTGCTGGAATGCGATCGACCGCCACCTCGGCGCCGGCCGTGGCAACCAGCCCGCGCTGATCTGGGACAGCCCGATGACCGGGCGCAGCGCGACCTTTACCTACGCGCAGCTGCACGACCGCGTGGCGCGCTTCGCCGGCGCGCTGGCCGCGCGCGGGGTCGAGGCCGGCGACCGCGTCATCATCTACATGCCGATGGTGCCGGAAGCCGCGATCGCCATGCTGGCCTGCGCGCGGCTCGGCGCCGTGCATTCGGTGGTCTTCGGCGGCTTCGCGGCGGCCGAGCTCGCGGCGCGCATCGCCGACGCCAAGCCGAAGGTGATCGTCTCCGCGAGCTGCGGGCTCGAGCCGGGGCGCGTGGTGAAGTACAAGCCGCTGCTCGACGCGGCGATCTCGCTCTCGCCGCACCAGCCGCAGCACTGCCTGATCCTGCAGCGTCCGGAGCAGCCCTGCGAGCTGACGCCGAGCCGCGACGTGGACTTCCTCGCCGCCGAGGCCGAGGCGCCGCACATGCCCTGCGTGCCGGTCGCGGCGACCGATCCGCTCTACATCCTCTACACCTCCGGCACGACGGGCGCGCCGAAGGGCATTGTGCGCGACAATGGCGGCCACGCCGTCGCGGTGATGAACTCGATGGCGATGCTCTACGGGTTGAAGGCCGGCGACGTCATGTGGACGGCATCTGATGTCGGCTGGGTGGTGGGGCACAGCTACATCGTCTACGGGCCGCTCTTCGCCGGCTGCACGACGGTGATGTACGAGGGCAAGCCGGTCGGCACGCCCGATCCCGGCGCCTTCTGGCGCGTCTGCCAGCAGCACGGCGTGAAGGTGCTGTTCACCGCGCCGACCGCACTGCGCGCCATCAAGAAGGAGGACCCCTCGGGCGCCTTCGTCGCGAAGCACGATTTGTCGAAGCTCGAGGCGCTGTTCCTCGCCGGCGAGCGCTGCGACCCGCCGACTGCGGAATGGGCGAGCGCGCTGCTGAAGAAGCCGGTGATCGACCATTGGTGGCAGACCGAGACGGGCTGGTGCATCAGCGGCAACTTCCGTGGCTTCGGGCTGTTCGAAAGCCGCTTTGGCTCCGGCGGCAAGCCGGCGCCGGGCTACGATCTGCGCGTGCTGGACGAAGGCGGGCAGGAGGTGCCGCGCGGGCAGATCGGCACGCTCGCGGTGAAGCTGCCGCTGCCGCCGTCGAACCTGCCGACGCTGTGGCACGCCGACGACCGCTTCCGCAGCGCCTATCTCGAGACCTTCCCGGGCTACTACAACACCTCGGATGCCGGGATGGTGGATGCGGACGGCTATGTCTGGGTGATGAGCCGGACCGACGACATCATCAACGTCGCCGGCCACAGGCTGTCCACCGGGGCGATGGAGGAGGTGCTGGCGGGCCATCCCGACGTCGCGGAATGCGCGGTGGTGGGCGTCAAGGATTCGCTGAAGGGCCAGGCGCCGATCGGGCTCGTGGTGCTGAAGGCCGGCACGACGAAGGACGAGGCGACCATCGCGAAGGAACTCGTCGCGCTGGTGCGCGAGAAGATCGGGCCGGTCGCGGCGTTCAAGGATGCGCGGGTGGTGGCGCGGCTGCCGAAGACGCGGTCGGGCAAGATCCTGCGCGGCACGATCCGCAAGATCGCCGATGGCGAGACCTATGCGGTGCCGCCGACCATCGACGATCCGGCGATCCTCGACGAGATCGGGGACGTCCTGAAGGCGGCGGAGAAGTAGCATGGACGGCGGCGCGCCCCTGCTGCTGCGCACGGATGCGGACGGCATCGCGACGCTGACGCTGAACCGGCCGGAGGCGCGCAACGCGCTGTCCTTCGCCATGCTCGGCGCGCTGCAGGAGGCGCTCGCCGGCATCTCGGAGGATGCGCGCGTGCGCGTGGTGATCCTCGCCGCCGAGGGGCCGGTGTTCAGCGCCGGGCACGACCTGCGGGAGATCACCGCGCATCGCGCCGATCCTGACGGTGGCCGGGGCTTCTTTGACGCCGCCATGACGCGCTGCGCGCAGGTGATGCAGGCGGTCGTCGCGCTGCCGCAGCCGGTCATCGCGCAGGTGCAGGGCGTGGCGACGGCGGCGGGCTGCCAGCTTGTCGCGACCTGCGACCTCGCCGTCGCCTCCGACCAGGCACGCTTCTGCACGCCGGGCGTGGATATCGGCCTGTTCTGCTCCACCCCCGCCGTCGCGCTGTCGCGCGCGGTCGCGGCCAAGCCCGCGATGGAGATGCTGCTGACTGGCGAGATGATCGGCGCCGAGCACGCCGAGCGCATCGCCCTCGTCAACCGCGTCGTGCCCCATGAGCGGCTGGCGGAGGAGACGATGGCGCTTGCCACGCGCATCGCCGAACGCAGCGCGCATACGGTGCGGATCGGCAAGGCGGCGTTCCATCGCCAGCGCGGCTTGCCGCTGGCCGAGGCCTATGCACATTGCGCCGCGGTGATGACCGAGAACCTGCTGGCCGAGGACGCGATCGAGGGCATCGGCGCCTTCCTCGGCAAGCGCAAGGCAGTGTGGAAAGACAGATAGATGGCCGCCCGCGACTACGACGCCCTGCCGCGCGTCCCCGCCAACCACCAGCCGCTGACGCCGCTGCTCTTCATGGAGCGCGCGGCGCAGGTCTTCCCGCACCACACCGCCGTGGTGCACGGCGCGTTGCGACGGAACTACCGGGAGCTGCGCGACCGCTGCGTGAGGCTGGCGCACGCGCTGTCGAAGCGCGGCATCGGCCGCGGCGACACGGTGGCGGCGCTGCTGCCGAACACGCCCGCCATGCTGGAATGCCATTACGGCGTGCCGATGACGGGCGGCGTGCTGAACACGCTCAACACGCGGCTGGATGCCGGGACCATCGCCTATTGCCTCGACCATGGCGAGGCGAAGGCGGTGATCGTGGACCGCGAATTGGTGCCGCTGCTGCGCGTCGCTCTGACGCAATGCAAGGTGCAGCCCCTTCTGATCGAGGTGGATGATCCGGAGGCTTCCGACGCGGCGCGCGCCAACCGGCTGGAGGGGGCGACGGACTACGAGGCGTTCCTGGCCGAGGGTGATGCATCCTGGTCCTGGGTGATGCCCGGCGACGAGTGGGATGCGATCACGCTGAACTACACCTCCGGCACCACCGGCCGGCCGAAGGGCGTCGTGTATCACCACCGCGGCGCGCAGCTGCTGGCGATCGGCAACGTGCTGAGCGCGGGGATGGGCAAGCATCCCGTCTATCTCTGGACGCTGCCGATGTTCCACTGCAACGGCTGGTGCTTCCCCTGGACCGTCACGGCGCAGGCCGGCACGCATGTGTGTTTGCGCGCCGTGCGCGGGCCCGACATGTGGCGGCTGATGGCGCAGGAAGGCGTCACGCACATGTGCGGCGCGCCGATCGTCATGTCCACGCTGCTGGCGACGCCGGAGGCCGAGAAGGCGAAACTGCCGCACCAGGTGCAGTTCGTCGTCGCCGGCGCCCCGCCACCCGAGGCGGTGCTGGCCGCGATGCGCGCGGCCGGCTTCGCGGTGTGCCACGTCTATGGCCTGACCGAATGCTACGGCCCCTCCGTCGTCAACGAGTGGCACGCCGAGTGGAACACGAAGCCTGCGCAGGAGCAGGCTGGGCTGATGGCGCGCCAGGGCGTGCGCTACATCGCGCTCGAGGGCCTGACGGTGATGGACCCGGACAGCATGACGCCGATCCCCGCCGACGGCACGGCGATGGGCGAGGTGATGATGCGCGGCAACGTGGTGATGAAGGGCTACCTCAAGGACAAGGAGGCCACCGACAAGGCCTTTGCCGGCGGCTGGTTCCACACCGGCGACCTCGCGGTGACCTATCCGGACGGCTACATCCAGCTGAAGGACCGCTCGAAGGACATCATCATCTCGGGCGGCGAGAACATCAGCTCCATCGAGGTCGAGGACGCGCTCTACAAGCATCCCGCGGTTGCCGTTGCGGCGGTGGTGGCGAAGCCCGACGAGAAATGGGGCGAGACGCCCTGCGCCTTCGTCGAGCTCCGCCCTGGCATGAGCGCGACGGCCGAGGAGTTGATCGCGCATTGCAAGCAGCACCTTGCCGGCTACAAGGTGCCGCGCCACGTGGTCTTCGACGAGCTGCCGAAGACGAGCACCGGCAAGATCCAGAAGCACGTCCTGCGCACGAAGGCGAAGAGCTGATGACCGATCGCGAGGCCATCGAGGCCGTGGTGCGGACCTATCTCGACGGGCTCTACGAAGGCGATGCCGACAAGCTCGCGCATGCCTTCCACCCAACCAGCGCGCTGACGCAGTGGTGGGAGGGGGAGCTGAAGATCACGCCGCGCGACGCCTGGCTGGAGGCGGTGCGCAACCGTCCCTCGCCGAAGTCCCAAGGGTTGGCGCGGCATGACGAGATCCTGTCGATCGACGTGGTCGGCCCCGACATGGCGCTGGTCAAGCTGCGCTGCGCCATCCCGCCGCGCTTCTTCACCGACCTCCTGTCGCTGCTGCGGATCGATGGGCGGTGGCAGGTGGCGCAGAAGGTCTTCATGACGGAGCTGCGCGGCTGACGGCGCGCGCGCCGAACGACTGCGAATCTTTTCTTGCACTGCGGCGCGGACACCTCCACCTTCGTCCTAGTCGTCAACAACCGAAAGGAGGTGATCCAGTGTCTCATTGCAGTTCGGCGGATGCCGTGTCCGCGGCCTGGATCATCGCTGGCGCCACTGCGGCGGCGAGTCACCAGGCCTAGCCGGCGCAAGCCACCGGCAATGTGGAAGGCCCGGGAGAGCGCTCTCCCGGGCCTTCTTGCTGTCGAAGCCTATCAATCGTCGTCGTCGTCGTCCCCGCGCCGGAAACGTCGTGGCGGTTCCCAGAACGGCCAGACCACGACACCGCCAGGCTGCCACTGGCGATAGCCACGCGACTCCCGCTCGCGCCACCGTTCCTCCCGCACCCAGCCGCGGCGGCCGTAGCGATCCTCCACGACATAGCTCTCGACCTTCGAGCAGCGGCCGTTGGAGCAGTTGGAGGAAGAGTTGGAGGACTGGCTCCCGGCCAGCGCCGGCGGCGCGGCGAGCAGGACGGGGACCAGCAGCAGGGACCGGATGCCGCGCATCGTTGCCTCCTCTCGGATGACGACATCGGGCACCGCGCCGGCGGCGACCGCGGGGCGGCTTCGTGGCGTTACCGGGGCAATCAGGCCGGGCGCCCGTAGCCTTTCAGCTGCGTGGCTGCCTCGGCGAGCTCGGCGTCGGTGAGCAGCATCGGGTCGAGGCCGGCGGCGAGCAGGTCGAGATACTGGCCGGCCAGGTTCTCCACTTCCCGCGCCAGCGCGACCGCGCCGGCGAGCGTCGCGCCGATCGCGACGACGCCGTGATTGGCGAGCAGCGTGGCGCGCAGATGCGACCCGAGCGCGGTGACGCAGGATTGCGCGAGCGCCTCGGTGCCGAAGGTCGCGTGCGTCGCGCAGGGGATCGCGCCGGCGCCGGCCAGCGTGATCATGTAGTGGATCGGCGGGATCGGCCGCCGCGCGCAGGACAGCGCGGTGGCGCGCGGGCTGTGCGTATGCACCACGGCCTGTGCGTCCGGCCGCACGCGGTAGATCGCGGCGTGGAGGCGCCATTCGGAGGACGGGCGGCCATTCGACAGCGGCGCGCCGTCCGCCGCGCACTCCACCAGGTCGTCTGCCGTCATCGCGGCATAGGCCAGGCCCGACGGCGTGATCAGGAAGCCGCGCGGCGTGCGCAGCGAGAGATTGCCCGACTTCTGCGGCATGAAGCCCGCGGCATCGAGCGCGCGGGCCGCTTCCACCAGCGCCGCGCGATCCGCCATGGCTACTGCGCCTGCGCGCTCGCGTCCGAGCGTGTCGCACCGACGCGGAGGGCGAGCGCCGCGGCCATGAACTCGTCGAGCTCGCCGTCCAGCACCGCGGCCGGGTTGCCCTTCTCCACGCCGGTGCGCAGGTCCTTCACCATCTGGTACGGCTGCAGCACATAGGACCGGATCTGGTGGCCCCAGCCGATGTCGGTCTTGCCGGCTTCGGTCGCGGCGTTGATCGCCTCGCGCTTCGACAGCTCCAGCTCATACAGGCGCGCCTTCAGCATCTCCATCGCGATGGCGCGGTTGCGATGCTGGCTGCGGTCCTGGGTGGACGCCACCACGATGCCGGTCGGGATGTGGGTGAAGCGGACGCCCGACTCCGTCTTGTTGACGTGCTGGCCGCCGGCGCCGGAGGCTCGGAAGGTGTCGGTCTTCAGGTCGGCCGGGTTGATCTCGATCTGGATGCGGTCGTCGATCACCGGATAGACGTAGACGCTCGCGAAGCTGGTCTGGCGGCGCGCGGCGGCGTCGAAGGGGCTGATGCGCACCAGGCGGTGCACGCCGCTTTCCGTCTTCAGCCAGCCATAGGCGTTGGCGCCGCTCACCTGGATCGTCGCGCTCTTCACGCCGGCCTGCTCGCCGTCGCTCCGCTCCGTCATCGCCACCTTGTAGCCATGCGCCTCGGCCCAGCGGCTGTACATGCGCAGCAGCATCTCGGCCCAGTCCTGGGCCTCGGTGCCGCCGGCGCCGGCGTTGACTTCCAGGTAGCAGTCGTTGGCGTCGGCCTCGCCCGAGAGCAGGCTTTCGATCTCGCGTCGCTTGGCCTCGGCCGCCGCGGCGCGGAGGTCGGCGAGCGCCGCGTCCACCGTGCCCTGGTCGCCCTCTGCCTCCGCCAGCTCGATCAGCTCGAGCGCGTCGGCGACGTCGCGTTCCAGCTTCTGCACGCCCTCGACCTGGGCGGCGAGACGGTTGCGCTCGCGCATCACCGCCTGCGCTTCCTCCGCCTTGTTCCAGAGGTCCGGATCCTCGGCGCGCGCGTTCAGCTCGGCGAGCCGCACGACGGCGGCGTCCCAGTCGATGTGGTTGCGGAGCAGCGCGATGCTCTCCGCGATCTCGGCCTTCAGCCGGTCGGACTCGGCACTCATGACGGGCGGCTCAGTACAACCCGCCCAAACCCCGGTCCAGGCCGGCGGCGGCCGCACCGCCGCTGGCGCCGCCGAAGGGATCGGAGGGCGGACGCGCGCTGTTCTCGGTGCCGGGGCGGAAGGCCTCCAGGATGGTCTGGCCGTTCTCCAGCTGCAGGCGCACCAGCGCGGTGCCGGGGGGCGCGCGGAAGGGAATGGGCGGGCTGCCCTGCAGGGCGGCGGCCATCACGTCGCGGAAGATCGGCGCGGCGAGGCGGCCGCCGGTGACGTCGGCATCGGGTGCGCCGGCGACGGCCATGCTACGCGGCTCGTCGTAGCCGACCCACACCGCGACCACGAGGTCCGGGGTGAAACCCACGAACCAGGCGTCCTTGTAGTCGTCCGTGGTGCCGGTCTTGCCGGCGACGGGGCGGCCGAGGCCTTCCCCGGCGCGCGTGCCGGTGCCGCGCTGCACGGTGCCCTGCAGCAGGCTCACCATCTGGAAGGAGGCGATCGGGTCGGCGATCTGGCGCCGTTCCTCCGTCAGCTGGGGCGGGCCGGCGGCGAAGTTCTCGCCCTCGCAGCCGCCGCAGCGGCGGAGGTCGGTGCGCCACACCACGCGGCCGTGGCGGTCCTGCACGGTGTCGATCAGCGTCGGCGTGATCTGCCGGCCGCCATTGACGAAGCCCGCATAGCCGGCGGCCTGGCGCAGCACCGTCGTCTCGCCGGCGCCGAGCGACATCGCCAGGAAGCGCGGCATGTTCGGGATCACGCCGAAGCGGCTCGCGGTGTCGGAGACGGCCTGCATGCCGACCTGCTGGGCGAGGCGGATGGTGACGAGGTTGAGGCTGCGCTCCATCGCGCTGCGCATCGTCACCCAGCCTTGCGGCGCGCCGCCGCCGTAGTTGCCGGGCCGCCACATGCCCTGCGGCGTCATGATCTCGACCGGCGCGTCGAGCAGCAGCTGGTTCGGCGGCACGCCCTGTTCCAGCGCGGGGAGGTAGACGAAGGGCTTGAAGGAGGAGCCGGGCTGGCGCATCGCCTGCGTCGCGCGGTTGTACCAGGACTTGTCGAAGGACCAGCCGCCGGCCATCGCCAGCACGCGGCCGTTGTTGGGGTCGAGCGCGACGACGGCGCCTTCGACCTCCGGCACCTGGCGCAGCGCGAGGCGTTCGGGGCGGAGGGCCTGGCGGGCGCCCTGGGGGCTGCCCTGGGGGCCGGCGGTGGTGGTGACGGCGGCGGGCTGCATCTCCACCAGCACGACGTCGCCCACATTGAGCACGTCCTGCATGCGGCGCGGCACGGGACCGAGCCGGCCGTCGCGCACCGGGCGGGCCCAGGTGACTTCCTCGAAGGCCAGCATGGCGGTGCGGGGCTGCGGGGTGGCGCGCGGTTCGGGGCGTTCCAGCCAGGCCATGCGGGCCTCGCGGTCGCGGACCTCGAGCGCGACGGCGAGGCGCCATTCGGGGAGCATGCCGGGCACGCGGGGGACGGCCTGCAAGGCGGGCAGCCACTCCGTGGCCGAGGCGTTGATCTGCGCGACGGGGCCGCGCCAGCCGCCGCGGCGGCGGTCGAACTCCATCAGGCCGCGGCGCAGCGCGCGTTCGGCTTCCAGCTGCAGCGCGGGCTCGAGGGAGGTGCGGACGACGAGGCCGCCCATCGTCGTCTGCTCGGCGCCGAAGCGGGCGATCAGCTCGCGCCGCACCTCTTCCGAGAAGTGGCCGCCGACCTGGATCATGTCGGGGCGGCGGGTCGGGCGCGGCGTCAGCGGCTCGGCCCGCGCGCGGTCGGCTTCCTCGCGCGTCACGAAGCCGTCCTCGACCATGCGGGTCAGCACGTAGTCGCGGCGCGCGCGGGCGGCTTCGGGGAAGCGCACCGGGTTGAGGTTGTTCGGCGCCTTCGGCAGGGCGGCGAGGAAGGCGGCTTCCGACAGCGTCAGCTCGTCGAGCGACTTGTTGAAGTAGGTCTGCGCGGCGGCGGCGACGCCATAGGCCTGCTGCCCGAGGAAGATCTCGTTCAGGTAGATCTCGAGGATGCGGGCCTTCGGCATCGCGTTCTCGATGCGGACCGCGAGGATGGCCTCGCGCACCTTGCGCATCAGGGTGCGGTCGGCGCCGACCAGCATGTTCTTGGCGACCTGCTGGGTGATGGTGGAGGCGCCGATGGGGCGGCGGCCGGTGCCCATCTGCTCGACATTGACCATGACGGCGCGGGCGATGGCGACGGGGTCCACGCCGTGGTGGGTCCAGAAGTTCTGGTCCTCGGCGGCGACGAAGGCCTGCTGGACGCGCTGGGGGATGGCCTCGATGGGCACGAAGACGCGGCGTTCCTGGGCGAGCTCCGCCATCAGGCGGCTGTCGGCCGCGTAGACGCGCGACATCTGCGGCGGCTGGTAGTCGGCGAGCCAGGAATAGTCCGGCAGTTCGGAGCTGGCGTTGCGGTAGAGGGCGAAGCCGGCGACGCCGGCAGCGAGCGCGCCGGTGACGCCGAGGACCAGCATGGTCTTGAAGAGGAAGCCGAGCGTGCCGCCGAAGCGGCGGCGCTTCGGGCGGTCCTTGCGGCGGGTGTCCTTGGGCGGCGGGGGCGGCGAGGCGGGGCGATCGCCGCCCAGCCGGCCCTCGGCGCGGAGCTCAGGGGTGTCCATGGGGGAGTGCATACACCAGCCGGGGCGGGGGCGGGTATGGCGGCGGTGCGCGCGCGGGGTGTTGTTCCGCGGGTGTGGCGGGGGCGCGCGGCTTTGGCGCTTTACCGCTTTGGCACTTTGGCCGGGCGTGCGGGTCGGGGGGTTTCGGACAAATCGACGGGCCAGCAGCGGGGGCGGCGACTTTAGCGCTTTGGCCCTCTACGCGGGTGCGTGTGGCGCAATGCGGGTTCGGACAAATTGACCGGCCTGGGGGGAGGCGGTGACCGGGGGCAGATGCACGGGTTGAAAGAGCGGGCCCGTTACTAGGACGTATTACCTACCCTGCGCGCTCGGCCGGGGAAGGTCCAGGGGAATCGGCGGCGTGCGGCATGCTTGCGGGCCGAGCGTCTGTCATGGGCGGGAACCGGACCGTGTCCGGGCGCCCTACCGCCTGACCCGTGCATCCCGTGACTTCGGGGCTGGTTCGGCCGCTGCCAGGGGCGCCTCGTGTCGCGTCACCCCGAGAGCAGCCACCGCAAGTTCGAGCGTCGTCTCGCGCGCGACCGCCTCGGCGCCCGCAGGCGGGGCGGAATCGCGGGGCCGCCGCATGGCCATCCAGGCCAGCATCTCGAGGACGGCGCGCGCCATCATCCGCGGATCGAGGTCTCGTCGCACGCTTCCGCTCGCCGCCAGGCGCTCGATCGCAGCGGTGAAGTCGGCGAAGGCCTTATCTCGCAGCCCCACCGTGTAGGCATCCCGGATCTCCGGAACTTCGGCGCCCAGTCTGTCGAGCAGCAGGATGAGCGGTGCCTCCCGCTCCAGCAGGTCGTAGAGCTCCGCGAGCAGGGCACGCGGCGCGGCCGCGCCTTTCGCCTCCCCGGCCGCGACGGCCGCGATACGGGGCATTGGGAGCCGCGGACCCAGCGCCTCGGCGAGAGTGGCGGATAGGTCGGGCTCGATCGGTCCATCGCCGGGCTCCGGCAGCCCGAGGCGGGCTGCTGCCCGGATCGCAAGATCGAGCAGCGCCGTCTTGTCGGCCGCGTAGAGATAGACGGTCCCGGCGGCCACCCCCGCCTCGCGCGCCACGTCGGCGACCTGTGACAGCCGGAAGCCCTGGCGGGTGAAGACGCGGGCGGCGGCGTCCGCGATGGCCGCAAGCCTGCCCGGCGCGGCACGCGGGCCCCTGCGCGTTGCAGGCCTTCCCGAATTACTGAATGATCGGTTCATTCATTGAGCGTAGGTGCCCCATGCCCCCCCTGTCCAGCCCCCGCCGCCACGACGTGGACAACCTTCGCAGCCTCGCTGTCCTGATGCTCGTCCCCTTCCACACTGCGCGGCTGTTCGACGCCACGCCCTGGCACATGAAGGACGCCAACGCCCCCTTCGGCGCGGCCTCTGTTCTGCTACGCACGATCGAATTCTGGCAGATGCCGCTGCTCTTCCTGCTGGCCGGCACGGCGGCCGCCTATGCGCTCGCGGCGCGCGGCCCGCTGGCCTTCCTGCAGGAACGGGTTGCACGCCTCCTCCTGCCGCTGGCCTTCGGCATCCTCATCCTGGTGCCGCCGCAGGTCTGGGCGGAGCGCGTGACGCCGGCGGCGCCGCTGCGGCAGAGCGCGCCCGTCTTCGAGGGCGGTTTCGTCGAGTTCCTGCCGCACGCTCTCGTCTGCTGCTACCCGGCGGCCAACTTCTCCTGGCACCACCTGTGGTTCCTACCCTACCTGTTCGTCTACGCCGTCCTGCTGGCGCTGGTCTCGCGCGCCGGGGATGGCGCGGGGCTCGCGCGCTGGGCCGCAGCCCGCCCCTGGCGACTGGCGCTGCCCATCGCGCCGCTTGCAGCCCTTGAGATCGCGCTCCGGCCCGCCTTTCCGGGCAGCCATGACCTTGTGAAGGACTGGGCGAACCACGCGCATTACGGGCTGCTGGTGATCCTCGGCTGGTGGTTCGGCCGCAACCTGACGCTGTCCGCTGCGATCGCACGACATCTTGCCTTGTTCGCGGGGCTCGCGGCGTTGGCCGCGACGCTGTGGTTCGCGGCGATGCCTGTGGCGCGCGGTGGACTCGGCGCGGTCGAGGTCGCGCCCCAAGCCCGGCTCGCTCTCCGCACCGCGGCGGAGTGGCTGGTCCTACTCGCGCTGCTCGGCGCCGGCCGGCGCTGGCTCGCCCGGCCGATCCGCCCCCTCGCGGCCTTCGCGCCGCTGTCCATGGCCTTCTACATGCTCCACCAGACCATCATCGTCCTGCTGGGCTGGGCGCTGTTCGGCTGGCAGGACGCGCCGCTCCTGAAGGGCCTCGCGATCGCGGGTGCGGCGGTCGTGATGAGCTTGGCCGGTGCGGCCCTGGTGGCTCGCTCGGCGTCGCTGCGGCCGCTGTTCGGCATGGGTCTGCCGCGCCGTGCTCCGGCCGCCAGGTCAGTTGCTCGCGTGCCGCTGATCCCGACGTCGCAGTTCGAGCCGCCCTTCGCTGCGTCCATCCTCGTCGCAGGCCGGCCCAGAAAGGAAGCGATTCGCCATGACCGGTGAGTTCGACGCCGTGTCGCGCGCTACGCCGCGCAGTGCGCTCATGCTCGCGGGCGTCCCTGGGATCCTGTCGCTGTGCCTCATGCTGCCCGAGGTGCCCGGCGTGCCGACAACGGCGCTGCTGCTGCAGCCCACACTGCTCCTGGTCGTCGCCGCCCTCGCGGGCAGCCGGCTGGCGGTCCGTGCCGACCTGCGTCTCGCCGACAGCGTCTCGCTCGCCCGGCGGGCAGGGCAGGTGACGGCGGGCGCGCTGTTCGGCCTCGTCATGGCGGCTGCCGACCACGGTTTGCGCGGCCTGTGGCAGGCGGCCGAGAGCCATCCACCCAGCGTCATCGAGGCGTGGAGCGCCAGCGGACTGGTGGTCGGGCTGCTCTACGGCGCCGTGGTCGAGGAGGTGATGTTCCGCTGGTTTGCGATGAGCCTTCTCTTGGTGGCGCTCGCGTGGCTCGTCGCGGACCGCACGGCACGCCCGCCACACTGGATCATGCCCGCTGCGGCGATCGGTGCGGCCGCGCTCTTTGCCGCCAGCCACCTGCCGGCGCTCGCCCTCGCCGGATCGCCACCCGCAGCCGGCGCGGTGCTACGCACGCTTCTCCTGAACGGGATGGCGGGCGCGGTCTTCGGCCTGTTCTTCGCCCAGCGCGACCTCGTCGCTGCGATGCTCGCGCACGCCGGCTTGCATCTCGGCTTCGCAGCAGCCGCGCTTGCCGCCGAGGCATGGCCATGACGCGATGTGAGGCGCCGCGCGGAGAGTCCGCTACGGGTCGAAAGCGGCAACAGCTGCAACCCTGAATAGCTGCGCCTCTACACCACCCCCGCCGCCGCGCGCTCCGAGAACCCCCCGCAGCAGCGCGGCGATGACTTCGCCTAATGCCTCCACCGCCGCGCGCCACGGACACCGCGCGCCCCGCGATCCGCTCCGTGCGGCCGGCGCGCGCCGCCAGCGGGCGCAACACGATGTCGGCATCCTGCGCCGAGAAGCTTCCGGGCTGCCCGGCAAAGGGCTCCGAAGTTGATGCGACGCAAGGCAGGCCGGGTCCGGCGGCGGTAGCCTGAGGATCAAACGAAGCCGCGGGCGCGACCGACGGGCGCAGCTTCGACCGCGTGCCCGCGCGCCCCGCGCGGGCCGACGACAGGAGGAACGTCCATGGCTGAGCGAGACGTCGTGATCTGTGCCCCGGTCCGAACCGCGATCGGCACCTTCGGCGGCACGCTGAAGGACATGCCGGCCGCCGAGCTCGGCGCGGTCGCCATCCGCGCCGCCATGGAGCGCGCGGGACTGGACCCGGCCCGGATCGACGGCGTGGTGATGGGCAACGTGATCCAGGCCGGCAACCGCATGAACCCGGCCCGCCAGGCGGCGATCGGCGCCGGCATCCCCGTCTCGGCCCCCGCATTGACGGTCAACCGCGTCTGCGGCTCCGGCGCGCAGGCCATCGCCTCCGCGGCCCAGGAGATCCGCCTGGGCGAGGCGGAGGTGATGATCGCGGGCGGCATGGAGAACATGGACCGCGCGCCCTACCTGCTCCCGAACGGCCGCTGGGGGATGCGCATGGGCGACGGCCAGCTCATCGACAGCATGCTGCATGACGGCCTGAACGACGCCTTCTCCGGCCAGCATTCTGGCTGGCACACGGAGGACCTGGCGACAAAGTGCGGGATCTCACGCGAGGAGCAGGACGCATGGGCGCTCCGCTCGCAGACCCGCTTCTCGGCGGCCCAGGCCGCGGGGCTCTTCGAGGGCGAGATCGCGCCGGTCCAGATCCAGGGCCGCAAGGGGCCGGTCGCGTTCGCGAAGGACGAGCACAACCGGCCGGACACGACCGCGGAGACGCTGGCGAAGCTGCGCCCGGCCTTCCGGAAGGAGGGCACGATCACCGCCGGGAACGCGCCGGGACTGAACACCGGGGCCGCGGCCATGATCGTCGCCGAGCGCAGCGCCGCGGAACGCCTCGGCCTGACACCGATGGCGCGGCTCGTCTCGGCCGGCGTCGGCGCCGTCGAGCCGGGGATGTTCGGGCTCGGGCCCGTGCCGGCCGTGCAGCGCGCCCTGGCGCGGGCGGGCTGGCGCGCGGAGGAGATCGAGCGCGCCGAGATCAACGAGGCCTTCGCGGCGATCGCGATCGCCGTGATGCGCGAGACGGGACTGCGGGAGGAGGCCGTGAACCCCGAGGGCGGCGCGATCGCGCATGGCCACCCGATCGGCGCGAGCGGCGCGGTGCTGGCCACCCGGCTGCTGCATGGCATGGTCCGTGCCGGGCAGCGGCGCGGGCTCGTCACCCTCTGCATCGGCGGCGGGCAGGGCATCGCGCTCTGCCTCGAGCGGCTGTCCTGAGCCGTCGGGACGAGGGCGTGCGGCGAGGTTGTCGACGATGAGCCTGCCCGGCTTCCTGGTGCAGCCGCCGCGCCACCTGTTCTTCACCGGCAAGGGCGGCGTCGGGAAGACCTCGATCGCCTGCGCCTCGGCCATCGCGCTGGCCGAGGCCGGGCGCCGCGTGCTGCTGGTCAGCACCGATCCGGCCTCCAACCTCGACGAGATGCTGGGCGTCGCGCTCTCCGCCACGCCGCGCCCGGTGCCGGGCGTGCCCGGCCTCTCCGCCCTGAACATCGACCCGGACGCCGCGGCCGACGCCTATCGGGCGCGCGTGCTGGACCAGATGCGCGGCGCGGCGGAGACGGAACGCGCGAAGGTGAAGGAGCAGCTCTCCGGCGCCTGCACGACGGAGGTCGCCGCCTTCGACGAGTTCGCCACGCTGCTGGCCGGCGGCGCGGCGGAGCACGACCATGTGATCTTCGACACCGCCCCGACCGGGCACACGCTCCGGCTGCTCAGCCTGCCCGCGGCCTGGTCGGGCTTCCTCGCGGCGAACGAGGCGGGCGCCTCCTGCCTCGGCCCGCATTCCGGGCTGAAGATGCAGGAAGCGCGGTTCCGGCGCGCGATGCAGGCGCTGGGCGATGCGGCGACGACCCTGGTGGTGCTGGTGACCAGGCCGGAGCCCGCGGCGCTCGCCGAGGCGGCGCGCAGCTCGGGCGAGCTGGCGGCGCTGGGCCTCGCGAATCAGCGCCTGGTGGTGAACGGCGTCTTTCGCGCCGCGTCGGAGGATGCGGTCGCGCAGGCCGTCGAGCGGGCCGGCGGGGCGGCGCTGGAGGCCATGCCCGAGGCGCTGCGTGCGCTGCCGCGCGACGAGGTGGCGATGCGCGGCTTCGACATGGTCGGGCTGCCGGCGCTGCGCGCGCTGTTCCGGCCGGATGCGGAGCCGCCGGGGTCGATGGCGGCCGTCGTGCAGGCCGAACCGGCGCTGCCCGGGCTCGACGCCCTCGTCGCGGAGCTCGCCGCGCACGAGCACGGGCTGGTCATGGTCATGGGCAAGGGCGGCGTCGGGAAGACGACGGTGGCGGCCGCCATCGCCGTCGGCCTCGTCGCGCGCGGCCGGACGGTGCATCTCAGCACCACCGATGCGGC